>CAZYYC010000007.1:0-39583 GCA_964650935.1 uncultured Anaerolineales bacterium
CTTTCGGCAGTGCCCAATCCCGATCCGCGCCTGCGTTCGCAGCGGATCGTGCTGTTTGCTGGGGCGACGGTAGAAGGCGACCCAGTCACGACCGAGGCGACCTATGGCGACCGCCAGGAGCGGCAGGGCGCAGGTCCACAGAAGGGCGTAGATCGCATCAGGCCAGAGCACGTGTCCCCAGCCGTAGGCGCCCCAGAAGGAGCGCGCCAGCAGAGGCATATCCGCCAGCAACTGCGTCAGCGTGGCGGGGGCGGCGCGTCCCCACGGCGTGTCGGTGTGGCTCATCATCGCCAGGGGATCGCCGAACTGCAGCGCATTGCGCAGGTACCACCAGCCCCCGACGACGGCTGCGGTGGCGAGGTAGCTCCCCGCTATGAGCATGATGCGCGTCGGGCGTATGGGGGGTCGGGAGCTCCCATCCCCTTGAAGCGCACCCCAGATGAGAGCGGCGCCGAGTAGGGCGACGATCGGGAGCAGACTGACCTTGGTGAGGATCGCGAGGCCCGCCACACTGCCGGAGAGCAGGGCGCTTGCCGGCGTCGGGCGACGGTTGAGCGATCGCGAGGCCAGCCAGAGCGCAACGGTCGCCAGTGCCGTTGCCGCGCTGTCGTTGCTGACGACGGCCGACATGAAGACGAACTGCGGCTGGAACGTCACGAGCGCTGCCGTGACCAAGGCCCAGCGCCGGCTTCCGGTGACCTCATAGCCCAACGCCCAGGTGGCGAGCACCGCGGCGAGGCCGAAGAGCCAAGAGGTCACGCGCGTCGCGCGGATGGCGCCGATGGAGCCGGTCCAGGCCCACGCCGTGCTCTCGTCGTGGATCAGCATGTTCTTGTTGTCTGCGGAGGTGCCGGGGGCCTGGAAACCGAAGCCCGGATTGTGCTGCATCAGGGCCGACAGCTCCGTCTCGCTGAGCGGACGACTGATCACCGAAGCGACGAGATAGTAGAGAGGGGGCTGTGCGACCTCCTGATTGGCACCGCTTGCGTCGTTGTCGAGTGCGGGGAGGCCTTGGCCCAGGGCAAGCCAGCGCACGTAGGCATAGTGCCAGACCTCATCCGGTGCTTCGAAGATGGGCGTGAAGTGCGTGTGCAGAAGGACCAGGATCGAGAAAGCCAGACAGAGGGCCCACAGAGGTGCCGACCCAGCCCGACTCCGGGATTTCTTGAGCGTCATCATGTGGGGGGCAGTATAGCATGGTTCAGTGATCCGACGTTTGCCAACGTGGGGAGAAGCCGTAGAATGGTTGGATGGTCAGTCGGTCAAGGGGAGGCAGAGATGGCAGATCCGAAACGAGTGGAGTCCGAGAAGCGACCTGAAAGGCCGGCCCCTGACACCTGGGGTAGGCAGATCGTCGGGGCCCTCATCGGGGCTGCCGTGGCATGGGTGCTCTCGGCGTGGGCACGTCAGGCCGGATGGATTGCAGGCGACCCGATCCGCCACGTGATGTGGGGCGCGGTGATCGGCGGCCTGATCGGCGCTGTAGAGAACCTGGAGGCTGCCGGACGAAGACTAACCCGGCGGGATTCACGTTGGCTCAACGCCCTGGTTGGGGTGCTGGGCATGGCGGTCGTCGCCGGGATCGTCTACGGCTTATCCTCCGTGGTGGTCCTCCTGGCACGGCTGGTGATGGGCGGCTAGCGACCGACCGGGCTGCCGGATCCTCTGGGTCGGCAGCCCGGTCATCAGGTCTCCGGGGAGGAGGACGCCTAGACGTCCTCCGGCGTCTGAACCTCGTAGTCGGCGGTATTTGCGCGCAACTCAAGGATTTCGCTCATATTGGCGTGTACATTGGTGAAGGACTCCGCCGTGAGCTCGACCTCGCCGGCAACGAGCGACTCCCAGATCACCCCCACCATCAGCAGTGAGAGATTGAAGCTCGCCACGGCGATAGGGCTCTTGGTCGGGACGATCACGGTGACGTCGGCCTCCCGCGCCGGCAGCACGGTGCCCGAGTTGGTGATGCAGACGGTCTTCAGCCCCTTCTTGCGTGCCATACGCACGGCATAGCCCGTGTCGAGGCCCGGGATACCAATGGCGAGGGCGAGCAGGGCCTCCCCCTCGTTCATCTGCGCCACGACGGCTGCGGTCTCCGAGATGCTCGGCTGGAAGTAGGCGGCGGGAATGCCGACGGTTGGGTCAAGGCTCTTGGCGAGGTAGGCCGCCATATCGTAGGAGGTGAACTCGCCCGTGATCCAGATACGGGTGGCGCCCTTGAGGATCTCAGCTGCCTGCGCGAGGGATTGTGTCTCTGTCGTGCGGAAGTGCTGAAGCTGTTGCTGGGTGTTGTCGAGAATGACGTTGATGACGTCCTCCTCGGTCTTGGCTTCCTTCGCCTCGCGATAGGTCGCGGTGACCTGGTCGCGCACGTAGCGCTTGATCTCCCGAGAGAGCTCACGGTAACCTGAATATCCGATCTCCTGGGAGAATCGCACCACAGTCGCGGGGTCCACGTTGACACGGCGCGCGAGCTCGCTTGCGGTCAGGAACGCGGCATCCAGTGTGTTCTGCATGATGAAGTCCGCCAGCTTCCTGAAGCCAGGGGTTAGGGCGTCATAGTATTCACGAATGCGCTCCTTAAACACGTTCGGCCTCCTCTTCTCGTATGATGTGTTGACGTTGTGCTGTGTTGCTGATCGCCCGGTGACGTGTTCCCCAAGACCGAGCGGCCACGGAGTGGCGCAAAGGGTGTCGATGATCGCGACCCCGATTTGCCGTGCCGGCGACAGGACGCCTTAACCCTGCCGGACGTTGTCCTGCCAGATGTTCTGGGGCCCGGCAACCTCGTACTCCGGGGTCTCGGACCTCAGCTTGAGCAGATCGCCCATACGCTCCTGATGTGCCTGAACCCGCGCCTTCGTCTCGTCGGTGCCGGGCGTCATCAGCGCTTCCCAAATCAGGCTGACGACTTCCATCATCGGGCCGAATGACGCGACGCCTGCGGGGCTCTTGTGCGGCACGATGATCGATACATCGGCGATCCGTGCAGGAAGCGCGACGCCGGAACCGGAGATGGTGACCGTCTTGATGCCCATGTCCTTAGCCAGTCGGACCGCATACCCCGCGTCGATGCTGGGTTCATTGCCTGCGAATGTGAGCAGGACGTCGCCGGCTACCATCCGCGTCAGGGCTGTGGCCGTGCCGGCCATACTCGGATCGAACACCAGGGCATTGAGGCCACCGCTCGTCATCTGTTTGGCGATGAACTCAGCGATGCTGTACCCGGAATACTCACCCGTACACCAGATGACGCGGGCGTCCTTGAGGGTGTTCACGGCATCGACCACGGTGGCCAGATCGGTGGTGACGAAGTACTCGACGTTCTGCTGTGCATTCTCGACCAAGCCCCGGAGGATCTCTTCCGTTGAACCGGCTTCCTCAACCTTGCGGTAAGAGGATGTGACGCGATCCCGAACGTAGCGCTTGATCTCGCGCGAAAGCTCGCGGAAGCCGGAGTAGCCCAGCTCCTGGGAGAAGCGGACGACCGTTGCGGGGTCGACGCCGACCCGACGCGAGAGCTCCGTCGCCGTCAGAAAGGCCACATCCAGGGTGCTGTCCATCATGAAGTCGGCGAGTTTACGGAATCCAGGTGTCAGATCGTCGTAGTTCTCTCGAATTCGCTCCTTAAACATGGTTATCCTCCCCACGCTATCCTAAGTACCTATCCTCGGAGACGGCTAGGGCAATCGCGGTGCATACCAGTCTACTGAGGAATATTTTGTTTCATCATGATTCTAGCACTCAAAAAGCCATATGTCAAGTGGCCTTCCACGTATCAACGCAATTTGAGTCTCCTGGGCTAAGGTCCGTTGTGATCTGTAGGAGGCTGCTCGTGGTTGATCTTCCGGGAAGCTCGGAGCGGTGTGGTGTCGTGGGGGGTGTGGCGTCCGAGGTCGCGCCGGGTTGGGGGGGGGGCTCGTTGAGCTTCCCGGAAGCGGGCCTCGGACGGGTCTTGAGGCGCATGGTACAATGGGGCCATGGCTAAGCGGATGACGTCAGCGTGGGTGGGACTAGGCCTGGCACTCTGGCTGACGGCGTGTGGCTGGATCGACGGTTCCTTCGTGGTCCGGACGACGCCGACGCCAGAGGTGTTGTCACAATGGGCGAACGAAGCAACGGCGAGTTCCGCATTCGGCATTCCCGACTGGAGCCCCAATCGTGCCGTCGGCGCGCCTGAGATCGATCTGTGTGCCGACGACCCCCGGGCCTGGGCGTCGGCGCGGGGTAACGGTGTAGAGTGGCTACAGCTCGCCTATCCGAAGCCCGTCAACGCGCTGGAGGTGAGGGTCTATCAGACCTACGGTCGTGGGGCGATCTCACGTGTCACTCTGTTCGACGTTGAGGGTACGGGCCACGTTGTCTGGGAAGGTGTCGACGAGGCCGAGCCATGTCCGGGGATGCTGGTGGTTCGTGTCGCCGATCTTCCCCTTCCCGTGGCGACGGTGCGGATCGATCTGGATGAATCGCGGACCGGCGGGTGGAATCAGATCGACGCGGTAGAGCTGGTCGGTATGCCCTAGGCGGGCCCGCGGTTGGCCCCTGAGCTAGGGGTCGCGCGTCAAGCGACGTCGGAGCGCCTCGGGAATCGTGCCACCCTTCTTCAGGATGTCGATGATCTGCTCAGGTGACGGAGGGGGCGCGGTATCGGGTGTTTCGAGTCCGAAGGCGTCCACCGAATGCGGGGCGGCGCTTGCGTAGGGCGCAGAATCGCTGTGGCTCGCGGTCTCCATCGGCAGATTCGCGTCCACAACCCACGTGAGGACGTCCGCAGGCGATGACGCCAGGACCGCGTGGGCAGGAAGTTTGTCGTGCTCAGTCAGGCCTGTCGGAACAGCAGAGAGGGACATCGTCGCCCTGGGACGGCTGTCCAGCGCCTCGAGGGTTGTCTCCAGCGTGCGCCCGGTCAGGACCACGCGATCGGCGGCAGCCAGCGCGACCTGCTGGAGGACCGCGTCCCAGGCGGGCTGCGGCAGCACATCAGGGGGCAGTGGGCTTAGGATAAGCACGCGGGCCGCAAGCGGGTCGTCGGCAACGATGGGGAGGACCTGATCGGAGCCTAACCCCGACCGGGCAAAGAGCAGCATCTCACCCTCAGCCGTCGCCAACTCCTCCAGCACAATCGATGCCTGGGGGCTGTCTTGGTAGACGCCCAGGAGGAGGTGTTCACCCAGCAAGAGGCTCACCACCTCGCGGACGCTCTCGCGATCATCGTCCGACAGCTCGCTGGGGGGCAGGTAGATCAGGACGCGGCTAAGGAGGTCGGCGTCACCGCGGTAAAAGAGAAGCGCCGGTTGGAGTTTGGGCGGGAGCGTCTCGAGCCCCGGCGGGTAGTAGGGAGCGTCCCAGTTGATCGCGGAGACCGTTGGTTCAGTCGGTGGGGTGTGGCGCGCATAGGCTTCCGTCAATTGCCGTGCCTCGGAGGACGAGAGCCCAAGCTGTGGCGCTGCCGCCGGCAGCCGCGCCATCGCCTGATCTACCGCAATGCCTGAGGCCTGCCAGGCACGCAGCAACTCCTTGGACCGTAGAGTGGGCAGGCCACTGTCGAAGAGCAGCCAAGCCCGCAGTGCGTTATCCCTGTCCATTCGGGCCTCCTAGGTCTCCTCTGGTTCGCGTTGCAGCAGGATCGTCACCGGCCCATCGTTGACCAATGCGACCTGCATGTGCGCGCCGAAGATGCCCGTTTCAACGGCGACCCGCTCGCCCCGCACGGCGGCGATGAAGCGCTCGACCAGGGGTTCTGCAACGTTGGGCGCCGCGGCAGGCACAAATGAGGGCCGGAACCCTTTGCGGGTGTTGGCGCAGAGCGTGAACTGGGAGACGACCAATACCTTGCCGCCCGTGGCCTTGACCGATAGGTTCATCCGGCCCTCGGTGTCCGCAAAGATGCGCAGATTGGCTACCTTGTGGGCCAGCCACGCTGCCTCGGCCTCGGTGTCGCCCTCGGCGACGCCCAGGAGCACTAGGAGCCCATGGTCGATCTCGCCGACGGTTTCGCCGTCAACGCTCACTGAAGCGCGCGATACACGTTGCACGACTGCTCGCATAGCCCCTCTTCTCTACTCCCCGGGTCTGTCGTCAAGCCATCCCGAGTGCAACCACCAAGGCGATCGCAACGCCCCCGTCGTGGCTGAGGCTGATCGACCAGGTGTTCAGACCTTTCTCGAAGGCGAGGCTCTCAGCGCGTCCGTGCAGCGAGACGAAGGGCTGACCGCTCCTGTGGTTGAGCGTCTCGACGTCCAGCCAGCCGATGCCGATGGGTGACATCAGCCGCATCCCAACGCCGAGAGCTTTGGAGACCGCCTCCTTGGCGGCAAAGCGTGCCGCTAACTCTGCCGGTCGTCCTCTGGAGAAACGTATCTCGTCCGGTGTGTAGACGCGGCTCAGGAAGCGTGTGCTGTAGCGATCAAGCACGCGTGCCACGCGGGAGATCTCGACGAGGTCGACGCCGGTGGCCAAGTTCATCGGTCGTCCTCGATCGTGTCGACCGGCGAGGCGGGCATTTCGGGCCCGGCGACGGCGAGGGCGTAGTGGTCTACATCCAGCCAGCGAAGCGCGGCGTCCTGCACTTGTTCGAGGGTGACGGCACGTATCAACGCCGCGTAGGTCTGGAGATAGTCGAGCCCCAGCTGATGCCGCTCGATGTTGACGAGGGAGCGTGCCACGCCCTCGTTGGTCTCCAGATAGAGGGGCAGGCTTCCCGTGAGGTATGAGAGCGTGTCCTCGAGTTCGTCATGGGAAACGGGGTCCTTCCTTAATCGCCGGAGCTCATCCTCGATGAGTTCAATGCCTTGGCGGACATTCGCCGGGTCGAGGCCCGCGATGATGCGCCAAGGGCCCGGTCCGCAACCCCCATCGAGGCGGCTGTAGACGTAGTAGGCGAGGCCGTGCTGTTCGCGCACGCGAGTTCCCAGGCGTCCGTACATCCCGAAGACGCCGAGGATCGTGTTGGCGACGAAGCACGGGATGAAGTCCGGATGGCTGCGGGAGGGTCCGGGCCACCCGAGAACCATATTGCTCTGTGTCTTGTCGTGAACTGTGAGCCGGCGTTCTTTGAAGGCGAGGAGGCGTGGCGGCGGCGGCGCAGATGTGCGGGGCGGACGGGATTTTTGCCAATCGCCGAAGATCCGCTCGATCGCCTCGACGGCGGCTTCGGTCTCGATGCCGCCCACCACCGCGATGACCATGTTCTCGGGCGAGAAGAAGGTCTCGTAGAAGGCCGTCAGATCCTCGCGCGTGATCGCCGTGATGGTGTCCGGATATCCCATCTGGCTCCAATGATAGGGATGGTCGTTGGGATAGGCCAACTCGTAGAATGCGAGCCTGGCGAGGCGGCGGGTGTCGTGCGCACGCTCCTGCAGGTCGGTCTGGATCTCGGTGCGTACTTTCTCGACCTGGCGTGCCGGGAAGCTGGGTGAGCGGAGAACGTCATTGAGGATGTCCAGGAGCACGGGCAGATACTCCGCCAGCCCTTTGGCGCCGAACGAGGTTAGGTGGGTGCCGGAGCTGATGCCGAAGCCCGCACCGATGGATTCGACCTCCTCATAGAGGGCATTGAACCCGCGCCGATGGGTGCCGCGCTGCATGACATCGGTGGTGAAGCCCGCCAGTCCATGCTGCCCTGCGGGCTCATCCTCGGCCCCGACCTCCAGATACCCATTGACGACGACGGCGGGGCTGGCGAAGTTCTCGCGTACGAGGATCGTCAATCCATTCGGCAGCGTATGCCTGTGCGTGTCGTCCGGTCCCGGGAGTGAGCGTTTTGGTGTAGTCATCATGACGTGTCTACATGGTACCGTTGCCTAGGTACCAGCCTGTGGTCCGATTGGTCGGTTTGAGATAGGTCTGCGCCACGCGACGGACATCGTCAGCCGTGACGGCTTCGATGCTGTTGAGGTAGGTCACAAACCATGGATAGTCAGCAAAGACGCTTGAGAAGCCAAGCCAGAAGGCCTGATTTGAGATGCTCTCACTGGAGTAGGCGAAGAGCGCTCTTGCCTGGCGGCGTGCTTTCTCCAGTTCCTGCTCCGAGACCTGCTCGTCGCGCAGCCGCGTGATCTCGCGCTCAATCTGCGCTTCCGTGTCGGCGGGATCCACGCCGGGCCACAGGGTCGCCGACAGACGATAGAGGCCCGGATCGATGGTCGGCGTGAGGCTGCCGTCGATGTCGACCGCCATTTCTTCTTCGACCAGAGCCTGATAGAGCCGGCTGGTGTGGTTGGAGATGTGGCCCCGGCCCACCAGAAAACCTGACCCGCCCGATAGGATCGCGTTGAGAACGGTCAGGGGATGGAAGTCGGGATGCGTCGCGGCGGGGATGTGGTAGGCGATGTCGCAGTAATGGGTCTCCCCGGCGCCCTCGACGACCACGCGGCGTTCACCACGCTGGGGCGGCTCCACCGACCTCACCGGAGGTGGTTCCTCTGCCCGGGGTACGTCGCCGAAGGCCTTCTCGACCTGGTCCAAGATCTCGTCCACGTCGACGTCGCCGGCGATGGCGATGACGGCGTTGTTGGGCACATAGTAGGTGTCACGGTGGCGTTGGAGATCGTCGCAGGTGATTGCCTCCAGATCGCAGCGGTGCCCGATCGTCTCGTGACCATAGGGGTGAACCCGGAAGGCTGCTGAGGTGACCTCTTCGCTCAGAAGGAAGAGCGGGGAGTTCTCGCTGCCCTGTCGCTCGCTCAGGATGACGGTCCGCTCGGACTCGACGTCCTCCTCCGCGAAGCACGCGCGTCGTATACGGTCCGACTCGATGTCCAGGGCGAGGGCGAGCTTCTCCACAGGCAGGGTCTCATAGAAGGTCGTGAAGTCGTACCAGGTCAGTCCGTTGAAGATCCCCCCCTCGCGGGAGATGCGTTGGTCAGCTGACCCCGCAGGCCACCGTTCGGTGCCCTTGAAGAGCATGTGCTCGGTCCAGTGTGAGATGCCGGTGATGCCCTCGTGTTCGTTCCGGGTCCCCACGCCATACCAGATCCAGAAGCTGGCGACCGGTGCCGTGTGCATAGCCTGCACAATGAGGCGCAGGCCGTTGCCCAGCGTGACCTGGCGGGGGGCGTCGAGTGGCTGTGTTGACGAATCCATCGACCTTAGTGCGTCTCGGTCTCGTCCAGCGGATGGGGGACACCGCGTCCCTCGTACCCGCGCCCGATGCCCGTATACTGGAATCCTAGGTCGCGGGCCTTGCCGGGATCGTAGACGTTGCGCCCGTCGATCAGCACCGGCTGCGCCATCGACGTATGAATTCGGGCTAGGTCGAGGTTCTTGAACTCGTACCACTCCGTGACCAGAATCAGTGCATCGGCGCCTTCGGCTTGCTGTTCGGCGCTCTTTGCCATCCCCACGTCGTCGCGGATCTCGGCGGCTTTGGCCGCCGCGACGGGATCGTAGGCGCGGACGATGGCGCCCCGACGCTGCAGATTGCGGATGATGTCAATGGAGGGTGCATCGCGCATGTCATCGGTGTTGGGCTTGAAAGCCAGACCGAGGATGCCGATGACCTTGCCACGCAGGTCGCGCCCGAGGAAGGCCTCGACCTTTCGGATGGGAGCGTGCCGCTGATCGCGGTTGATATCCATCACGGCGTGGAGCAGATGGGGATGGCGGCTCTCCACTTCGGCCATCGAGGCCAGCGCCTTGACGTCCTTGGGGAAACATGAACCTCCCCAGCCGAGCCCCGCGTCGAGGAAGGCCGGGCCGATCCGATTGTCGAGCCCCATACCATAGGCGACTTCTTTGACGTCGGCCCCTAAGGCCTCACAGATATTGGCAATCTCGTTGATGAACGAGATCTTGGCGGCGAGGAAGGCGTTCGATGCGTACTTGACCATCTCGGCGGTGCGGAGGTCGGTGATCATCAGGGTGGTTCGCAAGGGTAGGTGCAGATGGGCGACGCTCTCCGCGGCGTCGCGATTGGTCGAGCCAAGGATCACGCGATCGGGATTCATGAAGTCGGTGATGGCGGATCCCTCACGCAGGAACTCAGGACACGACACTACGTCGAAGTCGGGCACATCCGGTCGCCGACTCCGCATGATTTCTGCGACCCAATCCCCCGTTCCGACGGGCACTGTGGATTTGTTGACGATGATCAGATAGTGATCCATCGTGTCGGCGATCGACTCGGCGGCCATGCGCACGTACCGGAGATCGGCCTGTCCGTCGACATCGGAGGGGGTGCCGACGGCAATGAAAACGTAGTCGGCGTCCTTGAGCGCCTCTTCGTAGGAGGTGGTGAAGATCAGGCGGCCTGCTCCGACATTGCGCCGGGTGAGCTCCTCCAGCCCGGGCTCGAAGATGGGCATGATGCCGCGATTGAGGTTGGCGATGCGTTCCTCGTTGATGTCGACACAGGTGACCTTGTTACCGAGATCGGCAAAACTCGCGCCACTGACCAATCCCACGTAACCGACGCCTATCAGCGCGATGTTCTTCATAACACATGTGCTCCTTCATCGGGTAGTCACGGACGGCGCCGTGGTGCGACTGTGCTGTCGGTGAGCGCCGGAAGGGCGCGACAGGCTGCCATTGTGACAGCGAAGAGATGATACCACAAAGCCGGAGGCATTCCAACCTGCGGTTGGACCGGCGTTGCTTCAGTGCTATGATAGCAGCCGAATGGTGAAGGAGGGCACGATGCAGTCTGAGGACATGGTCAGCAGCGGAGAGACGTCGACGAGCCCTGACGGGGTCGGTCGCCTGATGATGACGGCGACCTTGCCGGGCGACAGGGATGCCGCGGGTGATCCGTGGCGGGCGGTGCTGGTCGAGGCCGGGCATCGGGTGCAGCATCTCGGCGTGCGCGCCGCGCCGGTTGTTGTGTCTCACGTTGCCGATCTGACTCCTCAGGCTCTGGTCGTCTGGGTTGAGCATCGCCAAGCCAGGGGAGCGGTTCAGGCCCTTGTCGCGCATCTAGTGCGGCGAAGTCTGCGAGTTCCCCTGCTGCTGGGGGGGCCAGGTGTTGACGCGGAGTTCGCGCAATGGGCCGCGATGCCGGTTGGCAGCACCCTCTATTGGGGTGGCGTCTACTATTGCGAGGATGCGGATGAGATGCTGGAGGTGCTGCGGCAGATCGTGCTGTTTGAGCCGGCGCCCTCAGATCACGTCCACGAGGCGCCTGAAGCCCAGCTTGATGATTGCTCCGTCTGCGGTGGTTGCCCTCTTGCGACCTCGTGCGACGCTCAGGTCTGAACCAGCCGGGTGGATGTGAGAAAGGAAGGTGATCGCGTGGAACGGTCTGCCGTTTGGGGTAACAGCGACCAGGGAGTCCGTGAGCGATGAGCGCTAAGGATGCCGGAGGGGAGCCCTTGTCGCCCATGTCATCGACGCTTCGCGCTCGACTCGATGTCGCGTTGGACGAGATCGCCGAGACGATGGTCGCCGACCGTCGCGACTTCCACCGATATGCGGAGACGGGCTGGCAGGAGTTCCGCACGGCCTCGCTCATCGCGCGTCGTCTCAAGGACCTTGGGCTGGACGTGGCGGTGGGGCGTGAGGTCGTGGATCCCCCTACACGGATGGGCCTGCCCGCCGACGAGGTGTTGGAGGTCGGCTGGCGGCGTGCCGAGCTTCAAGGCGGAGATCCTGCTTTCCTCGAGGCCGTCCGAGGCGGTTTCACCGGCGTGGTCGGCACCTTGTCGAACGGTGAGGGACCGACGATCGGACTGCGCTTTGACATCGACGCCCTTGACCTTACCGAGAGCCGGTCGGCGTATCATCGTCCCTACCGCGAAGGCTTTGCCTCCATCAACGCCGGGGCCTCCCACGCGTGCGGTCACGATGGACATGCGGCGATCGGATTGGGCCTGGCGTCGGTGCTCAGTCAACTCCGCACCACCCTTCGCGGCACGATTAGGTTTGTCTTCCAGCCTGCTGAGGAGGGCGTTCGCGGGGCCAAGGCGATGGTGGCAGCCGGTGTCGTCGAGGGCGTGGATGCGATGCTGGCCCTGCACCTCTACAGTGGTTGGCCCGTCGGCCAGGTGGTTCCCGGCAAGAGTGGCTTTCTTGCCACCACCAAGCTCGATGCGTTCCTGACCGGCGAGCCGGCACACGCAGGCGGACGTCCCCATGGCGGCAGGAACGCGATATTGGCAGCGGCGACTGCCGTGCTCAACCTGCATGCGATCCCAAGGCATAGTGAGGGCGCGACCCGGATCAACGTCGGGCGCTTGGTCGCCGGAGAGGGGCGCAACGTCATCCCCTCCACGGCGCACTTGGTGCTGGAGACTCGAGGTGTCTCCTCAGCGGTGAACGATCACATGGTTGAGGCGGCAAACCGTGTGCTCGAGGCCGCGGCGGCGATGTATGGGTGCGAGCTGGAGATCCGCCCGATGGGTGCAGCGGAGAGCGCGACGAGCGATGACGCGCTGGCTCAGCGGGTGACCGAGGCGGTCGAGCGCCTCCCCGGGCTCTCGCTCAGAGTGCCCGACCAGGGCGGCGGGAGCGAGGATTACACGTATATGATGCGGCGCGTTCAGGAGCAGGGTGGACTGGCGACGAACATCGGCTTCGGCGCCGATCTGGGCGGCTTCGGACACCACACCGCGACCTTCGACTTTGACGAAGCGGCGCTACCGCAGGCGGTGCGCCTCCTGGCGACAGCGGTCCTCGACCTACAGGCACGACCCGTGAGACGCTGAGGCCTCCCGGTCTGTAACGACTCAGGCTCCCGCTGCCGGCCCGGGTCGCTCTTCCTCTGCCGATTAAGCGTCAGCGAGATGGGTTCGGAATTCCTCGACGGTGATCCCGTACCAGTGCACGTCGAAGTAGCGACCTTCACTGTACCCCATCCGGCGGTGGGTGCCCTCAAGCGTGAAGCCGAGCCGTTCGTGGAGGCGGGCGGAGGCGGGGTTGAAGCTGTGGACTGAGACGGTGCACTTCTGGTAGCGCAGCTCCTCGAAATAGTAACGTAGCACGAGCTTGATGGCCTCGCGGGCATATCCCTGTCGTCGTTGCTGCGGATCGATCGCGATCCCGTAGCCAAAGGTCCCGCTGCGCGGGTCGCAATCGTGGGTGTCGATCGAACCGATGGCGGTGCCGTCCAAGGTCTCGATGACCCAGAAGTAGCGGTCGCTCTCCAGCCCCTTGAGCGATTGTTCGGATACCCAGGCCTCAACAGAGGCCAAGGACTGGGGCGGCCAGGCGAAGTCAAGGCAGCGCGCACGGTCGCTGTCTTGGTTCCATTCATAGAAGGTGACGGCGTCCGAAGGCTCGAGCGCCCGGAGTCGGATTCGTTCGGTCTGCCAGATGTTCATCGACGTCCTCGTTTCGTCATGCCGCGTGTACAGGTCAGTATAGGCGCGGGGTCGCGCCGGGCAATCTCTAAGCCCAATCGCAGGGCTCGCGTCTCAACGGTCTCTTGACAGATGGGCCGGACGGTGCTAATATATGAGCGTGCGCTCATATATTAAGCGAGGGTGAGATGACGGATGCGTTAGTCGACCAAGATGCTACCTGCGAAGGCGAAGCCCAGGAGAGCTGCCGCGAGTGGGAGCTCGAGATGCTGGATGAGGGGACGGCCTCGAGGCTGGCGAGCACTTTCTCGGTGCTCAGCGACCCCACGCGGGTGCGCATCATTGCGGCGTTGGCAGGTGGGGAGCTCTGTGTGCACGAACTCGCAGATGCTCTGGATATGACGCATTCGGCGGTATCACACCAGTTAGCGACGCTGCGGGAGATGCGCCTCGTCGCCCATACCAAGCAGGGGCGGCACGTCTACTATACCCTTGACGACGACCACATCTACGACCTCTTTCAGCAGGGTCTGGCCCATGTCCAACACGCTTAGGGCACCCGATGCCCGGTCGATCTAACCTGGAGAGCAGCTATGCACAACGAATCTGTAACGGCAACCAAGGATCTCGACACCTCTTTCACCTACAAGATTGAGGGCCTCTCGTGCATCGATTGCGCCGGGCGCATCGAGGCTGCGGTTCGGCACCTTGATGGTGTCGTATCGGCGGAGGTCAACCACGGCACAGGGATGCTTAGCTTCAGGGCAGACCTGCCGGACTTCGACGTCGCGCCAGTCGCGAAGATCGTCCGCGACACAGGGCACAAGCTGGTGACGGCGTCTGCGCCATCGCGGGTGCGGGGGGGCGTGGTCGGCTTCCTGCGTTTTCTGTTCAGTTCCACTGAAAGCACCCTGACGGCGGTGGCGGCGCTCCTCTCGATAGCGGGACTGATGGCCGTCTTAGTGGGCGTTCACGATGGGGTGCGTATCGCCTTGTTCGCGCTGGCGATTGCCATCGGGGGACTGCCGGTTGCGCGGCACGCCTGGCAGGAGGTGTGGGTGGCGCGCGGGTTGGGCATCAACACCTTGATGGTCATCGCGGTGACAGGCGCGATGATCATCGGCGAGTGGGCCGAGGCCGCGATCGTCGTCGTGCTTTTTTCGTTGGGCGAGGCGCTCGAAGGGTTCGCCGCCGAGCGTGCGCGCGGAGCCCTGGAGACCTTGCTGGACCTGGTGCCGCCGGTCGCCCTGCGATTGGGCGCCGGGGGTGGCCTCGACGAGGTGCCGGTTGAGGACCTCCGCCTGGGCGACCGTGTGCTGATTCGGCCCGGCGACCGGGTCAGCGTCGATGGGTTGGTCCTGTCCGGTCGCAGCGCCCTCGATCAGGCCGCGATCACGGGCGAGAGCATGCCGGTTGACAAGGAACCGGGAGACGCGGTCTACGCGGGGACGATCAACGTCGATGGAGCGCTCGAGGTCGAGGTGACGAAACGCGCCGCCGACACGACCTTGAGCAGGATGGTTGAGTTGGTCAGGGAGGCGCAGGCGCGCCAGGCACCGGTGCAGCGCTTCGTCGATCGTTTCGCCAGGATCTATACGCCTACCGTCGCCGCCATCGCCGTGCTGGTGGCGGCCCTCCCTCCGCTCCTCTTCGGACAGCCGTTCTGGGGGGATCACGGCTGGTTGATGCGCGCGCTGCAGATGCTCGTCATCGCCTGTCCGTGTGCGTTGGTGATCAGCACACCGGTCACCGTGGTGAGCGCGCTGACCCATGCCGCTGCGCGCGGCGTCTTGATCAAGGGCGGCAGTACGTTGGAGGCGCTCGGACGCGTCCGCGTCTTCGCTTTCGACAAGACGGGTACGCTGACGCAGGGCAAGCCGGTGATCACGGATCACCTGAAGGTCTGTGACGACACGTCGCACGTGCACGAAGGGCTCGCCTACGCGGCTGCCGTCGAGTCCCAGTCATCGCACCCCTTGGCGCGCGCGCTCGTCGCCGAAGCAGCAGCGCAGAAGGTCGAGGCGTTGTCGTCGACGGATGTGAGCCTGCTGCGGGGTCAGGGCGTGACGGGCCGCGTGAACGGACGCCAAGTCACGGTCGCTAGCCACCGCTACGTTGAGGGGACGCTGCCGCATCCGGATGCCGTATGCCTGGATGCCGATCGGTTGGCCTCCGAGGGCAAGACGGTGATGATGGTCTGTCATGATGATCAGGTCTGCTCGATTCTTGCCGTTGCGGATACGCCGCGACCCGAGAGCGCCGAGGTCGTCGCGGCGCTGCGCCGAGGTGGGCATCTGCGCATGGTGATGTTGACCGGTGATGGGGCTGCCGTGGCGCACACGATCGGTGCCTTGGTCGGCGTTGATGAGGTGCGCGCAGATCTGATGCCTGAAGACAAGGTGTCAGCGGTGCGTGCTCTTTCCCAATACGGCGACGTCGCGATGGTCGGTGACGGCGTGAACGATGCCCCGGCCCTGGCTGCGGCTGCCGTGGGCATCGCGATGGGCGGGGCCGGCTCGGATCAGGCGATGGAGACCGCCGACGTGGTCCTGATGGGCGACGATCTCCGCCAACTTCCTTTTCTGCGGCAGCTCAGCCTGAGAACGCAGCGCACGATACATGCCAACATCGTGCTCGCCCTGGGTGTGAAAGCCCTCGTCTTCGGCCTGGCTGCTGCCGGGATTGCCACCCTGTGGATGGCGATTGCCGCCGATGTCGGGGCTTCGCTGATCGTCATCCTCAATGGTATGCGAATGCGCAAGATGTAGATCCGCCGGTTCCGCGGCGATTGTCAGGCCAATCCATACTCCTCGGGAAGATAGAGTTCGTGGTAGGCAGGTGACAGCCGCGAGGCGAGTTCGGTGGCGCTCTCCGGTAGCTCGTCGACAGCACGGGCGATGCGTCGGAACCAGCGCGCCTCGCGTGGATCGAGCGTCATCTGTCGCGATGTAACGGCCCTTTCGATCGTCTCCACCGCGAAGTGAGCCATCGACACCGCTTGGGCGTAGGGATCGTTCTCGAGCTCCGCGATGCGTCCGGCTGCCGAGACGACGACCTCAGGGTCGAGCATCAGGGCCTGAGGATCGAGGTCGCGGTCCGAATGGACGAAGATGTCTTGCAGCAACGGCGCCGTGCCCCTATCGGTCGCCGTGTTCATCTGGCGGGTATCGTAGATCAGGATTTCGGCGAAGGTCTCCGGTGCATAGCCGCCCAGGAGGCGGACTTGCTGGACCGATTCGTTGCTCCACAGATCGCACGTGGCTGCGGCGATGTTGCCGAGCGGTGAGGAGTGGGCGCACGCACTGGCCTTGCCCTCCATCGAGATCGGGACGCCGGTGATGGCCTTGACCACTGGGTTCTCATAGCCGCAATCCTTCAGGGGCCCGGTTGCTCCGTGCAGCACGGCCCGGAGCGAGCGCGGGACGGTCATCAGGCGCACGGTAGCGGCGAGCACCTTGGGAATCATCCCCTGGTGGGCCAGCTGCATCGCGGTGTTGCCGAATCCGCACGCAGTGTCGCCACCGGGCACCACGGATCGCTCGCGGGCGATCCCCGAGATGTGATCCCACAGGAAGGCCATGTCGCGCGGGGCGAGCACGCCCAATGCATAGGTGAGCCCATCGATGTCGGCCTCCAACAGCGCGCGATCGGAGACCTCCTTCCCGCCCGTGCTCTCGATGGAGAGGATATCGGCGCCGGCAGCGGCGCACCGGTCAAAGGCTGCCAGCATACTACCGAGAAGGTCGCCCCGACGCATCAGCGGTGGTCGCGTCTTTTCCCGGATATCGGCGACCGTCACCCGCAGGGCTGAGCGCAGGTCGTGGCGGGCCCGGAAGCTTTCCATTACCTCCCGAATGTCCGCCGTGATCGTGGCGCCTAACTGCGGGTCGAGCGTCATCTCGTAGAGCTGCTCGAACTCGAGCACGATCACGGGCTGCGAGAGCTGCACGGCCTTCTGCAGCACCTGTGTGACGATCTCGCGGTAGATGCCGCGTATCTCATCGATGGTCGCGGGCTCGATGAGCATGGGAGGCAGGGTGAACTTCACCTCGGGCAGGACAGCGCCTCCGCCGATGACGATGCCGTCACCCACGGCGACGGGTTTGGCGGCGGTGCCGAAGATCAACGGCGTGTTCATACGAGGATGGGCGCCGTCTCGCCCACGATGCCCGCCCACCACGCGCCGAGACCCCAGACCTTGCCGATGTCTGCAGCGGCACATGCCATCATGACCAGCGCATAGATGATGTGGCTGTCGATGACGGGGTTGGTGGCCGGCGGCAGGTTGGCCGACCACATCAGCAGCATCATCAGCGGGCCGGCGACCCCGGCGATACGCATGCCGATGCCCAGCAGCAGCGCGATGCCCAGGCCGGAGAGACCGACCATGAACAGTGCATCGACGATCGGTGCGCCGGCGATGCGAGCGTAGAGACCGGAGAGCAGGCCACTCGACCCGAAGGTCAGGAAGCCATATGTCGGGGAGCCGCCCCGAATCCAGGCGCCCTCCGGTGGGGTGGATCGCCCCAGCCCCAGCAGCTTGTCGAGGAATGCCCAGAGAAAGATCCAGCCCAGGGCAATGCGCGCCGCAGCCAGCAAGTACCGTGCCCGTTGACTCATCGTGGTCACCCCCTTGGGTAGGTATGAGGTGGTATCATATTCAGTGTAGGTGGGGGGACGGTCATCGCGAGGGCGAATCAGCGTGCCATGATCTACGCCATTTGGCGGGGTAAGGCACAAGGCGCGCTAGCGAGCCGGGCCTCGAGCCTCGATAGCGGCGACGGTCGCTTCGACCTCCTGCAGGTCATCGAGGATCTTCAGCACGTCGGCCAGATCACGGCGATCGCGATCGTCGTCGCCGTCGCCTCTCGCGATGCGCACAACGTAATCCGCGATGTCCTCCAATCCTCGGCGATAGGTGTAGTAGCGCAGGGCGTCCGAACTCATCCGGATGGGCCCTGCGACGGCCTCATAGGCCGGAGCGAAGACCTGCGCGAACCGCTCGTCACCGACGAAGAAGAAGAGGTCGTGCTCGCGGGGGGCCACGAGGGCATTGTCCCAGTCGAGGATGTAGAGCTGCCCATCGCTGCCGCGCATCAGATTGTCGCCGTGGAGGTCGGTGTGGCAGACGACCATCTGGGGTGACGCCTGTTGCAGCCTGCGCTTGAGCGCTGCCAAACGTTCGAGGCCGGCTCTGATCTCCTCCGCTCTAGGCCGAAGCGCCTCTCGAAGCGCATCTGACCCGGAGCCGGTTCCGGCGTCCGTGCTGATGGCCGAGAGCAGCACGTCTCGAAAGGTGACGGCGAAGGTCTCGATGAGCGGATGGCTGAGCCGGCGGTGCACAGCGCAGGTGTGCAGCCGTCCGATGAGACCGGCCAACTCGCTCACGACGGCGTCTGACATGCCTTGATGTCCAACCGTGACGCCTTCGATGGCGTTGAACAGGACCAGAGCATAGGGGCCGTGGGTGGTCCAGAGGCGCCCGTCCTGGGTGGGGAGCGGGTAGGAGATGTGACGTAGGATCGCGCGCCGGTGAAGCTCACGGATCAGCGGGAGGTAGAAGTCGCGTGAGCTTGCTGCGAAGGTCCACGGGTGGGCATCCTGCACCTTGAGATAGCTGCGATGACCATCCTCCGTGGTGATGGAGAACCCTCCAACGGACCATTCCGCGGCACGGTAGGCGAGTGACCGAGCTGTGATACCGTAGTCCCTCTGGAGCAGCGTGCGGAGGGTTGCGTGGTCGATCGGCAGGTCGTGGCTCATGACGCCCCACCATCGACACGATCAAGTCTCTCCTGGTTCTCGCGACCGAACTCCATCATTGCAACGAGCATCCAGTAGGCTGCCATCAGGAACAGGAAGAAGAGGATCGAGAAGGCGAAGACCTGCGGGTTGTCGAAGGGGTGGCGCAACCGGTGCACGATATCGGCGAGGATCGCGCGGGGCTGGGTGAAGACGTCCCAGCTATTCCAGCGTAGGAAGCGACCCAGGTAGATACCAAAGCTGCCGGCAGCCAGCGTACCCACGGCGAAGGCCCAACTCGTGAGCGTCCCGGCCATGCGATGGACCACCGACTGCATCATATAGAGCGAGACCAGCCCCAGGAAGGTCCCTGTCCACGCGAAAGCCACCAGCAAGATGAGATCAAACCAGACCGGGGCATCAGAGGGCCGCAGATGGATGATGTCGGTCAAGAGATAAGGGGCGTTAGGGAAGAAAAGAAGCCAGGCAAAGGTGGAGGCGATCACGATCAGCGTACAGAGCCCAAAGCGGCGTTTGAAGGTGTTGTAGGCAATCAGCGAGCTGGCCATCGGCACCCAGGCAAGAAAGAGGTTCCACAGCAGGCCGGCGAACACCACGCCGCGTGTATAGGCGATGCGTAAGGCCAGCAACCCGGCGCAGAGCGCTGTGGCGAAGATCAACGAGGCGATGAGTGAAAGCTGGCGCCGATAGAGATGAGCGGGCTGTTGATCCGTCGACATCGTGCACTCCTCCGTCGAGCTTGGGACAAAGGCACGCCCCCGGCAGAGGGCCGCAGATGGGCAGTCAGTGCCGGGGGCGGGGTCTAGGCTAACCTAGTTCGCGGGTGAAACCGGCTTACTTGTCCTCTTTGGGCAGGAAGCGCGTGACCTTCGTGCCGCACGTCGGGCACGTTCCCTGTGCCATCTTGCGTCCGTTGGCGGTTTCCTTGACTTCGCCTTCCGCGATTTGCTTCTTCTCACGACACTTGACGCAGTAACCTTCGAACTCCATCTCTATGGCCTCCTCAATTGGTTTGTTGGTGTCGGGTGGGGCTGCGGTGCTCTTGCGGCCCGGCCCTAGCTAAACTTCGTGCTGCGATGTCCGTCGGTACCGGCCCAGGCCGATCCGACCTCAGCTACAACACCATCATACACCATGAATCTGATTTTGCAACGGTTGCCGCTTTTTCCTTAGCCGCGTCGCCCGTGGCACTGCTTGAACTTCTTGCCGCTGCCACAGGGACAGGGGTCGTTGCGGTTGGCCGCGGCCAGGGCCTTTTCGAGCGCGAGGTCCGCAGCGTTGATGGTCTGCATCACGTTCGCGGGCGCGCGCCGGTTGCGTAGCTCCGCGGCCATCATGCGCATCGGTCCATCGATGTGCATGAAGAAGCTCTTGTACCCGCTGCACAGATAGCTCAGCCGTGGTTCTCCGTCCGAAGTGACAAGGATGCGGTTCTTGGGACAGGCCCCGTTACAGATGAAGCGCACCTCGCAATCGAGGCATTCGGGCGGAAGGGCATCGCGCTTGGCCTGACCGAAGGCTCGCTGCTTCTCCGAAGCGACGAGGTCGATCAGCGGTGTCTCCATGATGTTGCCTAGGCGGTAGCGAGGTTCGACGTAGTGATCGCAAGCGTAGAGATCGCCGTTGTGTTCCATCGCCAGGCCCAATCCGCAGGTGGGTTCGAAGACGCAGAGGCCGGACCGCTGTCCGGACCACGCCGCGAGGGCCACATCAAAGATCTGGACGAAGACCCGTCCCACATCGTGGCGCACCCACTCATCGAAGATGCCGATCAGAAACGCGCCATACTGCGATCCGTTGACGGAGTGATGGGTGAGGCGCAGTCCCTCCTGATGGCCCGTGTCGTTGTCACGGCGCACAATGGGAATGAACTGCATGAACTCGGCTTTCACGTCGTCGCGGAAGAAGCGGTAGACCTCCGCCGGATGGTCGGCGTTGGCCGCGTGCACCGTGCAGAGGATGTTGACCTCGACGTCCGCCATCTGAAGGTGGCGCAGGCCACGCATCACACGATCCCAGCTGGGGTTGCCCCCGTGGTCGACCCTGAACGCGTCATGCATCGACTGGGGGCCGTCGAGACTGAGCCCGACGAGGAAGTTGTGCTCTCTGAAGAAGCACGCCCAGTCCGCATCGATCAACGTGCCATTGGTTTGCAGGGTGTTGATGATTCGCGTCCCCGGACGTCGGTAGCGCTCCTGGTAGGCGAGGGCCCGCTCGAAGAAGTCGATGCCCATCAAGAGAGGCTCACCGCCCTGCCATCCAAAGGTCACCTCGGGGACCTGTTGTGCCTCGATGTACTGGTGGGTGAAGCTCTCCAGCACCTCGTCCGACATCCGGAAGTTACTCTCGGGGTAGAGCTGTGCCTTGGGCACATAGTAGCAGTAGGCACAGTTAAGGTTGCAGATAGGTCCGTGGGGCTTCGTCATCACGTGGAAGGCCCTCGGGATTGACGGGCGTTCAGTCATCGTAGCTCCTTGCGGTTCTTGATCTGCTCAGGCTGTGCTCGGCCCGGATGCGCCGTCGCGTATGGGTTGCTCCGCGCATGATGAGTGAGTCCGACGTCGCACGTGTCCCATGGTAGTGGACGCCGGCGAGCAGGGACCCATCGGTGATGCCGGTTGCTGTGAAGAAGGTCTGGTCTCCGGACACAAGTTCATCCACGGTCAGCACCTGGTGGAGGTCGTACCCATCCGCCAGGAGCGCGTCACGCTCGGCCTCACTCTGTGGCGCCAACCGGCCCAGCATAGCGCCGCTGCCCGCCTTGACGGCGCAGGCGGTGATGAGGCCCTCGGGGTAGTTGCCGATGCCCATCATGACGTCGACACCACCGGACGGTAGGATTGCTTTGAGCGCACCCACCAGATCGCCATCGGATCTGAACATCACGCGAGCGCCGGCTGCGTGAATTTCGGTGACCAAGTCCCGATGGCGAGGTCGGCTGAGCAGGAAGACGATGAGGTCGCTGACCTCCTTGCCGAGTTCGCGTGCGACCAGGGCCAGCGTCCACGCTGCCGGCGCATCCAGGCATTCGGGAACGAGAGCCTGACCGACCTCCGCTCCGACCACAATCTTCTCCATATAGACGGCGTGAGGGACGGCCCAGAAAGCGTCCCTGGGCGCGGCGGCTGCGACCGCGACGGCATCGGGATGGCCGTGTGCCAATAGATGGCGTCCCTCAATCGGGTCGACGACGACGTCCATCTGTGGTCCCAGGCCGGTTCCCACGCGCTTACCGGGATGCAGCGGGGCGAGCTCATCAAGCTTGTCAATCTCGCTGAAGACGATTCGACCGTCAAAGTCTATGCGGCAGAGCGCATCCTCCATAGCCTGTGCAGCGATACGATCGCCTTCATCGGCAGCACCCTTGCCCATCCAGCGGCCTGCGGCAAGCGCAGCGGCCTCGGTGGCCCTCACCAGGTCCAGGCCGAGGTTGTGGCCCGTCTCTATGGTTTCGTTCATCTTGTCTGCCTAGCTCCCTTGCTTGTGGACTACGGCACTTACTTCAGGTCGACGGCGACCAGCAGGTGATTCTGTTGCCAGGACGTCATACCGCCTTCCAGGGCATGCACAGCGGCGTAACCGCGATCGATCAGCAGGGCCGCGGCACGCAGGCTACGCCGTCCTCCCTGGCAGATCAGGACAATCGATGTGTCCTTCGGCACCTGCTCGGGATGCTCGATGAGGTTGCTGAAGGGCAACGGCTCGGCTGCGGGAATATGCGCTTGCTTGAACTCGCGAGGTTCACGCACGTCGATCACGCGCGGTGGGGCCGCGCTGTGCAGCGCCGTCCACAGCGCCTGAGGCGCAATGGTGGGGATATCCTCGAGTGGGGTGCGGATCTCGGCGGACGGACAGACCAAGTCGAGACGCTTAGGCAGGTTCTGGCAATAGCGGAAGACGCGTACGGGACACTCATAGATGCAGATCGCGGGATTCAGGACACGGTTGAAGAGAAAGGGGATGGCATCGTCAGGGTCGAGGAAGTGATCTGCGCCAACGTAGTTGTAGAAGCCGGTAGCCTCCATCAGCGATCTTACCCGGCGGTGCACATGGACGAAGTAGACGTCTCCGCCACGGTCGCGGTAGCTGTGAACGATGCTCTCCAATGCGTGGATGCCGCTGATATCGCAGTTCTCGACGGGGTACATCCGCAGAAGCAGGTAGCGTTGACCGGGATTCTGCTGGAGGTTCCCCTGAATGCGCTCCTCAATGTGGTTGACCGCCCCGAAGTAGAGATCACCCAGGATCTCAACCACGCCAAGCTGGGTGCACGAGGGGCGATCCGGGCGCGGCGTGAAGTAACGGAAGTCGTCGCTCGGGAGCACCACCCGCACGCGGGGCTTGCTGGTCCGCAGCAGGTAGTAGACGATGGACAGCGCGATGCCCAGGAAGACCGCCAGCTCCAACGAGAGCGCAAGTGTTGCGACCAACGTCGCGAGCATGATCGTGCGGTCGCCGTGGTTGCTGCGCCATATGCGTGCGATCTCGTGGCGCTCAATCAACCCATAGGCGGTGACGATGATGACACCGGCAAGCGCGGACAGCGGCACAAATGCGGCAAAGGGCGCCAGGACCACCATGGCGATCAAGACGAACAGCCCTGCAAAGGCGCTGGCGAGGCTGGTGCGTGCCCCTGCTGTGTGGGTCAAGGCCGATCGCGTGAACGAGCCGGCGACCACATAGCCGGAGAGGAGTCCGCTGGCGATGTTGGCTAGCCCCTGACCCAGGAACTCCTGATCGCTGTTGAGCCGCTGGCCCGACTGCGCCGAGATGCTGCGGGCGATGGAGACCGACTCAACCAGGGCGATAGCCGCGACTGCCAGTGAACCGCTGATCAGCTGTCCGACGAAGCGGCGGTCCAGCGGCGGGAACGAGGTCAGCGGAGGAAGCCCACGAGGCAGCTCGCCGACCACGCGGACGCCCTGTTGATCGAGCCTGAGCAGCCAGACAACCAAGGCGGCGAGGACCATCGCCAGCAGCGTCGACGGCAAGGTGGGTCTGATCCTGCGGAGTCCCAGGATGAGCACGATGGTCGCCACACCGATGATCAGGCTCACGGGATGCCACTCACCGATATGACCGGCGATCTCGGGTACGGTCTCCCACAGATGGGGTAGCGAAGGGATCGGCAGATGCAGCAGATGACGCAGTTGCCCGATAGCAATCAACACCCCGGCTCCGGCCGTGAAGCCGACGATCACAGCGTCTGAGATGAAGTTGACCATCACACCGAGCCGTGCAATGCCCATGAGGCTTTGGATGATCCCGACAACGATGGCCATGATGGCGGCTGCGGCGAGGAACTCCGGCGTACCGGGCGCCGCGACCGCGAGCAGGGCTGAGAGCGCGATTAGCGAGGTCGTGTTGGTGGGTCCGGTCTGGAGGTGGTGTGAGGAGCCCCACAAGGCACCCACGATCGCGCCGACCACGGCTGCATAGAGTCCCACTGCGGGCGGCAGCTCCGCGATCAGCGCGTAGGCCATCGCCTGCGGAAGCGTGACGACGGCAACCGTGAGCCCTGCCAGCACATCGGGCTTCAGGGCATTGCGCGGATAGGTGGTCAGGATCTTGTAGGGACGCGCGAGCAGCCCGATGACCGGTTGCAGGCCGCGTCTGACCCAGGTCAGATAACTAAGATGATGGTTTCCGTCCGTGTCTGCTTCGATGCCGGCAGGCAATGGGCAACTACCTGCTGCGGCCCCGTGCCTCGATTCGCTCATGCGTTGTGTTCTCCAGTACCTGTCTCTGTCCGCTAGGGCGCGTCGGGGCCGGTTCAATGGTGGGCGCGGTCTCGCCGGCAGCGACCATCCGGCGGATGAGGCGTTCGCGCAGATCCGCTTTGACGCCGTCATAGGCGTCGTAGCCGATCAGGTCGCAGAGTTCGTAGGGATCGCTCTCGAGATCATAGAGCGATGCCTCGACATAGACATCGCTGTCGGGATCGATCCAGCCGTCTCTTTGGGGTGCGACGACGCTATACTTCCAGCGTTGTGTGCGCAGGGCGCGCCCAACCTGAGCCTCGCTGATCTGCAGGAAGACCTCGTCGGGCCAGTCGCCGCACTCGCAGTGCACCAACGGCAGGATGGAGCGGCCCTGCATCGAATCCGGTACCTCGATATCCGCCGCATCCAGCAGGGTGGGGGGTAGATCGACAAGGCTGACCAGCTCCTGGAGCCGTCCTCCTCCGTTAAAGCCCGGGCCGATGATGGCGGTGGGCACGCGGATGGAGCTCTCGTGACAGGAGCGCTTGTACTCGCCATTGCGCGTCTTGAAGTGGCAGCCGTGGTCCGAGGTGAACAGGACGATGGTGTCGTCGTCCAACGAGAGGCTGCGCAGGGCATCCAGCAGCCGGCCCAGGGCTTCATCCAGTCGCTTGACGATCCCGTAATAGCCGGCCAGATGCTGCTGGGTTGAGCCTCCAAGGGCCGCCAGATCCGGCGGGACCCAACGGTTCTGGTAGGGCGTCCGCCACCCTGAGGGGGGGACGAAGTCGTCGACGCGGTTCTGGTGGTGGGGTTCGAGGTAGGAGATGAAGAGGAAAAAGGGCTCCGCCTGATGGTCGTCGATGTAGCGGATGGCAGCATCGGTCAGTGCATCGACACGATAGCCGGGCAGCCGAACTGCGTGCCCCTCCTCGTCGTACATCAGGGTGTCATAGGGCTCTGAGCAATGCTCCAAAACGTTGGCGCCCAGCCAGCTCTCGTAGCCTCCGCGCTGGGATGCCGGTACGACCTGGTGATCCGCTAGGTGCCACTTCCCGATGTAGCCGGTCGTGTAGCCGGCGTCCCGAAAGTGGTGGGCCAGCGTGCGCTCATCCTCGGCAAGGGCGATGCCGTTACGCCAGACACCGGTCTCCAGCGCATAGCGACCGGTTTGGAGGCTGGCGCGCGCCGGGCCACAGACAGGCTGACAGGTGAAGCTGTTGTAGATGTGGGTGCCGGTCATGGCCATACGGTCGAAGTTGGGGGTGAGGTCCAGGGGGTTGCCGTGGACACCGGTGGTGTCCCAGCGCTGCTGATCGGTGAAGAAGACGACCACGTTGGGCCGTTCGCTCGATCGTGATGGCATCAGGGGCTCCTTCATCTGCTCGACGGCTGTTCTAGTGAGAGTATACGCGTAGGTGGGTCCTGGGCAAGGGGGCACCTGTCCTGATGGTGTACTTTCGGAATCGGGCTATGCTTCGGAAAGATTGAGGGTGCGGTTGTCCGTCCCGCATCTCATTATATACTATGCGTATATGACAAATCTTGAGCCGTTGGCCCCGGCGACACATCGTCGCACGTTGCGGTGGTGCCTGTGGGCCGTGTTAGCGGTCTTCATCCTGCTCACAGGCGGCTGTACATCCGGGGAGCTAATCACTCAACCATCAGGAGCTGAAGAGATGACTCAACCTGCAGAAACATCCGTCTTTGTCTATGTTGGTACCTATACCGGTAAGGGAAGCCACGGCATCTACACCTACCGGTTTGACCCGGCGACGGGGGATCTCGCATTGCTCGGGTCGACCGATGCCGAGAACCCCTCGTACCTGGCGATCACAGCCGACCAACGCTATCTCTATGCTGTGAATGAGCTGGGTACCTTTCAGGGCGAACCGACGGGGGCGGTGAGCGCCTTTGCCATCGATGAGGAGACCGGGCTGCCGGCGCTCATCAACCAACAGCCGTCGCACGGTCAGGCCCCGGCCCACCTCAGCGTGGATCGTGAGGGCGCCTGGGTCTACGTCGCCAACTACTCCAGCGGCACGGCGGCGGTGTTCCCTGTAGGGGACGATGGCGCTCTCGGTGAGGCGACCGATGTCGTGCAGCACGAGGGCAGCGGCCCGGATGCCCGCCGTCAGGAGGGGCCCCATGCTCACTCTATCACCCTGGATCCGGGTGACCGGCGGGCCTACGTCGCTGACTTAGGCATCGACAGAGTGATGATCTACGACGTGGCAGGAACGTCCGGCAAGCTGGCGCCCAACGATCCACCCTACGCGGAGGTCGCCGGCGGCTCCGGCCCACGGCACTTCGCCTTCCATCCAAGTGGGCGCTACGCATATCTGATCAATGAGATGGGCAATACGCTGTCCGCTTTTGCCTATGACGCGGAGCATGGGGGGCTCACCCTGCTTCAGACGGTCAACACACTGCCCGATGACTTCGAGGGTCGCAACACGACCGCTGATGTGCACGTGCACCCGACGGGCCGTTTCGTCTACGGCTCGAATCGCGGTCACGACAGCATCGTCGTGCATGCCGTCGACAGCGACACAGGCGCGCTCTCCTATGTGGGCCACGTCGCGACGGGCGGCAGCACCCCCCGCAACTTCGCGCTCGATCCGACGGGAACCTATCTGCTGGCGGCTAACCAGGACAGCGACAACGTGGTCGTCTTCCGCGTCGATCCGGACTCGGGGATGCCTGCGCCGACCGGGGTGCAGGCGTCCGTCTCGATGCCTGTGTGCGTCAAGTTCGTCGTGCGCTAGCCTGGGTGAAGGGAGGATCTCGGATGGCCTTGCCGGAACATCTGCGTCAGCTGATCCTGACCTTTCAGGAGAATGAGATCACGGAAGCTCATATCTACCGGAAGCTTGCGCGGACATTGCCCTCTGATGAGAACCGGGCGGTGCTGCTGCGCATCGCCGATGATGAGGAGCGCCACTATCACGAGTGGCAAGAGCATACGGGCAAAGAGGTCAAGCCTAATCGCCTCAAGATCTGGTGGTACACGTTGTTGGGGCGAGTGCTGGGCTTCACCTTTGCGCTCAAGTTGATGGAGCAGGGCGAGGAGGGGGCCCAGGAGCACTATGGGGAGCTGGTCGAAACCGTCCCTGACGCCGAGGCGATTCTGCACGATGAGGAGACCCACGAGGAGGCGCTGCTGGATATGCTGGATGAGGAGCGCCTGCGCTACACGGGGTCGATCGTGCTGGGGCTCAACGATGCTTTGGTCGAACTCACCGGTGCCCTGGCAGGTCTGACGCTCGCCTTACAGGACACGACGCTGATTGCGTTGACGGCATCCATCACCGGGATCGCGGCGTCGATGTCGATGGCGGCTTCTGAGTATCTGTCGACGAAGACGGAGAAGACCTCGAAGCAGCCGGGCCGGGCGGCGCTCTACACCGGGATTGCCTACGTGTTGACCGTCATTGTCCTGGTCTTGCCCTATCTGGTGTTCAGTAACTACTATCTCTGCCTGGTCCTTTCACTGCTGATCGCCATCCTGATCATCGCCGGCTTCAACTACTACGTCGCCGTGGCGCGGGACGAACCTTTTCGCACTCGCTTCATAGAGATGGCGGGGCTGTCGCTGGCTGTCGCGGTGTTGAGCTTTGGGGTGGGGTATCTGATCCGCGTACTCTTCGGTGTGGATGTCTAGGCATCCGCGCCGTTAGGGGGAGCGCACTCTCGTGCGCGTTCTGATCGTAAGGTTGAGATGAGGCTGCGTCTGCAGCAAGGAGGCTACATGATGGACTACCGATCATTGGGTCGAACTGGGGTTCTGGTGTCACCACTCTGCCTGGGGGCGATGAACTTCGGCGGGCCGACGGATGAGGCGACGTCGATTGAGATCATCGACCGGGCACTGGAGGCCGGTATCAACTTCATCGATACGGCCAACGTCTACAACCACGGCGAGAGCGAACGCATTGTCGGAGAGGCGCTCAAGCAGAATGGACGGCGCCACGAGGTCGTGTTGGCGACCAAGGTCCACGGCAATATGGGCGAGGGCCCAAATGAGCAGGGAAACTCCCGCTATCACATCATCCAGGCCTGTGAGGACTCGCTGCGGAGGCTGCAGACCGATCACATCGATCTCTATCAACTCCACCGGCCTTCGTTGACGATTCCCCAGGACGAAACGCTACGGGCGTTTGATGACCTGGTGCGGGCGGGCAAGGTGCGCTACATCGGATGCTCCACCCACCCGGCATGGATGGTGATGGAGGCGCTGGCGATCAGCGAGAAGATGAACCTCGCGCGCTATGTCAGCGAGCAGCCGCCCTACAACCTGCTGGACCGCCGCATTGAGAACGAGCTGATTCCTCTGGCCCAGAAGTACGGTCTGGCGATTCTGCCGTGGTCGCCCCTCGCCGGAGGCATCCTAGCCGGGAAGTACACGCTAGCGATGATCGACGAGGATGGGTATCCCGAGGGATCTCGCGCCGAGCGCTCGGGTGAGATGTTCCGATCACGGGTTACCCGCGAAGGCGTCAAAGTCGCCGCCAGAGTGCAGGATATGGCGCTGGAGCGCGGGATGAACGCGGCCCAGTTGGCGACCCTTTGGTGCAAAGAGCAGCCCGGCGTGACCGCACCGATCATCGGCCCTCGGACGATGCAGCATCTCGACGACGCCCTGTCGGTGCTCGACCAGCATCTCACCGAGGAGGATCGCGCTCGCTTCGATGCGCTGGTCCATCCCGGCAACGCGGTGGCCGACTTCCACAACAGCAATCCCTGGATGAAGGCCCGGCTGAATGCCTGAGGTGCGTGCCATCCGTTCCTGACACGATCGGCCCGCACGCTGCCGCCTGAGTGCCGGCGCGGTAGCGTGCGGGCCCTCGGCTGGAAGGGTGTCTTGCGAGGGGGTGACTATGCGGTTGAAGCTTGCCTATGGTCGCGATGGACTCTACATCGACCTGCCGGACGGGGCAGATATTACGGTGATCGAGCCGCGCTACGTGGCTGGTCTGGAGGATGAGGGGGAAGCCCTGGCAGCGGCGCTTGCCGCACCCCAAGGTACAGCCCCTTTGAGAGACCTCGTCGGGACCGGCGATATGGTGGCGGTTGTCTTCAGCGACATCACGCGCCCGATGCCCAATGACCGCGTGTTGCCGCCGCTGCTCGCCGCTCTAGGTGACGTGGGCGTGGATGACGACCGCATCACGTTGATCAATGCCTTGGGCACCCATCGTCCTCAGTCAGAGGAAGAGCTAGTCCGCATGCTGGGCGAGGAGCTGGTGCAGCGCTACCGGATCGTGCAGCACGATGCGTGGGATGATGAGCAGCTCGTGGGCGTGGCCCGGAACCGTGCCGGGCGCACCGTGCGCGTCAACCGCGCCTACGTCGAGGCCTCGGTCAAGATCCTCACCGGCTTCGTCGAGCCGCACTTCTTCGCCGGCTTCAGCGGTGGTCCTAAGGCGGTCCTGCCGGGGATTGCCGACATCGAGTCGATCATGGACAACCACGGTGCCGAGCTCCTTTCGCATCCGGGTGCAACGTGGGCCGTCACCGAGGGTAACCCCCTGTGGGAGGAGCTCCGCGATGTCGTCCTGGCGACGGAGCCGACCTTCCTGCTCAACGTGACGCTCAACCGCGATCGGGCCATGACGGGCGTCTTTGCCGGGGAGATGCTGGCTGCTCATCGAGAGGCCACCGACTTTGTCCGCGCGAATGCCTTGCAGCCGGTTGAGTCTCCATTCGACATCGTGATCACGTCGAACAGCGGCTATCCGCTCGACCTCAACCTCTATCAGGCGGTCAAGGGTATGTCGGCGGCGGCACAGATCGTCAAGGAGGGCGGGGACATCATCATCGCGGCTGAGTGCTGGGACGGCATCCCCTCCCACGGCGAGTATGGACGCTTACTGCGCGAGGCTTCTTCGGTAGATGCGCTGCTGACGACGATCAAGACGCCGGGCTTTCGGTGTCATGATCAGTGGGAGGCGCAAATCCAGGCGCAGATTCAGCAGAAGGCGCGTGTCCACGTCTACGCCGACGGTCTGACCGATGAAGAGCTCCGTGAGGCGTTAGTGATCCCCTGCCGCTCGGTCGAGCAATGTCTACAGGACCTGATGCGCGACCGTCCCGGAGCGCGCATCGCGGTGCTCCCTGAAGGTCCGCAGACGGTGCCGTACCTGGTCTAGCTGGGCGGTTCGGTGGGAACAAAGCCGCGCCCACGAAGGTCCCGCGCGCCGGTCAGGATCACAAACGATGTGGGGTCTGACTCGGTGACGATAGTGCGGAGTTGGGCCTCTTGGGCCCTGCTGAGCGCACAGAAGAGCACGTCCCGCGCCGTGCCGGTGTACATCCCGGTGCCACGAACTGCCGTGACCCCGCGCTGGAGCTCCTGCATCAGACGCGCCGAGATCTCGTCCCTGCGGTTGGTCACGATGATCGCCATTTGTGCCTCATCGGCCTTGAGCGGTTCACCCTCGAGCGGCGTGAAATAGGCTCTGGGACGACCCTCCTGCTGGTAGGGGATAGCGTACATAGCGATGATGAGGCCGAGCAACGCAACATAGATGAAGGCGACGATGCCCACGACCCATCCGCCCGGGACCCAAGCACCGATCGCGGCTCGATCGACGACCTGATGCAGGCGTAGGGCGGTGATGGGGTGTATGCTCAGCTTGAGGAACCAACTGATGAGGAGGAGCGAGACCAGCCAGACATAGTTGCGGCGATAGCGGTTGGCTGCCGCCCGCCATCGGGGGATGGGGAAGGTCGGATGACGGAGCGTGTCGGCGAGTGCCTCTCCCCAGTGTTCTGCGGGTGCATAGGGTGGGACGATCATCGGCGAGAGGAATCCGGTCTCAAGCAGCCGCACGCGATGGTACCAGAGGGCATAGTAGCTGTAGCGTCGAGCCTCAATGAGCATAAAGGTGAGCACGAGGAGCAGCACGAGCAACACGATGAAGTGGGGGTTGGTGGGAGAGCTGAAGACGAAGGTCAGGGCAGCACCGACGGTGACAACGGCCCAGTTGGTTGTGGTGTCAAGGCGGTTGCGCCACACATTGGCGCGCGTCACCTCGGCACGATAGAGGTGGACCATCGCCATGGCGAAGTCTCTGTCGTTCAGCTCGCAATCCCCATACTGCCAGATGGGCTTTCGAGTCGCCTTGGTGGCGGTCATAGCAGCTCGGCGTAGTGCTGAAGGGCCATGCGCACGAAGGCTTCGTCGAAGGGGCCCGCCGGAGAAGGGGTCTCGAAGATGCGCCGTGGGAGGCGCAGCGTTGCGAGATCAAAGCCCTCGCGCGCCTTGAACGCGTTCTTCATCCGCAGTGTTTCGACCCCCAGACGGGCCAGATCCTCCTCAGATCGGTCAAAACCGATGGCCTTGAGGGCATCGAGGACGTATGCCGGTTCGTAGACGCCGCGGGCAAAGAGGCAGATGACCAGGCTCGTGAGCACCTGGCGCCACTGCTCCTCGGCAAGGAGGGCTCGCGCGACCTCTTTGGGTTCCAGGTCGCGCTCCTCGCGCGCCGCCGCCTGATCGAGGCTGTATCCTGCACTGTCCAGATGGCTGTGTCGTGCGCCGGTCAGGTACCCCAGATGGCACCCGGGACCGGTGTGGTAGCCGGGCATCTCGTTGCCCCCGAAAGCCAGGGCATAGTCCTGCCCACCGTAGATGGCGGAGGCGTGGTCCACGCCGCGCGCAAGCGCGCGGTAAAAGTCGGTGGGTTGCGTCACGATGCGTTGGATCGCAGCGATGTACGCCTCGGGGTCTCCAAAGGACAGCCGCAATCCGCCGGTCTCTTCTACGCCGATCAGGCCTTGCTCCATCGCCTCCGTCGCCCAGGCGAGCGCGACGCCGGCGCTCATGACGTCGAGTCCTTGAACCTCGATCTCATCCATGAGGCGCAACATGCCGGGGACATCCTCGATGCCGAGCATGCTGCCGGTGGCGTAGATCGGCTCGTGATCGTAACCGAGCATAAGAGTCTTGTAGAAGTAGGGATCATCAGGGTAGGGGATGCGGAGCGCAGCGAGATGGATGCACGCGACGGGGCAGTGGGCACAGGCGACGCGACGCCCCAGATAGTCGGAGGCGAGACGTTCGCCCGAGATCGTCTCCGCGCCCTCGAAGCGCCCCGTCTGCAGATTCCGCGTGGGCAGTCCGCCGATCGCGTCGAGGGGAATGACGTTCATCGGTGTGCCGAGTTCGTGGTACTTCTGCATCAGGGGGGACCCCGTGGCGCGGTTATAAAGCGTGTCGTAGACTTGCCTGAAGGCGCGACGGTCGGCGGGCGCGAGGTTGCGCTGCCCCCCGATCATCAGGGCCTTCAGCCGCTTACTGCCGAAGACGGCGCCGAGCCCGAGCCGCCCAAAGTGTCGATAGGTCTCGGTAATCACACAAGCATAGGACACCAGCTGCTCGCCTGCTCGACCGATGCGCATGATCGTACGGTGCCCGCTGCCGGGCTCCCGTTTGCGCAGAACCGAGCCGGTCGTGTAGCTGCTGCGGGTTCCCCAGAGCGCTGACGCATCTCGAAAGGTGACGCGATCGTTATCGATCACGACGTAGATGGGCATCTCCGAACGTCCCAAGATCACCACGGCGCCGTAGCCCGCCATGCGAATAGCGATGGCGCTGCGTCCCCCGGCGTGGCTCTCGCCCAGGTTGCCCGTGTGCGGCGACTTGAACATCGCCACGGTCTTCGAGGCGAGGGGATAGAATCCTGTGAGGGGCCCAACGGTCAAGATGATAGGGTTGTCGGGGGAGAGGGGGTCGACACCCTCCGGGCACAGCTCCTCCAGCAGGCGGATGGCAACGGCACTGCCGCCGAGGTGTTCCTCGAAGAGCTCACGACGCGACTCGATCCAGAAGCGGCGCTTCGTGAGGTCCACGAAGAGGACGCGCTGCAGGGGATCTTCAGCTAGCATGAACCCACCTCCTTGTTGAGCACCCGGACCTCAGACACCGGGGGAAGCCTGGTCGTCCGCGGGATCGATCTCCTCGAGCGCGATGACGTTGTAGGGGCAGTAGTTGGCGCAGTAGCCGCAGTAAACGCAGATGCGAGGTTTGTCTTGAGAGGCATCCCACAAGACGGCACCGAAAGGACATGCCTCTACGCAGTTGCGGCAGCCGATGCACTTGGCTGTGTGGAAGCGCACACCGCCACCCTCCCTCGGCACCAGGGCATCGGTGGGGCAGACACGCGCACAGGGCGGGTCGGCACACGCACGGCAGACGATGACCACGAATCCCTTGCGGAAGCCGCCGTCCGAGCGAATGTGGATTCGAGACTCCTCGAGTCCTCCCTGGGCCGTTCGCCGCGTGCAGGCGAACATGCAGGACTGACAGCCGACGCAGCGATCTGCATCGATCACCGAGAGTCGTTTCGCCATGGTGTCCCCCCTGTTCGGTCCGGTGAACCTAGTATAGGTGATCTGCCGAGCGCGTCCAGCTAGAGCCGGCAAACCAGCGTGGTGAAGCGCGGCAGGCCCAGGACGACCGCGCGCCGCATAGGATCGGCGTGCGCTATCTGATAGGCTTGCCCATCGACCTCGATCGCTCGAGGCACGCGGCGCAAGCCGTTGAGGGTGAGTTCCACGTGCTCGTAGGGCGGGTCATAGGCGCCTGTGTGTGACCAGGTGATGGTCAGCCGCGTCGCGTTCTGGTGAAGCGTCAACCTGCTGACCCGGAAGGCACCGGTTTCGTAGGTCATACCCTCGCCGGCGTCTTCATAGAGCTCACTGGTGACCTCGCCCGGTGCCGGTAAGGCATAGGCGCTGAGGCGCAGGAACTTCCGGACGCGCTGCTCGACCGATGGGCCGTTCTCGCCCATCGCCAGCACGCTCCCGGCGCGCGCCCATAGCGGCATCGTCTCAAGCGGGGCGAAGGCGTCGACCTCCTCGCCACCTATCTGCAGCTGATTCGTCCAGAAATCGTACCAGGTGCCTTGGGGTAGACGGGCCCGACGTGCGGTCGCTCCTGCCTGCAGCACGGGGGCCACGAGCAGCGCATCCCCACAGAGGAAGGCGTCATGGACGTGCCAGAGGGAGGCGTCCTTGGCGTCAAGCCAGGCCAAGGGACGCACCATCGGCCAACCGCGGGAGCTCATCTGCCACATCGCCGTGTAGAGATAGGGGAGCAGTTCGTAGCGCAGTTCGATGAACCGCCGGACGATACTGAGGAAGGGCTCGCCATAGGACCAGGGCTCTTGATCGGGAAAGCCCTTGGCGGTGTGCGAGCGGAAGAAGGGCAGGAAGGTCGCCATCTGGATCCAGCGTGTGTAGAGCTCACCGTCCGGTTGACCGGTAAAGCCGCCCACATCAGGGCCACTAAACCCAATTCCCGAGAGGCCAAGGCCCAACATCATCGGCACTGTCAACCCCAGGCTCTCCCACGAGCTCTCGTTGTCACCGGTCCACGAGGTGGCGTAGCGCTGGACGCCTGCCCATCCGGCTCGCGTGATCACCACAGGGCGCGCGTCAGGGCGCCGTCGTTCGAGGCCCTCGCGAGTAGCGCGCGCCATCAGCAGCCCGTAGACATTGTGAATGTGCCGGTGATCACTTTCGCTTCCCTCTGCTGCGTGACGTACCGTTCCCGGAAGGGTGCGCTCGCCGAAGGCGCCGAAGGCCGACGGCTCATTCATATCGGTCCAAACCCCGGCGATGCCGTCCTCAACCAGTGTGTTGACCTGCTCACTCCACCACGTGCGAGTGCCGGGATCGCTGAAGTCCGGAAAGGCGCTGTCACCGGGCCAGACGGGGGCGTGAAAGATACGCCCGTCGGGTAGGGTGCAGAAGTGATGTTGCTCGCATCCCTCGCGATAGACGCTGTAGGCAGGATCCCTCTTGACACCTGGGTCGATGATGGAGATGAGCTTGATGCCTTGTTGCTGGAGCTCCTGAGACAGCGCTTGCGGATTGGAGAAGCGGCTGTGATCCCATGTGAAGCAGCGAAAGCCGTCCATGTAGTCGATGTCCAGGTGGATTGCGTCGCAGGGCACGCGGTGTTCGGCGAAGTCCTGGGCCAGTTTGCGCACGCGGGTCTCACTGTCGTAGGACCAGCGACTCTGGTGATAGCCGAGCATCCACAGCGGTTGGAGGGGATGGCGTCCTGTGAGGTCGGTGTAGCGTTCGATCAGATCCGGCGGGGCGCCGACGGCAAGATACACGCAGAGTTCGCCGCCGGCAAAGCGATGCTCCGCCACCTCCGGTGTGCTGTTGCCGAGGTCGAACTCAGCGTAGCCGGGATTGTCGTAGAAGGCGAGATAGCAGTTGGGTGTCGCAGACGCACCGGGCAGAACGCCGATGGTGACCGGTACGTTGAGGTCGAGCGGATCGTCGCCGGCGACGTAGCCCGCCGGGTCGCTGTTCCAGAGCCTGTGGGTTCGCCCGCGGCGATTCCAGGGCGTGGCGCGTTCCCCAAGGCCGTAGAGTCGCTCTCCGGGAGCAAGCGCGACGCGATGGCGCAACGCGCCGTCGGGGGCCCGGCCGGCATCGATGTCGACGCGGAGGAGCTCGCCGCCCGGCGTCGTCAGGATGACCTGCCCGGTCTCAGTCCGGATGCCGATGCCCAGAGCTGCGCTGCGGAGGATCGTGCCGCCGTCTGTGGCGACCGGCACGAAAGCGACGTCAGGCCATTGGTCCAGCGGCTTCGCGATCGCGTAGGACGGGGGCGTCGGGTCCGGGACGCCGGATCGTGGCAGGTAGCGCACCCTCACGAGGTCCGCGGCGAAGAAGATAATCTCGATGAGGGCGTGTTCCGTCTCCACCTGTGCTCCTCGGTCCAACGGGCGCACAGCGGTGACGTGGCCCAACGTCGACCACGGCCCGGTCCAGCGGCGGCGTGGCCCGCGAAGCGCGCGCACAAAGCCGGCCCATCGCGCGAGGCCGCGTCGAGGCTCGCCCGTCGGTGTCCAGCGCGCCTCTGCGGCGGCTTTGCGCAGCGGGTAGATGGCTGCCGCCACCATCGTCTGGGGCAACAGTTGGGTGAGCCCGGCTCTCAGTACGTGGATGGGGGTGTTCGTCATAGCTCGACTGTGCAGCCGAGGCCGGGGCTCTCTCCGGCGATCAGCTGTCCATCCTTGACGACAAACCGCGCGACCGTTGGATCCCCCACGAGGTCGAAGTGCCCGTCAAGGTCGCCGTAGCGTACGGCAGGACTGCTCAAGGCCACAGCGAGTTCCGCTGCGATGAGCAGGGCCGGCTCGTGGACGCAGCCGACCATGGTCGCCAACTGGGCCGCACGGGCGACCGCGTTGAGTTGCCGGGCCTGGCGGATGCCACCACACGTCGCCAGCTTGATGCTGATGCCGTCGGCGGCGCGCTGTCCGGCGATATCCAGCACGGACGCAGCGCCGACGGCGCTCTGATCGGCGAGGATCGGGATCGGGCTGTGCTGGGTGACCTGGCGCAGCGCCTCGATGCCCGACGCCGGGGACACCGGCTGCTCGAGCATCTCGACACGACCCTCCAGGGCACGGGCGACCGCGAGGGCCTCCTCCACCGAGTATCCGCCGTCGGCATCCAGCCGCAGGCTGATGTGGGGGAACGCATCGCAGACCGCGCGGACGCGGCGGACGTCCTCGTCAGCATCGAGCCCGCCCTTGAGTTTGAGGATACGGAAGCCCCGGCGTACGCGATCGCGGGCCATCTCCACAGTTTCGCGCACCGGCGCGATGCTGACGGTGATGGAGGTAGGCATGCGGTCGCGGTACCCCCCCAGGAGCCGGTGAAGGGGCAGGTCGGCGGCGAGTCCGAGAAGATCGTGAAAGGCGATGTCGAAGGCACAGAGGGCCGAGGGCGTGGCCTCGGTCAACGGCTCCAGCTCGGACAGGGCGTACTCGATGTTGAGCGGATTGAGATCGTGAGACCGATCCGCGCAGCGCTCGCAGGCAGCGGTGACGCTCTCCAGCGTCTCTCCCGTGATCGCGGGGTCGAAGGCCGCACATCCCCAGGCGACCTGGCCCCGTCGCGTCTCGATGCGCACGAAGACGACCCCGATCTCTTCGACAGCGCCTTGTCCATGGTAGGCTGTGCGATAGGGAATGCCCAGCCGCAATGTGATCGGTGTGACCTCAATGTGGGCAATCTGCATAGGTTACCTCCATGCTGGGATTGTAAATGGGCCCTCCGCTCTCGCGGTAGCGTTGCAGAACGCGACGAGCCTCGTCACGCAGGACGCCCGTTATGACGCGGATGGGCGCCAGCGGGGGGCGATGCTCGAGCTGTTCGGCCCAGTCTGTGGGAAGTGGACCTTCCTGAAAGCCCGTGAGTTGCTCGACATCGTCTTTGGTGGCGCCAATGACGACGCGCCTGAGCCCGCTCCACCAGAGATTGCCATAGCACTGGATGCAAGGTTGGGCGCTGGTGACCAGTTCCATCGCGGGCAAGGTCGGCGCGCCCAGATCGTGCGTCCGACACACCTGTTGTGCAACCATGATCGCCATGGCTTCGGCGTGGGCCAGCGAGCATCTGCTGGGGACGACCAAGTTGGCGCCGGGCGCCACGAGCCTGCCCGTCTCGATCTCGAAGACGGCAGCGCCAAAAGGGCCGCCGCCTTCTGCGATGTTGCGTTCAGCCAGTCGGATGGCCAACGCCATCCGGGCCTCGATTGACGAGAAGCAGTGGTCGGGAGGGCCGATCTCCTGGGCCATCCACAGGGGGAGCTCCAGCTTGACGGTTGGGTACACGTTGCCTCCAGGTGTGGTTGTGGGGGTGTCACCCCTCCGGCGACCACCCGCCCACTCAGATTATACGCGCTCACGCGCCCTTGACAAAAACGCGCCTTTCCGGTAGAATCCTAGCTGTTCAGATCGGCGCAGATGCTGTGTCGTGAGATCATGCCGAAGTGGCGGAATAGGCAGACGCGCTGCGTTCAGGGCGCAGTGACCCTTGCGGTCATGTGGGTTCAACTCCCACCTTCGGCACCAGAAAAAGGCCCTCCACGTAACCGTGGAGGGCCTTCTGATTTCCCTACTCAGCAGCCTATTGCGTGTCTATCCGCCGACCACGCCTGCCGTGCGGTACATCGCAATGACCTTCTCGGGCTCGATCTCCGCCAGGATGTTATGGATATTGCAGAAGACGTAGCCGCTGTCCTGATGCATATAGCTCACGACCTCGCGGACTTGGGCCTCGACGTCGGCGACCGTGCCCAGAGGGAGCGTCGCCTGAGCGTTGACGCCGCCACCCCAGAGGGCGATGCGACCCCGTGCCTTGTCCTTCCACTCGCGATAGCTGTGTCCCCCTGCCGACCACTGCACCGGGTTCAACACGTCGAAGCCGCTGTCAATGACCAGGTCAATCAGGTCGTAGATTGCGCCGCACGAGTGCAGGAAGCACTTCACGTTAGGGGCGATCTCGTGGATGACGGCGTTGATCCGCTGATGGTAGGCGAGGAAGAGATCGCGGTAGACCTTGGGCGAGGCGATCAGGTTGGCCTGTGTGCCCCAATCGTCGGCCGCCATCATGATGACATCGACATGATCGCGGATCTCAGGCAGGAGGGCGCGGATGTTCGCAATCGCCCATTCCGTGCCGATCTCGTGGAGTTCGGCGACGAAGTCGGGTTCAAGAAGGCAGAGCATGGGGAAGATCGCCAGCCCGCTCCAGCCGCCGATGGCCATCGGGGCGCCCAGGGTGCCCTCATTGAGAAACACCGCTCGGTCGGTGGACTCGCGGACGCGCCGGCAGAGCGCCGCTCGCTCACGGACTTGATCGTCCTGCAATTTGCGAGCGCGAAGTCCGGCCCTCACCTGCTCGAGATCCGGCTTGGGCAGGTCCGCCGAGAGATCAAGCGGTTGTCCCCCGTGGACTTCGTCGAAGACGTAGGAGGCCGGGACCATGCGCCGGACATCCTGGACGATCGTCCCATCGGGTTCGGCGTGGAAGGCCTCGGGATGTTTGACCTGGGCCGGCAGTCGTCCG
>CAZYYC010000008.1:0-4938 GCA_964650935.1 uncultured Anaerolineales bacterium
CGAGACGCCGGAGGAGCGCGTGATGGCGCCTTACTGGGGGATGGCGCAGGCGCTCATTCGTGCGCGGATCCCCTACATGCCGGTCCACGCCGATCACATCGGGCGCTATACGGCGGGTGGCGACCGGAGGGCGGGACAGCTTCCCGCCCCACATGGGTATGTGGAGCCGCCGGCTGGTCTCTCTGCTCTTGTCCTGCCCAACGTGGGCGGGCTCTCGGATGCGCAAGCCGACGCGGTCCGGCGCTTTGTCGCGGCGGGTGGGGGCCTAATCGCTACGGGGCTGACCGGTCTCTATGACCTCGAGGGCGAGGCGCGTCCGGACTTTGCGGTGGCGGACCTGTTCGGCGCTCACGCGACCGACGAGGCGTTCGGCGCCTACCGCCCGACCAACCCCGCCTGGGATGCCCATGAGGCGCACTCGTACCTGCGCGTGCTACCCGAGCTGCGTGCCGGTGTCGATGGACCCCGGGTCGGCAACGAGCCGGTGATCGAGGGCGAGCGCCATCCTGTGCTGGCGGGCTTTGAGGCCACCGACCTGCTGCCTTTCGGCGGGCGCCTGGAGCGGGTGACGGTCGACGCGGGCGCGACGGTGCCGCTGACCTATATCCTGCCGTTCCCGATCTATCCCCCAGAGACTGCTTGGATGCCGTCAGAGGGGGAGACAGGCCTGCCGGCGTTGGTGCTCAACGAGCGTCCCGGACAGGGCCGTGTCGCCTACCTGCCGGCGAGCCTGGACCATGCCTTCGCGTGTCACAACCTGCCCGACCACGGACAGCTGCTCGCCAACCTGGTGCGCTGGGCGGCGGACGGGCGCATCCCGCTGCGCGTCTCAGGGCAGGGGCTGATCGACTGCCATCTGTATGAGGCCAAGGACCTTCAGTCTCTCGTGCTGCACCTGGTCAACCTATCTCATCCCGGCGCTTGGCGGGCGCCGCTGCACGAGTTGATGCCTGCGGGGCCCTTCGAGGTGGCGGTGCAGCTGCCGGCGGCGGTGGCGGACGGCACGGCGCGCTGCCTGGTCGCCGAGCGTGAGCTCGCCGTTACGAGCGTTGATGGGTGGGCGCACTTCGAGATTCCCTCGATCACCGACCACGAGGTGGTGGTCATCGAGTAGCGGAGGGCGTCGTCGCGTCCGACGCCCCGAGACGGGGCTGCAAGCGTGCTGAACAGGGCTGTCCGCCCCGTTCTCGAGGTGGGTGGGTCCAGCCTAGGCTGGGGCACGCGGGCAAGCTGCCCACGTGCCATCATTCACGCTCCGAATCCTCCCCAGAAGTCGGCACCCTGTCCCGGCTGATTATCGTCGAGCGCTTGCCACTTCCGCAGTGCCGCGCGGAGTTCGGCGAGCTTCGGCTGGTAGAGGGGTCGCGTCGCCAGGTTCCGCAGCTCCCACGGATCCTCCACGAGATCGAAGAGCTGGGTGGTGCGCTCACCGTCGACCACATACTCGACGAGCTTGTAGCGGTCGTCCCTGACGGCGCGCTGCAGGCCCCGGTAAGCGAAGAGCAGCGTCTCGCGGCTCCGCACCTGGGCGTCACCGAGCATCGGTACGAGACTCTGGCCCTCAACCGTCGTGGGGGTGGGAATGTCGATGAGGTCGCAAAGGGTAGGGTAGATATCGAGCAGATAGGTGAGCGCGTCGCGCGTCTCCCCGCGGGGGATGCCCGGTCCCGCCATGATCAACGGCACATGGAGGCTGTGGTCGTACATGTTCTGCTTCCCCATGAGCCCGTGGCGACCGATGGCGAGGCCATTGTCGCCGGCGAGGACAACGAGGGTGTTGTCGGTCCAGCCACGGGCGTCGAGCGTGTCGAGGATGCGCCCAATCTGGGCGTCGAGGTGGGTGATCATAGCATAATACTCGGCGTTGTGCTGCCGGATCGCCGCCGGCGTGCGGGGAAAGGCCTCGAGAAGTTCGTCGCGCACGCTCAACTCGCCGTTGTCAAAGGGGTGCTCGGGCATGTAGCTCGCGGGCAGCGTCACGGCGCCCGGATCATACATCTCGAGGAACTCGCGCGGCATCGTACGTGGGTCGTGGGGCGCCATAAAGGCGACGTAGGTGAAGAAGGGAGCGTCCTCTTGGTAGCCCTCCAGGAAGGCGATCGTGGCATCGCTGAAGAGCTCGCTGGAGTGCTTGCCGGGTGTAATGTGGTCCACATGGCGGTGGGAGAGCTCGTTGTCGGTGAAGGGCGTGCGGATGAAGGGCTTGGCGTTGCCATAGCGTCCGGTCGGGTCGAAATCGCACGCCGGCACGTTCCAGTGGTCGTCCATTCCGCCGAAGAAGATCTCGGCACCGTCGGTGAAGCTGCGGGCGTAGGCGCGCGGGCCGTTGTGCCATTTGCCTGTGCCGAAGGTGTGATAGCCGGCGTCTTGCAGCGCCTCGCCGAGCAGCACGTGCTCCTCGGGGATCGATTGCCCCTGGTCCTCCAGATGGTAGAGGGTACGCCCGGTCATCAGCATCGCCCGGCTGGGCATACAGACCGCACCGCACGACCCACCCATGATGTAGGCGTTGGTGAAGGCGGTGCCGCGCGCCACGAGGCGGTCGATGTTGGGCGTCGCGACCTCGTCGTATCCCAGCGCGCCGATGGTGTCGAAGCGTTGGTCGTCAGTGAAGAGCAACACGATGTTGGGTCGGTCTCGATTCGGCATTCTCGCGCTCCCTTTCTCTCTTGCTTCAGTTAGGCTCTCGGTGTGGCGAACGGCCCTAAGCTCGGTCGATCAGACCATGCGGCGCCCAGGTGCGGTGACGTGGTACGCCGATCATCGGCGATGTCGAGACTAACGCATAGGGGTAGGCGAAGGCCTCGGCGTCGTGCTGCACAGCCTCGGGTGGCGCGTCGCCCCGGTAGGGGGCCAGCATCAGGGTAAAGGTCTCCTCGTAGCCGTTGTACGAGGGGGCCAGGGACTGCAGGTTATCCGCCATCAGAAGCGCCAGGCGCTTGCCCAGTCCCGTGTCTGCGGTCGGGTAGCGCGCGTGCCTGCCCCAGTAGGTCCCGAAGGGGTTCAGCCTGAGCTCAGTGCCGGGGCCTGCTTTCGTCAGTCGCAGCGGGCAAAAGGCGAAGCACGAGGTCGCGTCGCCGCCCTGGGCGACAAGCCAGCCGTTCAACAGGTCGCTGACGGCGAGCCACCCGTGGGTGATCTGGTTGTTCAGCGAGGTGTGCGGGCCTTTGCGCAGGTCGTAGCTGCTGACGTGGTCGAGGTGGTTGTGCTTCCAGACACGCAGAGGCCGACCCCGCAACCCGGGGCGGATCTCGCACGGCATGACCTCGCGCCAGCGCGTGTCGAACGGCCTGCCGAGGCGGCGGGCCAGGTCGCTTTCGCGCCGGTTCGGCGGTGTCGTGGGGTAGCGGATGTGGGTGGTCAGGTACAGGTAGGGCAGGCCCGCCGCCAGGACGAGTTCGCGCCTCACGATGAGGTTTCCGTCATCCGGAGGCCTGTGCCGCCCGGTTCCCGTCACCGGAACGTGGCCCTCTGTCACGAGCACCCCTGCTACGCCGTCGCCCAGAACGCGGGCCTCGACGAGGCGCCATGCTGCGATTTCGCGGACTCGGTGTCCGTAGCGCACCGCGCTGCGCAGAAAAGGGCGGCCCACGCGAGTCTGACCCTGGAGGACGAGCTGCGCCGGATGCCCTCGGGCGTCCAGAGCGAGGCTGAGCGTGCCGTTGCTCAGTCCCCGACCGCCGTCGGTCAACCTCACCGGGTCCTTGGGGCGTACGCTATGATCTGTCGCTAGCGCCAGCGTGTAGTCCTGGGCGCTGTTAGCGTCCAGAGCATCGACGAACCAGAGCTCGGGCTGCTGATCTTGGGCTGACCGCCGAATCGCCGCCGAGACGTGACGCCCATCAGCCGTGGTCAGCAGCGCGGTGTCCGTGGTTTGCCAGTCCGGGACAGAGTTCAGCGGAACTCGAATCAGTCCTCGCGAGGAGTGCGGCGGGTAGGTCACCGCCTCCGTATCGATGCCCCGCGCATAGTCGACCAGCCGAAACGCGGGCAGCTCGTCTTGGACATGGTCATCAGTGCGGACCACGACGAGTCCTGCCGCGCGGTCGAAGGCTGTGGCTGAGGCGCTGAAGGCCTCGTCGACCAGGCCGGCCGCGGTCAGCAACCGCTGCCGGTTCATCACCGGCGCCGCCAGACCGAAGTGGGTCGTGGAAAGGGCCCGAAGCCGCGCCTCAAAGGCCGCTTGCAGCGGCTTCGCGATCTCCGGAGCGGTCGGGTCGGGCGCCAGCCGGCGCGCCTGTAGCTCGAGGATGCGTCCCCGTTCGATGCCGGCCCACAGGACGTGGTTGGAGGCCTTCTCAGCCCAACTCGCCAGGCCGTCGAAACTGCCGTCGGCGGTGTCCTGCCCGAAGGTCACCGTGCCCAGCGGCGGGTGCGTCTGGAGATAGGCGTAGGGCGTGGTGAAGACGACGTCGCCCAGGTCGGCGACGCTGCGTACGAGGCCCTCCAGCCCCTGGGCGGCGCTGAGCCGCTTGACGAGGGGCCACTCGTAGCCTACCCAGAACTCATCGTCGGCGTCCGCGTCGATGAGCAGCAAGAGGTCTGCGCGTGAGGCGAGCGCTTCCCGCCGGTGCCTGAGCTGCGTGACCCAGCGCCGCAGCGAGAGGTGGTCGATGATGTCGCCGTGGTTGCGCGCGGGGATGAGGGTCAGCGTCTCCTCGATGCCGGTGTGGGTGAGCGTCAGTGGGTTGTAGCTCTGCTCAAGGGGCAGCGGATCGATGAAAGTACTGAAGCTGTTGAAGGGCACGGCGCTGTAGAAGAGGCTGATCGCCTCGATCCCGTGCCTCTGGTAGAGCTTGAGGTGCAGCGGCGTGGTCAGCATCTCCTGTGGGCGGACGACGGGTCGCGCCTCGTCGAAGAGGTCGCAGAGGCCCGATCCCTCGGCGTTAGCCCAGGCGCGCCCGATGGCTGCATCGAACTCCACGGCGGTGTGCGCGC
>CAZYYC010000008.1:4948-37768 GCA_964650935.1 uncultured Anaerolineales bacterium
GAGGCCGTTGTTGTACGACATCAGCTCGATCTCGTCGCGACCGTCGCGCACGCGCTTCTGGAGGCGCGTGATGAGGTCGGGGCAGTGCTGCGGCATGATCTCGCCCAGGGAGAAGGCGTTCTCCAGGTCCCATGTTGCTTGAACAGGGATACCTTCTCCATTGAGCCGATCCAGCACGTCGAGGATGTGCCGGATGACGCGGATGTCTTTGCCGAACCCCGCCTCATCCGGCGTATCGCCGCGGTAGGAGTGGTAGAAGTTGACGTGGAAGCGAAAGGCCAGGTGAACGCTAGGCGTCATTAGAAGGAGAGGAGGACCTGCCAGATGAAGCCGTTGGCCATCCCGTCGATCTCCTCCCAGATGCGTTGGGCCAGGTCAGCGTCGCCGGAGATCTCGCCCAACTCCTTGCGTTTTTCCTCCCAGGGGAAACAGGCCCCGGCTTTGACTCTGAGATCGTTCGTCTCAGGCATGCCATACGGTGCCTCGAAGACGGCATCATCCGGTGGCGTGATGGTCTCGTCAAGCTCGGCCCTACGCGTCGCGACACCTGGGTAGACACCGAACTCACGAGCTGCCTCGGTCATCGCCCGCAGGTTCTCAATCGAGGTGTCGTTCTGCATGATGGCGCTGGCGTCGACGATGTAGCCGCCGTCCTGCGCCACGCCCTCGATGACGCGCTTCGTGATGTCGCGCACCTGCTGGGGCGTGCCGTAGGCGAGCTCGAAGTTGGGGATGCCGCCGCTGAGGCAGAACTTGTGGCCCAGGACTTCGTGGGTCCTGAAGATGTCGCCGCGGTCCACGTGGTAGACGATGCTGGCGTCGGGGAGCTCGGTGAAGCTCTCGAGGTGGTGTCCCCAGTCGCCCTCGGCGTAGAAGAGCGTTTGGTGACCGTTACGCCATAGCTCCTCGATGATGGGCTTGGTCGTGGGCCAATAGTGTGACTCGAACTGACCCTTCGAGACGAAGGGGATGCAGCCGCGGTGCATCCAATAGCCGATGGGCACCTGGAGTGCAGGATCGGACGAGGTCAGAGCGGTGTTGTAGAGATGGGGCATCAGCGCCTCGCAGGCGGCAAGGACCTTGTCGGGCTGCGTGACCATGTCCATCGTCAGACCGATGTAGCCGCGGAGTTTGTCGGCGAGGATATCAAAGGGGGCTTTGAAGATGCCGGCGATCGCCGAGACGGTACCGGATTCCTTGCGGAGCAGGTCGACGTGGGGACCGAAAGCGGCAAAATAGGCGTCCATCGCCATCGCGCCCTTGACCAGGGCCAGGTTATTGCGATAGGAGCTGGTGGTGTCCAGGGGGCGGATGTCGGCAGAGACGCGCGGCAGCCAGGTGTTGTAGAGGAAGGCGGTGGGGTCATCGATGAGTTCGTCGTACTCATCGGCCTTCATAAAGGCGTGCTCCTCGCTGGGCTCGCGGTACTGGAAGCCCGTGTCGGGGGGGACGTCGATTCCCGGCACACCGTAGTAGACTAGGCCCAGCGCCTGCGTCAGCCCGGTCCAGACGTAGACCATATTCGAGACGACCGCATCCCAGTCGAAGTCCGCGGCGCACTTGCGAGCCGCGATGAATGCCTTGTTGTAGTCGTGGGTCACTTCCTGGCAGGTGAAGCCGGCGTACTTAGCGGTGAATTCCGCGACGAAAGGGCGGATGGGGACCATGTCGGGTTTTTCATTGCGCATCGCGGTGAGATAGCGGTTCAAGCGTTCACGGTAGAGCTGTTCCATCATGGATGTGTCCTTTCTGCAGGCGATTCACAGAGCTGTCAGCTGCACCCTATGGTACTCCTGGAGCCTCGAATTGTACAGGGAGGAGCGCGTCGCGCGAGCTTGCTCTGCACCGTCATCGTCCTATAATATGGGTAGATGCGCCATCTGCGCTGTTGGTCTGTGTCGCTAATCCCCCAAGGAGGGCACTTTATGGATCGAAAAGCGTTTATCGAGATGCTGAATAAGGATCTTGCTGATGAGCACGCTTCGATCGTCCGCTATCTGATTCACGCTTACCAGGTGGGCGAATCCACATCGTTTGGGCAGATGCTCCTCAGCACTGCGCGTGAGGAAATGTGGCATATGGACTGGCTGGGCGATGAGCTTGGTGAGATGGGTGAGGAGCCGCTGATGAAGCAGGGCGTCTACCCTCACGATCCGACCTCGAACGCCTCGTTGCTGCGCTCCTACATTGACTGGGAAGCGAATCTCATCAAGGTCTATGAGGACCAGGCAGCTCAGGTGGCCGATCGAGAGCTGAAACGAATTCTGCAGCAGCTTGGTTGGGAGTCGATCACCCACCTGCGGCGGTTTGAGTCGTGGCTTGAGCGGCTTGGGCCTGAGGGCGAGAAGCCCTTTGAACCGGAGGAGGGAGATCTCTCAGGTGACCTTATGCGCCGCTTTCACAAAGAGGTCGATGCCCAGTACAAGCTCGTCCTACAGCATCTGCGTCACGCCTTTGTCCTCGAAGGCCAGAATTGCCCGGTCAGCAGTGAACTGGAGCTCACCGCGATGCGGCACATGAAGCATCTCTCGCACTTCGCTGAGGAGCTGATTGAGGGTGGCGAGGAGATCCCCTTTGACTATCCCGGCGTGGATATGAGTAGCTCGCCGAAGGAGGCTCTTGAAGCGGATCTGACGCTGACAGAGGAGGCTCGCGACCGCTTCATCCTGTTGACACAGGAGCCGGAGCTGACCGAGCATCCTGACCTCAAGGTCGAGATCGAGGCCTTGGTGACACGCACCGGACTTCTCTCAACCGTGGTGCGTGAGTTGATGGAGGAAGTTGGCGAAGAGGATCAGGCCGAGCCGGACGCCAAGGCGAGGCCTGTCGATGATGTGACTAAGTCTGCCGCAGCGGGTTTGACCGTCGGCAGTCTAAAGGGAAACTAGGAGGAGACCATGGGCGAGTTCTTGATGCGAGACGCTGCACTTTTGTCGGAGAAGGAGTGGGAGGCGCTGGATACCACTGTGGTGGAGACCGTGCGCAAGTTCCTGGTCGGTCGACGCCTACTCGATCTGGCAGGTCCTTTCGGTCCGGGCGTGGAGATGGTGCCTGTCGGCACCGGAGAGGAGCGCCACTACGTCCCGCTGACGATGATTGATGAGCCCTTCACGCTTTATTGGCAGGATGTTGAGGTCAGTCGAGCGATGGGCACGCACCTGGAGTTGGGCAAGGCAGCACGCGCCGCGATGGCTTGTGCCAAGGCCGAGGATGATCTGATCCTGGGCGGGTTGTGGGAACAGGCGGACAAAGCGGTGGGGCTCGGTGACTGGAGTAAGGCCGAGGGGCCGCTGGACAGTATCGTGGCTGCGACCGAGGCGCTCTTCGGTGACGGCTTCCTGGGGCCCTATGCCGTCGTGCTCAGTCCGGCGCTGTATACGCAGACCCAACGTGTCTCCCATGGCATGGGACGTATGGTCAGCAAGCTCATTGCGGATGTCGCCGAGGGCGGGCTGTTCCGCTCACAGCTCCTGGGTGAGACGCAGGGCATGGTCCTTTCGCTAGGCGCGTTCAACTTCGATATCGCGATCGGTCAGGACCTCGTGACGGCATATGAGGGCAATGAGGGCCTCGATCATCTCTTCCGGGTGATGGAGACGATCGCTCTACGGGTGAAGCGACCGGGCGCGATCTGCCGGCTGGAGGGGTAAAGCGGGACGCGCAGTTTGCGTGGGACTTGGCATCAACCAACACGGGGGTGTCCGATATGCCATCGGACACCCCCGTGCTGCTGTCTGACGTCGGTGCTAACGGAAGTCCTGAAGCTGGCGCCGGTGGTAGGGATGGCGCAGCTTCCTGAGCGCCTGTCCCTGAATCTGGCGCACGCGCTCTTTTGAGATCCCCAGCTTCTGTCCTAGCTCCTTCAGGGTATGCGTCCGGCTGCCGTGCAGACCGAAACGCATCCGCAGGATCCACGCTTCACGCGGTTCGAGCGTCGTGAGCAGTTGCTGCAGCTGATCGTGCAGCATACGCTCTTCCGCTGACTCATCCGGGGTGGGCGTGGACTCATCCTCGATGAACTGCTCCAGTTCCGAGGTATCCTCGTCGCCCACTTCCTTGTTCAGCGAGACCGGCGTCTGAGACTGGCGCATCATCTTGCGTAGCTTAGCAGGATCCTCGTTGACCTCTTCGGCTAGCTCCTCAGGCGTAGGCCGGCGGCCCAGGCGTTGCTCCATGCTCTGGGAGACCTTGTCCAGCTTACGAAGATAGTCGCTCATATGAATCGGGATGCGGATGCCACGACCGTGCTGCGTGAGTGAACGCGTCACGGCCTGACGGATCCACCAGGTCGCGTAGGTGCTGAAGCGATTCCCTCGGTGGTAATCGAACTTGTCCACGGCTTTGATCAGTCCCACATTACCGGCTTGGATCAAGTCCAGAAACTGCAGTCCGTAGCCTCGATAGCGCTTGGCTACGCTGACGACCAGGCGCGTATTAGCTTCGATCAGGTGGCGTCGTGCCTCCTGTCCGATGCGTATCTGCGCTTCCAGCTCAGCGATCCGGGCTGGGTGGTCTACACCGGTGGTCAGCTCCAGCTGGGCCTCACGGCCCCGTTCCATCTTCATGGCGAGGTCGATCTCCTCCTCGCGCGAGAGGAGCGGTACCTGTCCCATCTCCTGGAGGTAGAGGCTCAGCGAGTCACTGGATGAGATGTTGCTCACATCCACGTCGGCTTCAGCTGCTTCCTCCTCCTCGTCGAGGTCGTCGGACTCATCGTGATCCTCAAAGAAGAGTCGGAAGTCGTCCAAGGCATCGCCGTCAAGCTCCTCATCATCGCTCTCGACGCCGAAGATCTCGTCCAAAGAGAGGAGGTCGGCCTCCTCTTCATATTCGTCTGTAGTATCATCGAAGGCATCGAGGCCTTCGCGTAGTTCTAGCGCTTCCATAGTTTTCCCTATCTGTCGTCCCCTTCCTATCCCTGGTCCACGTGACCATTATACCAGTATCCGCGGGCGCCCTATCGTGCCCGTTACTTGAGCCCAGGATGATCCTATCCTATAGACGCTGCCAGGACTCGGGTTCTTACCTACACAGCTTCGGTGCCCTTCTCACAGGCTGCGCCTGTCCTATAGACGTTCGCGAGGGCAGCGGAGTTCCACGTTAAGTCTTCAGAGCACACGCCATACAGAGTGTTGTGTCCGGCAGCACGGCCAGACGGTCGGGATGAATCGGCCGGCCGCATTGCTCACACGTGCCATAGGTACCGGTCTCGAGTCGCTCAAGGGCTTTCCTCAGCTTCTCTGCGTGCGCCTCTTGGCGCTCCAGCATCGCCTGATCGAACTCCCACTGCGTGATGGCCGGATCGCCCTCACCCATGCCGTAATCCGGCTGGATCTTCAGGGCATCCCTCAGTGTGGTGATCTGTTCCTTCAATGTCTCCAGTTCTCGATTCAGGCGTTCTCTCAGGTCTTCCATGGTTCGTGCCTCCACTTTTCGCCAGCGCTACCTTATTAGGCGGGTACAAGCAACTTCGGGGGCGAGATCGCCTCACCCCCGAAGTTGTGATCTTCGGATCTCAGGTGGCGCCTGCGCCTCTCACCAGCTCACTTGCGGCTCCGACCGTGACTCAACGCATCCAGCGCCGCCTGCCGGATCGCTTGGATCTCCAGGGGCTTGTCCAGACACTGGATCACATCCAGCCGGTGGGCCGAATCCCGATAGTGGTAACATCCGTGCGCGGTCATCCAAACCACCCGCGTCTCGGGACTCACTTTGGCAAAGGCCGATGTCAGCGCCAAGCCATCTGACCTCGGCAGACGCAAATCCGTGATCAGGAGATCAAATGAACGCTCCTGCGCCTGAGCCAATGCCTCGCGACAGCTCCCGGATGAGACCACTTCATAGTCGTTTCCCAGCCTGCGCAGGGCGTTTGTCAGAACATATCTCACTCGCTCATCGTCATCCACGACCAGAATGCGTCTGCGGTGTTCCATACCTCCGCATCTTCCTCCCACAGCAGCCAACGTCCCGAGTCAACCGGATAAGACGCGGTTGGCGCGGGGATTGGCTACCATCGATCCACTACGGCTTGATGTGATGATAACATGCCACGGCGCTCATCAACACCGGGACGCGTTAGGGCTGACGGCGGCATGAGTTGGCTGAGTTGGCGCTGCGTTGGTTGCCCCGGGCGTCAGACAAGTGTATGCTCCTTTACACGTTCAGGCCACGATGACGACTCTACCGGTCAGGAGGTGGTGATGAGGGCATGGCCAGAGTGTATTGCGGACGAGGCAGCGCTGGACGAGTTGTTGTCGGCTCCATCGCCGGACCTCCTGTCGTTGATGGAGCACCTCGATGGCGACGTTCTCGTGCTGGGCATCGGGGGGAAGATGGGGGTCACGCTCGGGCTCAGCGCAGCGCGAGCCTTGCGTGAGGCAGGCGTGGACAAGACCGTCTACGGTGTCTCACGCTTCTCAGATCCTCACGTTCGTCGTGTTCTGGAAGCGGCAGGTGTGCGTACACTGCCGTGCGACCTCCTCGACCCCCGTGCTGTTGCCGAGCTTCCACGGGTCCGGAACCTCATCTATATGGTCGGGCGCAAGTTTGGGACCGGAGGCCAGGCTGCCTTGACTTGGGCGACGAACGTCAGCATACCGTGGACGGTGGTGGATCACTTTCGCGAGAGCCGCATCGTGGCTTTCTCGACAGGTTGCGTCTACCCACTCGTCGCCGCGAGTGCGGGGGGCTGTACAGAGGCGACCCCGCCGGCCCCGGTGGGCGAGTATGCACAGTCGTGTCTGGGGCGCGAGCGCTTGTTCGAGTATGGGAGCCGTGCCTACGGTACACAGGTCTGTCTCCTGCGACTCAACTATGCGGTGGATCTGCGCTATGGCGTGCTCCACGACATCGGCCAGGCGGTCTATGCCGGTGAGCCGATCGACCTGACCGTCAGCCACGTCAATGTGATCTGGCAGGGCGACGCCAACCGTCAGGCACTTCTGGCGCTCGAACTCTGCTCCTCTCCGCCTGCGGTATTGAACGTCACGGGTCCGGAGACGGCGTCAGTGCGCGTCGTGGCGGAGGCCTTCGCGGAGATCTTCGGTCGGGAGGCGCTCTTCACCGGTGAGGAGGGACGGGGACGCATGTACCTGAGCAATGCGAGTAAGGCGGCTGCACTTTTCGGCTATCCGTCGGTGCCGTTGTTGACGATGATCCGTTGGCAAGCCGACTGGATCGCGCGCGGGCAGGCTTCGCTGGGCAAGCCGACGCATTACGAGGTGGTGAATGGCCAGTTCTGAGGGCCGAACGGGAATCCCTGACGAGTTGCTGGCTCGCTTTCAACGGGGATGTGTCATCCCCGCGATGCCGCTTGCGTTGGATGCCGACCGTCGAATCGACCAACGTCGTCAGACGGCCCTGATTCGCTACTACATTGACGCGGGGGTCGGTGGACTCGCTGTCGGCGTACACACGACCCAGTTCGCCATTCGCCGACCAGAGGTAGGTCTCTTCGAACCGGTGCTGCGCCTCGCATCGCAGGTCATTGATGAGTGGTGTGCCAGGAACGATCGCACGGTCCTCAAGATCGCCGGGATCTGTGGGCGAACGGCGCAAGCCGTGCAGGAAGCGAGTGTGGCGCGTGATGCCGGCTACCATGCGGGCTTGGTCAGTATGGCGTCCTTCGAGGCTGATGATATCGAGGCGTTGGTCGCGCACTGCGCGGCGGTCGCCAAGCTGTTACCCATCATTGGCTTCTACCTGCAGCCGTCGGTGGGCGGGCGTCTGCTGCCTTATCGCTTCTGGCGTGCTTGCGCTCAGATCGACGGTCTGATCGGCATCAAGATCGCCCCCTTCAATCGCTATCATACTCTCGACGTTGTGCGCGCTGTCTGCGATGCCGGGCGAGAGGGCGAGGTCGCGCTGTACACAGGCAACGATGACCACATCATCGGCGACCTGCTCACGGTCCATCGGATCGAGACCCCAACGGGAACGCGTGTGGTTCGCATGGCGGGGGGGCTCCTGGGTCAGTGGGCTGTGTGGACTCAGAAGGCGGTCGAGCTGTTGAACGAGATCCACGCACTCATCGAGGTCGGGGCGGACATCCCAGCCTCGATGCTCACCCGCGGCGCGCGCCTTACCGATGCGAATGGGGCCATCTTCGATGCTGCCCACGGATTTGCGGGTTGCATACCGGGTATTCACGAGGTCCTGCGCCGTCAGGGGCTACTCGCAGGCACCTGGTGTCTGGATCCTGCCGAGGTGCTGTCACCAGGGCAGGCGGACGAGATCACGCGTGTCTGTGTTGCCTATCCCGAACTCGGCGATGATGACTTCGTGCGTCAGAACCTTGCCCGCTGGACTTGATCGAGTCCGCTCGGCGCGATTTGGTGGTATAATACTTGATCGTGACGACGGTGCGCCGTGGTCTTTAGGGGATGAATGGGAGGGAGCCTCGAGGCTCCCTCCTCTTGATGAATGGTAAGGGGACCGTCTGTATGAATGGGCACGTCATTGGAGAATTCTCCCTCATCCTGATGGAGCTGGGGGCGATCATTATCGGGCTGGCGATCTTGGCGCGGCTGGCGCACAGGGCGGGGGTTTCGCCGATTCCGCTCTATCTGCTGGCTGGGCTAGCTTTGGGGCGTGGAGGCATCGTGTCGTTGGAGTTGAGTGAGGCCTTCATCTATCTTGGGGCAGACATCGGCGTCATTCTGTTGCTCTTCACGCTGGGCCTGGAGTACACGGGTGAACGGTTGGGCGAGGATCTGCACAGTGCTCTGCCGGCGGGGTTCAAGGACCTTGCGGTGAACTTTGCGCCCGGCGTGATCGCCGGGCTCGTGTTGGGATGGGAGGTCGTGCCGTCCCTGCTTCTGGGAGGCGTCGTCTACATCTCGTCGTCGGGTATCATCGCCAAGGTTTTGACCGACCTTGACCGGCTGGAGAACGGAGAGACGCCCGTCATCATGTCGATCCTCGTCCTGGAGGATATCGCGATGGCGGCCTATCTTCCTCTGATGTCGATCCTCGTGATCGGACAGGGCTGGCTCTCGGGCCTCGGCTCGATCGCGATTGGCGGCGTAGTAGGGGGCGCGCTGCTCTTCGTAGCCCTGCACTACAGCAAGCCGGTGAGCAGCCTGATCGCTCATCGCTCGAATGAGGTCGTGCTGTTGAGTGCACTGGGCTTGACGCTGCTCGTCGCCGGCTTTGCCGAGTGGCTACAGCTCTCGGCGGCGGTGGGCGCCTTCCTGGTCGGCATCACGCTGTCGGGGCCCGTCGCCGAGCGGACCGACCGCCTGATCGGCCCGCTTCGCGATCTCTTTGCGGCGATCTTCTTCCTCTTCTTCGGCCTCTCCATTGACCCCACGACGTTGATTCCCGTGTTAATCCCGGCTGCGGTTCTGGCTCTGCTCACCGGTGTCGCCAAGGTGTTCACCGGTTGGTGGGCGACCCAGGGCATGGATCTGAACGTCGGCAGCCGGCTGCGTGCCGGCATCACCCTGATCGCGCGGGGCGAGTTCTCGCTCGTCATCGCGATGATGGGCATTTCGGCGGGCCTTGAACCCCGGTTGGGCACCCTCTCGGCTGCCTATGTGCTCTTCACCGCGGTGTTGGGGCCGCTGGCCCTGCGGGTCACCGAGCCGGTCCTCAGGCAACTGACGAAGAAAATCCCTCGGCGTGAGTCTCGCGAGCGCGAGGCGATCGCGACGAGGCTGACTCACCCATGATATAATCATTTCTAAGCGAAGACCGTGATAGGGGAGGGGACTGTGGAACCGATACTTCGTCAGTTCAGTGAGCAGGGCCAATCCATCTGGCTCGACTACATCCGGCGCGCCTACATTCGCGAGGGAGGGTTGGCACGCGCGACGAACCAGGGGGTGCGCGGTGTCACCTCTAACCCGGCGATCTTCGAGAAGGCTATCGCCGGAAGTGATGACTACGATGCACAGCTCTGGGAGACGTGTGGGCTGGGCGTGTCCCCCGTCGAGGTTTACGAAGCCCTCGCGCTGGAGGACATCCGGATGGCAGCCGACACGCTTCGCGCGATCTATGAGGCCACCGATGGGGCCGATGGATTTGTCAGTTTGGAGGTCAGCCCTGATCTCGCTCACGACACTGATGGCACCATTGCTGAGGCTCTACGCCTCTGGACTTTCATTGATCGGCCCAACGTCCTGATCAAGGTGCCTGCCACCGACGCGGGCATACCTGCCATTGAGGTGCTGACTGGTGAGGGCATCAACGTCAATGTGACCCTCATCTTCTCTCAGGAGCAGTACGAGGCTGTGGCCGAGGCCTATATTTCCGGCCTCGAGCGCCGTGCTGCTGCGGATGAGGAGCTCTGCCGGGTGAGCTCTGTGGCCTCCTTCTTTGTCAGTCGCGTCGACACGAACGTCGATGGGCTGCTCGATCAGCTGGATACGCCCGCTGCCGGCTCGCTTCGCGGCAAGATCGGCATCGCCAATGCAAAGCTGGCTTACCAGCGGTTCAAGGAGCTGTTCAGCGGCGAACGCTGGGAGCGACTCGCGGACCGCGGTGCGCGCGTGCAACGTCCGCTGTGGGCCAGTACCAGCACCAAAGATCCTGCCTATCCCGACACACTCTACGCCGATGCCCTCATTGGGCCGGACACGGTCAACACGCTGCCGCCTGAGACACTCGATGCTGTGCTGGATCACGGACGCGTGGCGAACACGCTGGAGGCCGATGTGGATCAGGCCCAGGCGCATGTGGAGGGGCTCGAGGCGCTCGGTATTGACCTACACGAGGTGACCGCGCACCTGCTTGAGGAAGGAATCGCTAAGTTCGCCTCGCCCTTCGGTGCGCTGTTGGAGAGTATCAGCGACAAGTGTCGCAGTTTGGGGCTTCCGCGTTTCCGGGCAGATCTTGGCGATGCGAGGGCGGCGGTAGATGAGGCACTTGGCGCGCTGCTTCAGGATGAGATCGTGGAGCGCATCTGGGAGCTTGATTATCACGTCTGGCGCCCTAACCCCGCGGAAATCTCGAACCGGTTGGGTTGGCTGACCTCACCTGCAGTGATGCGCCGCCACTTGGCCCCCATCATAACCTTCGCCGACGAGGTCCGCGCGGCGGGCTACACTGACGTTCTGCTCCTTGGGATGGGCGGGTCGAGTCTCGGCCCCGATGTCTTCAGCGCTGTCTTCGGCACGACAGGGACGTTCTTACGTGTCCACGTCCTGGATAGTACCGAACCGGGTGCGGTGGTTGCTTACGCGACGACGCTCGAACCGGAGACGACGCTCTACATTGCGTCGAGCAAGTCAGGGACCACGGCGGAGACTCTCTCCTTCTTGACCTACTTCTACACCGAGGTGAGTCAACGGCTGGGGTCTGAGCACGCCGGGGCGCACTTCGCCGTGATCACGGATCCCGGTACCTCTCTGGCCACCTTGGCGCGCAGCCTCGGATTCCGCGCCGTGTTCGAGAACATCCCGACGATCGGTGGGCGCTACTCGGTTCTCTCCAATTTCGGGTTGGTTCCCGCGGCGCTGCTGGGCATGGACGTCGCGTTGCTGCTCGATCGCGCGTTGGGCGTTGCCTCACCGGCGGATCAGGAGAGGAGCGAGTCGCAGACAGTCGACGACGCTGTCGCTGCCGAACTCGGCGTCATCATGGCCACGCTGGCACAGGCGGGTCGCGATAAGCTAACCCTGGTGACCTCGCCGGCTCTGGCCAACTTCGGCGACTGGGTCGAGCAGCTGGTTGCAGAAAGTAGCGGTAAGGAGGGGACCGGCATCCTTCCGATCGTCAACGAGGTCCTTGGGCCGCCGGACGTCTATGGTGACGACCGGCTCTTTGTGCACCTGTGCCTCGAGGGCGACGCGAGCCACGGTGATGCTCTGGCGGCACTGGCTGAGGCTGGCCATCCTGTTATCACGATGCAGCTGCGCGATCGCTATGACATCGGCGAGCAGATCTTCGTCTGGGAGATGGCAACCGCCATCGCCAGCCATCGGCTGGGTATCCAGCCCTTCGATCAGCCCAACGTGGAGGCAGCGAAGGTCCAGGCGCGGAAGATGGTGGCAGCCTATCGTGAGGAGGGGCGCCTGCCCGAGGGACAGCCGATGGTGCCAAGCGGAGCTGCGTTGCGCGACTTCTTGTCGCAGGCAGCCGCGGGCGACTACGTCGCCTTGCAGGCCTATATCCGGCCCACCGAGGCGACGACCGAGGCGTTGCAGGCGCTGCGCCATTGGATCCGCGACCATGGCGGGGTTGCGACCACGTTGGGCTACGGCCCGCGCTACTTGCACTCGACCGGGCAATTACACAAAGGCGATGGGGGCCATGGACTTTTCGTCCAGTTCACGGCGGATGCGGCGCAGGATGTGGCGATCCCGGATGGGGCGGGCAGCCTCACGTCGTCACTGACTTTTGGTGTCTTGGTGCGGGCGCAGGCGTTGGGTGACTATCAGGCCCTGATCGATGCCGGTCGCCGCGTGTTGCACATCCACCTGGGGGAGGATGTGGTCGGCGAGCTGCGACGTCTGCTTGCGGAGGTTGGGGCGTGACGTTTTGAGGTTGCTGCCGGGCACCCGACACGCATAGACCTGAACGTGGTGGGTGTTGTAGTGCAGCGCTCCGATAGAAGGTCCACCCGCCGGATCACTGATCCGGCGGGTTCTTTCTGTTCAGAGGTGGTCTAGCCCGGAGGGGCGACGTCGCGGCGGGTGTCGTCGAGGACCAATACCCAGTCGCAGCCACGACCTGAGGTGGGCGGGGTAAAGGTCTGGTAGCCGACGCCTTCACCGGTGTGGATGGGCGTGGCGATGCCGTAGCGCGGGTCGAACCAGGTAGCGGCGACGCGACCCGCCCCGATCATGTCCAGTCGCACCGTGAACGCTTCACCTCGCGGGCTGTAGACGAAGACGAAGCTGCCATCGGATGCGCGCGCGGCTCGGATCTTGGCGCCGCCGTGACGGGGCCCATCGACCACAAGGTCGCCGTTGTCGGGCACGAGCATCTGGTAGGGACGCGCCTCGAAGAGACGGCGCAGGATGCCCATCTGGAAGGCGCCGGGGTGGTCAAGTGCCTCGTACCATGGTACAGAGGCGTGAATGACAGGTCTGTGCTCGGGTGACCACATCTGCCAGATGTTGTTGTTGCCATAGGTGTGACCGCACGCCCCGGCCATCACCGCCCAGTAGGCTGCCTGGCGGATGTCGTCGTCGTCGAAGCGATCGCTCGGACTGGCGTCGGTGTTGTAGAAGCCGACGGGAATGGTCTCGTAGCGCGGCTCGCCATCGATGGTGGGCTTGGGGGGTTCTAGGCCGAGGTCGTGCTCCACAAAGAGACCGTTGTCGTGATCACGCGCGCCGTGCGACGACTGGATCATGTTGAAGTCGAGCCACTCGGCGTCGTGGAGGGCAGCGGATGACTGTCCGGGCCCTCGCGGATGGAAGGTGATCAGGTGCGTGCCGCCATCGCCCTCCCGCAGGCCCCGCGCCATCGCGTCGATCACGGCACGCTCCTCGGGACTCTCGACGTTCTCATCCCCGCCGAGGATCCAGATGATGGGCTCTTGGGCATAGCGTCGGCCCAGGAAGCGACCATAGCCGTAGGCGTTGTCCGGGTCCAAGATCGAGGGGCGTTCCCGGTGTTGCTTCCAGACGCTGCCCCACGTGGGCAGGAGCCCCACCACCAGCCCCAGTGCCGCCGCCTCCTCGATGACGGCATCAACGTGGGCGAAGTAGGCTTCGTTGGGCCGTGCCGGATCGCGGTCGATCAACGGCAGGTGCCCGTCGGGCGTGGGTTCGCTGACCCCGCCGAGTTCGGCGAGCACGACCGTCTGGATCACGGTAAAGCCCTTGGCGGCTCGATCGGTGAGATAGTGGCGTGCCTCCTCCAGGGTCAGGCGGTGCAGCATCTCCCAGGCGGTGTCGCCCAGGTAGAAGAAGGGCGTGCCATCGTCGTACTCGAGGTAACGGTGATTCGCAGCAACGCGGAGACTCAGCATCGTCAGCTCCTTACAGTTCTGGCTATTCGGCCCCCACTCGAGAGCCTAGCGGAGGCAGCTTGAAAGGTTGTCCGGCCCCACTATACTGGGGCCGGATCGACGTGTCAACGAGGAGGATAAGTATGACCGACTTCAGCAAGGCCAGGGAACTGCTTGAGACCTTCAAGGGAGGCGACTACATCCACGGGCTGGGCGTGCTCGCGGCTACGGGCGAGGCGACAGCGCCCTTGGGCACGCGCGCGGCGCTGGTGCGCAGCGGCTTTCCCGGGTCCGATGGCTTCGTTCGGACGATCGAGGCATCGCTCGCGGCGGCGGGTGTGGCGCTGGTGGGGCAGACATCCAGCCCGGCGCCCAATGCGCCGGTTGAGGACCTGCTGCGGATCACGGCGCAGCTTGGGGAGCTTGATCCCGACGTGGTCGTGAGCTTTGGTGGAGGGAGCAATATCGATGCCGCGAAAGCGGCGATCGTGCTCCGCGTGCTTGGTGGCGAGATCGAGGACTACTTTGGGACCGGGCTCGTAACCGAGGCCCTTGGGGCGCAACGTAAGGCGCTCACACCCCACGTAGCGATCCAGACGGCGTCGAGTTCCGCTGCCCACCTGACCAAGTACTCCAACATCACTAACACCACGACGGGGCAGAAGAAGCTGATCGTCGATGAGGCCATTGTGCCGCAGCAGCCGGTCTTTGACTACACAGCCACTTTCTCCGCGCCCCGTCATCTGACGGTCGATGGCGCGATGGACGGCGTCTCGCATGCGCTGGAGGTCCTCTATGGGGCGGCAGGCAAGCCGGGCTATGAGACGATCGAGGCAGTGGCGGCGGAAGCCATCCGGTTGGTGGTGAGCCATCTGCCGGATGTGATTGAGCATCCGGTCGATGTCGTCGGGCGAGAGGCGCTGGGCCTGGCGACGGACCTCGGGGGCTACGCGATCATGCTCGGCGGCACCAACGGTGGGCACCTGACCAGCTTCTCGCTGGTCGACGTCATGCCCCACGGACGTGCCTGTGCGTTGATGAACCCCTACTACACGGTGCTCTTCGCCCCGGCGATCGAGCGACCGCTCAAGGTGGTGGGACGCATCTTTGAGGAGGCGGGTTACACTGAGGCGACGATCGATGCCCTGGCGGGGCGGGCCCTGGGTGAGGCGGTAGCTGAGGCGATGATCGCCTTTGGGCGGGCCATCGGACTGCCGACCACGCTGCGCGAGGAGCCCGGCTTCAACGATGCCCACATCGAGCGGGCGTTGATGGCAGCGAAGAACCCGCAACTTCGGATGAAGTTGGAGAACATGCCTGTGCCGCTCACATCGGAGATGGTCGATGAGGTGATGGGCTCGGTGTTACAGGCTGCCAAGGTCGGCGATCTGAGCCTGGTCAAGCATGTCTGACGACGCCACCGGGGATCGGATGGCGCCTCAAGGTCGCCCGAATATCGTCTTCGTCCTGACCGACGATCAGGGCTACGGGGAGTTAGGCTGCCACGGTAACTCTGTGATCCGTACGCCGAATCTTGATGCTTTCTACGAGGAGAGTGTGCGCCTAACTGACTACCACGTCGGACCGACCTGTGCACCGACGCGCGCGGGCCTGCTGACCGGTCACTTCCACAACAGTACCGGCGTCTGGCACACCATCGGCGGGCGCTCGCTGCTGCGGAAGCACGAGTGGAGTCTTGCCGCGGCGCTTGGCGACGCGGGGTACGCGACGGGCATCTTCGGCAAGTGGCACCTGGGCGACAACTATCCGTACCGCCCGCAGGATCGTGGCTTTCAGCGTACGGTGATCCACGGCGGAGGCGGCGTGGCGCAGACCCCCGACTACTGGGGCAACAACTACCACGACGACGTCTACTGTGAAGACGGTGCGTGGCGGCCCTTCGACGGGTACTGCACCGACATCTGGTTCGATGAGGCGCTGCGGTTCATCGAGGCGCACCGCGACGCGCCCTTCTTCTGCTACATCAGCACCAACGCGCCGCATTCTCCCTATATCGTCGACGCCGCTTACAGCGCACCCTACGTGGGCCAGGTGAACGACGACGAGCGTGCGGCGTTCTATGGCATGATCACGGCTATAGATGAGAACTTTGGTGCGCTGGTGCGCCGGCTCGATGCGTGGGGACTGAGCGAGAACACGATCCTGATCTTCATGACCGACAACGGCACCTCTGGCGGCGCGACCTTGGACGGGGACCAGTTCGTCGTCGACGGCTACAACGCCGGCATGCGCGGGATCAAGGGTTCGCCCTACGATGGCGGCCATCGGGTGCCCTTTTTCGTGCGTTGGCCCGCGGGAGGCCTGGGTGGGGGGCGCGATATCCCAGAGCTGACGGCTAATGTGGATATCATGCCGACGTTGCTCGAGCTGTGCGGCGTGGATCACGGGGAACACACGTTTGACGGCGCAAGCCTCGTGCCGCTCCTGCATGATGAGACGGAGACGGTCGCGTGGTCTGCTCGGGTGATGGTGACCGACTCGCAGCGGGTGGCCACTCCCGTCAAGTGGCGTCAGAGCGCCACGATGACGCGGCGCTGGCGGCTCGTCAACGGCACGGAGCTCTATGACATCGTGGTCGATCCCGAGCAGCGGCACGACGTCGCTGCTGACCATCCGGACGTCGTGGCGCGTCTGCGCGAGGGCTATGAGGCGTGGTGGGCGAAGGTCTCAGAGCAGTTCGACGCGACGATACCGATCACGTTGGGTTGGGAGCAAGGTGTCACCGCACGCTTGACGGCGCACGACTGGCGCAATGACCCCGTCGCATGTGCCTGGAACCAGGCCGACATCCGGGCCGGGCTGATGTGCAACGGTTATTGGGAGGTCGAGATCGCGCGGCCCGGGTGCTATCATTTCGAGTTGCGCCGCTGGCCCAGGGAGGAGGACCGTGAGCTCGTCGCCGGCATCCCGGGGCCGCTCAAGCCATTCACCGCCGCAATCGCCCGGGGGTGGGGCGGTGGGCGCGCCCTTGACGTGACCGACGCGCGACTGCGCGTCGGTGATCAGCGGTGGGTGCAGGCGGTCGCACCGGAGCAGAGGGCAGTGGCCTTCGAGGTTGAGGTCGAAGCGGGTGAGACGCAGGTGCAGGGCACTTTCCGTCTCGCTGACGGCGCTGAGCTCGGTGCGTATTACCTCTACGTAACACGGGTGTAGATTGCTCTGCCACTTTCCGCATCGATGGGAAGGGGAGACGGGCCGGCGACCTCGCCTGACCGTCATAGCCGGATAGCATCATGCGAAACCATTCGCCGCAGCTCAACACAAGATCTGCTATTGTGATCTTCTTTCTCCTGTGCTCTGTGTTCATCGGCCTCATCGCCTTGGAGCAGCGCCCTGAGGCCTTTGCTTCGGAGCTGCCTGACGTCCCGCTTTTCAGTGTGCCCGGTGGTTACTACAGCGACGATGTGCTCCTCGCTCTCACCTCACCGGCTCACGGCGTCAGGGTGCGCTATACCCTTGACGGCAGCCTGCCCACGGCGGATAACGGCCTCCTCTACACCGAGCCGGTACGGTTGAGTTCAGAGGCGTCGCTGGTGACCGTCGTTCGCGCACGCCTGGAGCCCCCTGGCGTAGCGCCAGGCCCGGTCGTAACCCAGAGTTACTTCGTCGGTGTGGAGGCTGGGCTGCCTCTCATGTCCTTGGTCATCGATCCTGCCGATCTGTGGGGCGCAGAGCGGGGCATCTTCACGCACTTCGAGGAACGTGGTCGGGAGTGGGAGCGCCCGGTCGATATCACCTTCATCGACGCAGATCGAAACCAAGGCTTCCACGTGGCTGCGGGAGCACGTGTGCACGGCGGGTGGACCCGTCGCTACGACAAGAAGTCGCTGCGCCTCTATTTCCGCCGCGACTATGGCCAAGGTCGTCTCACGTACTCCCTCTACCCGGGCAGCAGCGTGACCACCTTCGACCGTCTCGTCGTCCACAACGGCGGCAACGACTCGACCCAGCCCGAGGTCAACTGGACCCTTCTTCGTAATGCTTTGGTCTCGGATCTCGCCTTGGCCCTAGGGGTCAACGCCACGCGCACCCGTCCTGTGGTGGTCTACGTGAACGGACAGCCTTGGGGGATCTACCAGCTGCGAGAACGTATCGACGAGCAGTTCCTGGAGGATCACTACGGCATCACCGAGGCGGAGATCCTCGACTCTCCGGCTAATGTATGGGTGGGTGAGATCTCAGCCGGGGATCGGGACCACTGGGATCAGCTGATCGACTACCTACGAACTCACGACCTGCGAGACCCTGCTGCCTACGCCTATGTCGCCGGACAGGTCGACCTCGCCAATCTCATCGATTACACACTGCTCCAGGTCTACTCGGGGAATGTCGACTGGCCGGAGCATAACGTCAACCAGTTCCGCTCGCGGAGCCCTGAAGGACGTTGGCAGTGGATTGTCTGGGACTGTGACTACAGTTTCGGTCTGAACCTGCACGCCGACGTGGAATTTGAGGGTGACATCGTCGATCTGAACCTCGTGCAGAAGCTCCTTGAGGACGATCATGTGGCGACGTTCGGGGAGGATACCCTGCTCATCCGCAAGTTGCTCGAAAACCCCGACTTTCGGCAGCGCTTCCTGGTACGGCTTGCCGAGCTCTTGAACACGACCTTCCGCGCTGACGTGGTCGTTTCGCGGATCGATGACCTCGCAGCCGAGCTTGTGCAGGACATCGACCACGAGATCGGGCGTTGGGGAAGCGGCGTGAACTGGGCGTTGAGCGTCGAGAGGATGCGCGATTACGCGCAGCGGCGACCGGACTTGCTTCGCGAGCACGTTGTCAGGACGTTCGGGCTGCCGGGTGTGGCGGACCTCACCTTTGCGGCTGTCACGACGGGGGAGGGCAGCGTGGCTGTTGAGGGACGGGTGCTGGAGCAGCTACCCTGGACCGGTCGCTACTTCCGCGGCACGCGCCTTGAGCTGCAGGCCGTACCGACGCCGGGCTACCGTTTCGCCGGCTGGGAGGGGCTGGAAGGGGCGGGGCCTACTGCAATGATGTCCGTTGATGGAGATCCCCCGCCTATCCCTCGATTTGAGCCCGTGCCTACCGATGCCCCACGGGCGGGCGATGTGGCTATTGTTACCTACGTGGTAGACGATGGCGGCGATATCGAGGGCGATTGGTTCGAGATTCGTGTGGAACGCTGTGGTGGGCTGGACCTCCGCGGCTGGCGCTTCACGGACAATGACCGCAAGGACGCTACCGACGAGGGCTCGTTGATCCTGGTCGACATCCCAGCCCTGGCAGCGGTGCCGTGCGGCACGGTGTTGCGCGTCGTCGCCACCCGCAGCCCGGCCAACGATGCCGGCTTCCCAAGAGATGACCTGGCGTCCTGGAATCGCCGGATGCTGCTCTACGTGGGCAATGGACACCTAGAGGTGGGAGACGACGCGTGGTTCGACCTCAAGCCGAATGACAACCTCGCCGTGCTGGCGCCCGGTGCGACACGCTCATACGCCGACGATGTAGGGATCGCTTTCTTCTCCCACGATCCGGCGGTGAGCGCAGCGTCCTTTGGCGTGCTTGTCGATGGGGTGAGGGATACCCGGCTTCCTACTCCTGCACCGTGAAGCTGCCCAGCACGATCGCCCGATCGGGGGGCTGTTCGCCCTTGGACGTCACGACCGGCAGCCGCTCCATCGTGGTCGGGCGGTAGAGCCCAACGGTCATCTCGTAGGTGCCGGGTGGCAGCTGCTCGGGCAAGGCCAAGGGATGGATATCGGGTACCCGATCCCCCGACTGCCAAGCGCCCGTGGGATAGCGGCCTCCCATCGGCATACCATCGTGTCCGGTCAGGCGCGCTCCGTCCGGCCCCAGGAGGGCGACGAAGACGGTGATATCCTCGTCCTGCGTCACCTCCGCTTCCCAATACAGCGTCACTTGCGTCTCGTGGCCCGCCTCCAATCCCTCGGGCAGGCGGGCTGCCATCAGCCGAATGCCGCCCTCAAAGGTCGCGTGAATGGGCGTTGTCCCTGAGGGGATGTCGCTCTCCCAGGGCACGGCGACGTAAGCCAACCTGTAACCGTCAACTCCGGCGTCCGGCACACTCAGGTCGAGGTGGTAGGCGCCTACAGGCGTGGTTGTGGTGGTGGTCAGGGTGAAGCGTTCGGCGATGGTCTCGCCGGGAGACCACCAGTCCACCGGAAGGGTTGTCGGGACCGGGTGTGCCGTCTGAGCGTAGTTCTCGCCTGTGTAGGGGGAATAGACGCGCACGATCGCCCAAGACGCCGCCTCCACCGGTGCTTCGGCGCGCACAAAGAGGGTCAGGTAGACAGGATCGCCCGGCTCAAGTGTGGGGGGCCAGCGCCTGTATCCCACGACCCGTGCATCGTGACCTAGCGGTACGTCAAGCGGAACGATCTCGCCCCGATCAAAGTCCTCCGCGTGGTAGCGCCACACCTTGACCGGCGCACGCCCGTCCGCGGCCGTCCCGAACTGCTGGGCCGGCTGGTAGCGTTCCTCGAACCAACCCGTGCGCGTCAGGCGGTCCCAGTCGAGAGAATGGTACGTGATGCAGAACTCCGGGGGATCCAGGCTCAGGGCCGCTAACTCACGGGCTACGGCTTGGCTCTGGGCCGGTTCGCCGGTCCACACGATCAGCGGACGCCCTGCTGCAACACCGGCACGGAGATCGCCCCACACAACGTCGTCGGGTTCGCTTTGAGCCTGCACCCACTCACCGGCTCGTGCCTGCAGGGCGTTCAGGGCAATGGGGCGTGCCCTCATTGCGGCGTAGAGGGCGCTGCTTCGGGCGAAGATAAGGGGTAGCGCGATCAGCAGCGATAGACCAACGTGCACGTGGTCGGCGACGGGGTCACGCCGATCGCGCAGTCCTCGCTCCGACAGCCATACGCAGCCCAGTCCTGCAGTGAACGCCCCTGCAGCGTAGAGATGCGCGATGGGTGTCGTGGCGCCGCTGACCAGGGACGCAACGCTCCATCCCAGCAGCGCGAGCATCACGGTCACGCCCCCTGTGAAAGCACCGAGCGCAGCCAGGGGGAGTAAGAGCCAGTAGAAGTCGCCGGGCAGCCATCGGTTTCCGATCTCGACCAGAGCACGTCCTCCCCATCGTGGCGCCATTGGCGCCAGATCGAGTGTCAGCCAACCTACGAGCAGAGCAGCGGATGCCACTGCCCAGACCAGCATCAGGGCCCGTGGTAGATGCTTCTCGCGCAGCCATCCACCGATGAGGAAAGCGGTGAGACCCATCCAGGTCGTCCAGTCGAAGTAGCAGCCCAGCCAGAGCGCGAGCGTTGCGGCTGCTGCTCCCCTCCTGCCCTCCATCACGAAGGCCAGCGCCGACCAAAAGAGCGCCACCATCCAACCGTTGACATCGCCGACTGCGAGTCCGGCGAGCGGCGACAGTCCCAGCAGCAACGCGATCACCGGCGCTGCGGCTTCGCGACCGAGCACGCGGGCGGCACGATACCCGGCGTGGACGGCACATCCCCAACCGATCGCGCCGAAAAGCCAGAGCGCGGGCACGAGAGGTACCGACAGGTGGTCCAACAACGACAGCAGCAGCAGTAGGAGCGGATGCTGCCAAGGCGCATAGCCTGTCTGCGTGAGGCCAAAGGTCAGGTCGCGCCCGGAGACGAGATTACGGGACGCGACGATTGCCAGATGTCCCTGGTCTTCCAGATAGGGCCCCCAGAGCATCGCAAGGGCTACGGGGAGTAGTGCACACCCCCACACGACGTAGTGCAGCATCCCGCGCATACTGCGCCCTGGGGTGGGTCTGCTGACTCTCATAGAGCGGACAGCGACCACGCAGCCGGATGAGTCTGGGTCAGCCCAAGCAGATCCGCCATAGGGTCTCCCGATCCGTCAGTGCCAAGATCGCTGTGACACTGGATACCTACGTTACCACGACAACCTCCGCATTGCGGAGCTTGTCGTCATCCAGGTCGAGGCCGAGACCGGGCTTGTCCGGCAGGCGAATGCAGCCGTCGGCGTCGATGTGCAAGGGTTCGGTGAAGAAGCTCTGTGTCGTCATCCGGGTGAGCACCGGCGGATCGTAGGGGTACTCGACCATCGGGCAGTTGTCGACAGCCGCCATGACGTGCAGGCTCGGCGCGAGGCAGAGCGGGAAGGCGGCGCCGCTCATCAGGACATGCGGGATGATGAGGCGCCCGTAGGCGTCGGCGTACTCCGCGACCTTCCGCGCGCCGATGACGCCCAGGTTACCGCCCATGACCAGATCGGGCTGAAGGATGTCGTAGGCGCCCGTCTGGAGGTAGGGTCGCCAGCCGTAGGTGGTGGGTACGTGTTCGCCGCCGGCGATAAACATGTCGACCGTCGCAGCGATCTCAGCCAGGCCCTCGAGGTCGGTCCGTGCCAGGGGTTCTTCCAGGAAGTAGAGCCCGAGGGCGTCGAGCTCCTGCGCCACGCGCAGCGCGGTCAGTCGCGACCAATAGGGATATCCGTCGGAGAAGTTGTTCTGGTTCGCGTCGACCATCAGCATGACGCCGTCGCCGAGCGCCTCGGCGACGGCGACCACGGCGGCGAGGTCGTCGCGCACGTCCTGGCGGTGCAGGCGCAGCTTGATCGCGCGGAATCCTTGCGCCTTGAGGGCCAGGGCCTCCTCGACGAGTGCCTCGGTGGGCAGCAGGCGGCTCGTGGCGGCGTAGACGAGGACGCGGTCACGGCGGCTGCCCAGCAGGCGGTGCAGCGGCGCACCGGAGGCCTTGCCGACCAGATCCCATAGCGCGATCTCCAGTCCCGAGGCGTTCTTGCACGAGGTCTCCGAGCGCACGCCACTCATCGTGCGTGCCCAGAAGCGGCCCACCTCGAAAGGATCCTGCCCGATGACCATGCGCGGATCGCCGCCCGTGTAGGGCCCGATACCGACCAGGCCCTCGTCGGTGGTCAGCCGATAGATGCTGAAGCCCAGCGTGGTGCGAGGCTTGCCGCTGGGCTCCCACCAAGCGGCTGACCAGGGTGCGGGCAGGGTGACGGCGTCGTCGATTGTCAGGATCTCGGTCTTGACTACCTTCATCGTGTCTCCTCTCTAGTCGAAGAAGTCCTTGTCCTCATCCTTGAGGTGGGGCAGCGCCTTGTCGATGTTGAAGGTCACGCCGAGCCCCGGGGTGTCCCAGACATCGATCAAGCTGTCCTTGACGATCGGATCGGGGAGGCCCTCGACGATGTCGTACCACCAGTCCGGATGTGCCACCGGGTACTCGAAGGCGATGTAATTCTGCGGCAGCGTGGCGGCGACCTGGACATGGGCCGCGAGGCCGAACACGCCATCAATGACGCCGTGAGGCGCCATCAGGATGCCGTGCAGGTCGGCGTACTCGGCGACCCACTTGAGTTCGGCGATGCCGCCGATGTCGGCGGGGTCGGGTCCGATGACGTTGACGGCATGGGACTCGATGAGCTCGCGGAAGTTCTCGCGGAGATAGATCTGCTCGCCGGTGTGGATGGGCGTTGAGGTGCTCATCGTTAGCTCACGGTAGACGTCCGCCATCACGTAGGGCGTGTAGTCGCCGGTGATGGTGTCCTCCATCCACATGATGTTGTAGGGCTCGAGCGCTCTGGCGAGCCGAATGGCGTCGGGGACCATGAAGCCGGGACCGCAGTCGAGTGCCAGCCCGACCTCGTCGCCGAGCACGTCCTTCATCGCCTCGACGCAGGCGATGATGTGCTTGAATCCCTTGTCCGTCAGCGGGCCGCGGTTGGGGTGCGGCGCTCCGCGCTCCACCTCACCGTAGAAGAAGCCCGGCACGTCGTAGGGCATGCGGCTGTGGAAGGCGATGCCCTGCTTGATGAAGGCGAAGTGCTCGGGTGAGTCCTTCATCTTCTGCATGTTCTCGGCGTAGTCCTCGGGCGAAGAGCCGCTCATGGGAAAGCGCACGCCGCCGTTATAGACGCGGACCCTATCGCGGACCTTGCCGCCCATCAACTTGTAGACCGGCAGTCCCGCGGCCTTGCCGGCGATGTCCCAGAGCGCCATCTCGATGGCGCTGACGGCGCTGCCCCAGGGCTTGAAACTGCCCATGCGGCGGATCTTGAGCATCACGCGGGCAACGTCGGTCGGGTCCATACCGAGGAGGTACTGCTTGTAGAAGAGAACGTGGGGTTTGAGGTAGGGCTTGGAGTTCTCTGCCTGGCCGAAGCCGTCAATGCCCTCATCGGTGACGATGCGGACGACGGGGTTCTGACCGATGACGGCGCACTTCAGATCGGTGATCTTCATTCGATTGGCCTCCCGTGGTGGGTGTGGTTTCGGTACATACAGCTAGTACGATAGGGGTTTCGTGCGATCCGTCAAGCATGTGGGTCGGAAAGCCGTTCCGACCTCTGGCGCCTCGACGGGGGCTTGGGCGAGTCGGCTACCCGCCCCATATGGGCAGGCGGCCACTTCTCAGAAACGGGAAGCCGGGCTATAACTTGGTTGAACCGAAAGGAGGGCCGGCGATGAAGATCGGTGTTGTCTTTCCACAGACGGAAATCGGTGCGCATTCCGGTGCGGTAGGGCAGTACACGACAACGGTTGAGGCACTCGGCTTCGACTATTTGCTTGCGTTTGAGCACGTCCTCGGTGCGAATCCCGACAGGCCTGGTCGATCGCGAGGTGCCTACGACTACGAAAGCCTCTTCCACGAGCCCTTCGTGCTCTTCGGCTACCTGGCGGCGCTCACCACACGACTCGAGTTCGCGACCGGGATCCTGATCCTGCCGCAGCGCCAGACGGCGCTGGTCGCCAAGCAGGCGGCGGAGGTCGATGTGCTCTCCGGCGGGCGGTTGAGGCTGGGCATCGGGGTGGGGTGGAACGCGGTCGAGTATGAGGCGTTGGGCCAGGACTTCCACACGCGTGGCGCGCGCCAGGCGGAGCAGGTGACGTTGTTGCGCGCGCTGTGGACACAGCGCTTGGTCGAGTTCGAGGGTCGCTTCGATCGCGTGCCGGACGCCGGCATCCTCCCGCTGCCGGTGCAACGTCCGATCCCTATCTGGTTCGGCGGCGGCGCCGACGCGACGCTGCGCCGAATGGCGCGACTGGGCGACGGTTGGATGCCCAACTACATGTCGCTCGATGAGCTTGCCGCACGACTGGCGACGCTGCGTGAGCTGCTCGCTGCGGCAGGGCGCGATCCGGCGACGTTCGGCGTCGACGTCCGCATCGACATGCGCCGTACGGGTGAGGCCGAGTGGCCCGCGACACTGGCACGCCTTGCGGAGCTCGGTGCAACGCACGTCTGCCTCAACACGATGGGTAACGGCTTCGACCTGGAGGCGCATCTGGATGCTGTGAGGCGCTTCTACGATGTGGCGAAGCAGATGACGCACGATGGGGATGAGACTGATGATGAACGCGATTGAACGTACGCGAGCGACCCTTGCCTTTGAGAAGCCGGATCGCCTGCCCGTCGACCTGCACAACTTCCAGCCCGCTGCCGCCGCGATGGGCGTGCCGTTGCAGGAGGTCTTCAAGGACGGCGAGCTGCTTGCCGAGTCGCAGATCCGAGCGTGGCGCGAGTTCGGACACGACGTGATCATCCTGGAGAGTGGGACCTCCTCGTCGGCGGAGGCCTGTGGTGTCGAGGTGGTCTACCGAGATGACGCGGCGCCGGTAGCGCTGAAGCCCGCGTTGGCGCGCCTTGAGGATGTCGACAAGTTGCCGCGCCTCGATCCGTGGACGACGTTCCCGTGGTCGGAGATCCTGAAGGCGACGCGCATCGTCGCTCGGGAGATCGGCGACCGCGCCTACATCATCGGACGGGGCGATCAGGGACCCTTCAGCCTGGCGCTGATGCTGCGCGGCTACGAGACCTTCATGCTCGATATCGCGCTCAACGAGCAGCCGGCACTGATCGCGCGGCTGCTCGACTACTGTCGCGAGACGGCGACGCGTTTCGCGATGGCACAGCTCGAGGCGGGCGCTCATGCGACGTCGATCGGCGAATCGCCCTCAGGGCCGGATGTCCTCTCACCGCGCCACTATCATCAATGGGCGTTTCCACAGCAGAAGCAGATGATCGACGCGTTTCGCGCCCGAGGCCAGGTGATCGCGCACCACATCTGCGGGAACGTCGTGCCGATTCTGGAGGACTTCGTGGCGACCGGGGCGCAGATCACCGAGATCGATCACAAGACCGATCTCGCACGGGCGCGCGAGGCAGCGTGGGGCAAGACGACCATCCTGGGGCCGATCGACACGGGGTTGATGGCCTTCGGCACGCCTGAAGAGGTGGATGCTGCGTGTAGGGTCGCTATCGAAACGCTGCGTCGTGACGCCCCCTATCACACCGGCTTCATCCTGGGACCGGGCTGCGCGCTGGCACCCGAGACGCCACCCGACAACATCCACGCCCTGGTGGAGGCAGCTCGTAAGCACGGCACTAACGTATGAGTCATAAGGAGGTCTACAGCATGGCGAACGAACAGGAGAACACTGGAGAGACGCGGTTGCCCGTGCGAGGCTACTTGCTGCACATCACGCACTATGACCCGCGGTGGAACGCGATCAAGGACCGGGATGAGGAAGTGCCCTTCGACCTAGCGCTGGGCCTGGACGTGGTCGATGCGATGGCTGCGGCGGGACTGAACCTGCTGGTCATAGATTGCGCTGACGGGGTGCAGTATGCCTCGCATCCTGAGCTTACCCGCCCCTACAGCGTGCCGATGGACACGCTGCGAAAGATCGTCGAACGGGCGCAGTCGCATGACATCGAAGTGGTGCCGAAGCTGAACTTCGCCCAGAGTGGCCTGCATAAGCACAACCACTGGTTCCGTCCTCACAACGATCTCTTCGACAACGATCGTTACTGGGAGCTAGCGTTTGAGGTGATCGATGAGCTGATCGAGGTCGTCCAGCCGCCCCGTTTCTTCCACGTCGGGATGGATGAGGATCACTGGAGGACCTACGACCAGTACGTAGCGGCGATCGAGCGGCTTCACAGCGGGCTCGCCGAACGCCACCTGCGGACTCTGATCTGGAATGACTCGGCTTGCCTGTGGCCGCAAGCCGCCATCCATCGCGAGAAGTCTCTGGCTGCTGAGGCTCGGGCACCCAGGGAGGTCGTGCACATCGTCTGGGACTACAGCGGAGCCGACGAGGCGATCCTGTCGCGCGTCAAGGAAGCGGGTTTCGAGGTCTGGGGCGCGCCGGGCCATACGGCCCCTCTCGTTGCACGCATGGTTGAGGTGCTGCACAGTGTGGGCGGTGGCGGCGTCCTTCTGACACGCTGGGCGCCGTGTGTGGAGGCCAATCGAGCGGATCTGCTGGAGAGCCTGCGCGTCCTCGGCCCGCTCTGTTCGGCGTAAGCGGCGCGGGTCGGGCCTGTATCCAACCTGAGCTGTCACACGGGGCGGGCGAATTGCCCACCCAGGGCTTATCCAAGGAGTCGTCTCACATGAAGATCACCGACATCAGCGTCGTCCGCATCCGCCTGCCGCGCCACGAGGTCAAGACCGAGGCACGACGTCCCTCGTGGGCCGCCGGGGCCGAAGTCGCTAACCCCGTGTCGCGTTACGCCAAGGTCAAGGCCCATCGCAGCCTCTGGCTGCCGCGCTGGGAGAGCGCCTGGGTCAAGGTGACCGTCGAAGATGGCAGCTGGGGCTTAGGCACGCTCGCCTATGCGCCAACGACGGCGCCCGTGGTGGAGCACGTGGCGTCGCACCTCGTGGGTGAGGACTGCCTCGCCACGGACATGGCGGCGGACATGATGTTCCGGTTGACTAAGCCCTACGGCACGACCGGGCTGGCCTCGTACGCTATCAGTGGAATCGATCTGGCACTCTGGGATCTCAAGGGCAAGGTGCTGGAGCAGCCCGTCTACCGTTTGCTGGGAGGAGCGCAGAAGGAACGTATCCTCTGTTACGCGACCGGCAACGACGTGGACTGGTACCAGGAGCTGGGGTTCAAGGCCTTCAAGCTCGCATGTCCCTATGGCCCGGCCGACGGATGGGACGGGATTCAGCGCAACGAGGCCTTCGTGGCGGAGGTGCGCGAGATCATCGGCAACGACGCCGAGCTGATGCTCGACTGCTGGATGGCCTTCGATGTGGAGTACACCGTGCGCCTCGCGGAGGTCCTGCGTCCCTATCGGCTCAAGTGGATGGAGGAATGCCTGATCCCTGAGGACTTCGATGGCCACGTCGCTCTGCGCGAGCGGCTGCCTTGGCAGACGCTGGCGACCGGCGAGCACTGGTACAGCCACGTGCCTTTCCAGTGGGCGGTCGCCCATCGCGTCGTCGATATCCTGCAGCCCGACATCAACTGGTGCGGCGGGATGACCACGGTCAACCGGATCGCCGCTGCGGCGGATGCGGGCGGCCTGAGTGTGATCCTGCACGGAGGGGCGGTCACGCCCTTCGGCCAGCACTTCACCTTTGCCACGCCCTGTGCACCGTGGGGTGAGTACTTCGTCGCTTCACCTCCCGGTGTCCCGCTTGAGGAGGCTGTGCGCCTGCCGGGCCAGGCCATCGCCAAGGATGGCTGGCTTGTCCCGAGTGATGCGCCCGGCTTCGGACTGGAGATCGAGGAGGCGTGGATCGAACCGTGGGAATAGGGTCCAGTCATCTGTTCGTGGCATCGCGTTGACCCTTGAGCGACGAGCGCGTATACTCCGCGGTAGGGCTCTTAAGCAATAACGGCACTTGAGGTGATGACATGGTGCAAATCGAGCTAGACAAGCGACAGATAGCCGCCTTCTGTCGTCAGCGGCACATCCGGCGACTAGCTGTGTTCGGCTCTGCATTGCGCTCTGACTTCGCCCCTGACAGTGATGTTGACATACTGATCGAGTTCGTGCCCGGACACGTTCCGGGTCTATTTGGCATTGCACGGATGGAGCGGGAGCTGTCGGCGCTGCTTGGCGGACGCAAGGTGGACTTAAGGACGCCTGAGGACCTTAGCCGGTACTTCCGTCAACAGGTCTTGGACGAGGCCGAGGTGCAGTATGCACAGGAGTGACAGCATTCGGCTCCGCCATATGTTGGATGCAGCACACGAGGCTGTAGCCTTCGCGCGGGATCGCGAACGCGCTGACCTGGAAAGTGACCGCCAGTTGGTCCTTGCGTTAGTCAAAGACATCGAGATCATGGGCGAGGCAGCTTATCAGGTGGCCCAGACCGCGCGACAACTGGTCCCAGGTATACCGTGGGACGACATCATCGGCATGCGTCACAGGCTGGTCCACGCGTATTTCGACATCAACCTTGATATTCAGTGGCGCACTGTGCAGGATGACCTTCCACCGCTCATTGTCGAGCTTGAGCGTATTCTCGAGAGTACTGCCCGTTCTTATGGAGATGACTAGATCCCTGGTGACACCAAAAGAGCGCGTTCTCACGGCCTTTGCCCGCGAGGAGCCGGATCGGGTGCCGATCAACTACTTTGCCAATCCCGGGATCGATGGGCGGCTCAAGGCGCATTTCGGCCTTGACGCCGGCGACGATGAGGGGCTCCTCCAGTCGCTGGGGGTGGATTTTCGAAGCGTCGGAGCGCCCTATGTTGGGCCGCGACTGCATCCTGAGTTGCCCGACCGCCGTGTCGACCCTTGCTGGGGCGTGCGCACGCGCTACGTGGAGCACGAGTCCGGCGGCTACTGGGACTACTGTGACTTCCCGTTGCGCGGCGCAACGTTGGAAGAGGTGGAGGCGTGGCCTATGCCCTCGCCGGATGACTACGACTATGCGGCGATCCGCGATACCTGCGAGCGCGGGTGGGACTACGCGATCGTAGCGGGCGGCGCCGGGCTCCCCGACGTGATCAATGCAACCGGCATGATCCGCACGATGGAGCAGGTGATGATCGATCTGATCACCGACGACCCGGTCTTCCTGCGCTATGTTGAGCGAAAGAGCACCATCCTGCTGGAGGTCACACGGCGCGCCCTGGAGGCAGCCCAGGGAGGGATCGATGTGCTGTGGCTCGGAGAGGACCTGGGGACACAGCGCGGCCCGCTGATTAGCCCGAAGCTCTACCGCAAACATATCAAGCCGTGGCATCAGGCCTTCGCGGCACTCGGTAACGAGTATGGCATCCCGGTGGTCATCCACTCCTGCGGCTCGAGCAGTTGGGCGTTCGAAGATTTCATCGAGATCGGCATCAACGTCGTCGATACGCTGCAGCCGGAGGCGAAAGATATGGCGCCTGCTTATCTCAAGGCGCGCTATGGAGACCGGCTGGCCTTCCACGGCTGCGTCTCCACCGCCGGTCCGCTGGCCTACGGGAGCGTGGACGATGTCGTGGCGGACGTGCGGCAGACACTGGCGGCTATGATGCCGGGTGGTGGCTATGCGCTCTCACCGACGCACCAGATCCAGGACAACACCCCCACCGAGAACGTGGTCGCGATGTATGAGGCGGCGCGGCAGTACGGGCGGTACGATTGACCCCCAGAGAGCGTTTTCTTGACGTGCTGGCTTTCCGGCGACCCGCGGACCGGTTGCCGATGGTGGAGTGGGCACCGTGGTGGGACCAGACACTCCATCGCTGGGAGGACGAGGGCCTGCCCGCGGGGATGGATCACGAGACGTCGCAGCGTGTCTTTGGCCTGGATCCGATGCTGATGATCGGGGCGGGTGGACGCTCGGCGACATGTCCCGGTCCGAGTGTCCACGGCGGCCCCATCATCACCGAAGAGGCGTCCTACGAAGCGATTCTGCCGCATCTGTACACCGATGACATCATCGTGGAGGCCATCCGGGCAGCCAGGGTCCTCAAGGAGAAGCACGACCGCGGCGAGGTGATCGTGCGGCTGTGGCTCGATGGCTTCTTCTGGTTCCCGAGGACCCTTTTCGGTATCGAGCCACACTTCTATGCCTTCTATGACCAGGCCGAGCTGATGCGGCGCGTCAATAGCGACCTCGCGGACTTCAACCTGCGTGTCGTCGAGGCGCTCTTCCCGGTCCTGGTGCCCGATATGGTCGGATTTGCGGAGGACATGTCCTACAACCACGGGCCGATGCTCTCCCGCAGCGCATTCCGAAGCTTCCTGATGCCCTACTATCAGCGGGTGATCCCGCGCATCAAGGATTATGGTGTCAGCGTGCTCATCGACAGCGATGGGGACATCAGCCGGATGATCCCCTGGATGCTGGAGGCCGGCATTCAGGGTGTCTATCCTTTGGAGAGGCAGGCGGGCGTCGACATCGCCAAGATCCGGCACGACTACCCCGAATTCCTGATGATGGGGGGCTACGACAAGATGGTGATGAGCCGCGGCGAGGCTGCGATGCGCGCGGAGTTCGAGCGCCTTCTCCCGGTGATGCGCTCCAGCGGTTACATTCCCTCGGTCGACCATCAGACGCCGCCGGAGGTGTCGCTGCAGGCCTATCACGCCTACCTGGCGCTCTTCGATATCTATTGCCGCAAGGCTGCGATGTAGCGCCGCCGGAGATCAGGAGGCTATGATTTGTTACAGAGCGAGCTGACAGGACGTCTGAGGATGGAGGCGATCTTCGCCGGGGGCGCCGACCGCTGTGGCTTCTGGCACGGGAACCCTCACGCCGACGCAGCAGCGATCTACTATCCGTCCCTGGGCGTGCGCGACGATATGGAGTTGTCGATGGCATTAGGCGATGACTTCGTCTGGATCATGGCGGACCAGGGGTGGTCGCGCCCCGATGGTCGACCGATGTTCGACGTGCTGGGCGGACGGGTGCGCACGAGCCTCAACCAGGACGGTGTCTTCGCCGAGACGACGAGCGTCGCTGAGGTCGAAGCCTTCGACTGGCCCGATCCTGATCATCTCGACTTCTCGGGTGTGCTGACCCAGGTTGAGCGCGCGCGGTCCCACGAGCTCTACGTCCTTTCCGGGATGTGGTCGCCCTTCTTCCATGTCGTGGCCGACTTCTTCGGGATGGAGAACTACTTCGTCAAGATGTATACCGACCCGGCGGTGGTCGATGCGGTGACCGAGCGCGTCGTGAACTTCTACCTGGAGGCCAACGAGCGGTACTTCGCCGTGGTGGGCGACCGGATGGATGCCTACTTCTTCGGCAACGACTTCGGCAGCCAGCTCGACCTGTTGATCAGTCCCAAGCTCTTCTCCCGCTTCGTGCTGCCGCACTTTGCGCGTTTGACCGAACAGGCTAAGTCGCACGGCTACAAGGTCGTCCTGCACTCCTGCGGCGCCATCGAGAGGACCATCCCTGCGCTGATCGATGCGGGGGTCGACGGGCTGCATCCGCTGCAGGCTCTGGCCAAGGGGATGGAGGCCGAGACGCTGGCGCGGAAGTATGGCGGCGATCTGGTCTTCATCGGCGGGGTTGACACGCAACAGCTGTTGCCCTTCGGCACGCCCGAGCAGGTGCGAGCGGAGGTGCGGCGGTTGAGGGACGTCTTCGGACCGAGGTACGTCGTCTCGCCCAGCCACGAAGCGCTGTTGGCGAACGTCTCGGTGGCGAACTTGCTGGCGATGGCGGAAGCTGCCAAGGAGATCTAGACGTACTATGGCCGACGCACGCTACTTGACCTTTCTGGGGAAGGGGCCGAAGCAGATCACCCACTGGGAGCACTGGTCTTGCCCAGACGCCGAGACCTACCTTACCGGGATCGACACTTACGCGCATCCCAGGCAGTGCCGGTTGCGCTTGCGCGAGCTCTACCCGGAGCTGAACCTGCCCATACCGGACAGCGATGCCCCTCGCCAACGCCCGAGATTCGAGGTGGAGGGCCTCTCGTCGGATGCCGAGCGCCACACGGTGCGTTGGGGCGACGGAGAGAGCGGAACCTTCCGGCACGGTGAGGCCTACTTCGATACGGTGGAGGAGGTGCTCGCTTTCAGCCCACTGGACAAGGCCGACTTCACCGACTGGCCCCACGTCGTGATGGACTGGGACTTCTCCAGCGAGGAAGCCATCTACCATCGCCTGCGTGAGGACTACCCGGCAGCGTGGGGCGACCACGCTCCCGATGGCGTCGCGGCGGAGGTGGGCTTCTACAA
>CAZYYC010000009.1:0-37720 GCA_964650935.1 uncultured Anaerolineales bacterium
AACGTGGCAAGTCGATGAAGGGACCGCAGATCGCCTCGCGCGGGTTTCAGGCGGGCGCGTCGGGTGGGCTGTGCGGGCGGTCCGGAATCCGGAGACGATCAACCGCATGCGAGAGGCGATCGATACGCTCACCGCCACCCTGCATCAGGACCTTCCTACCAGATTTGAGACGGCGCAAGCGCTGGCGCGTGATACGGTAGCGTTGGTGGAGACGCTGGAGACCTGGTTGACCTTCTGGCGCGACGTCCTGTTGTTGCAGATCGGACTGGAGGATGCCCTTGTCTACACTGACCATCGTGAGGCTGTGGGTGTCATTGCCGGACGGCTCGACGTGGCCGAAACCGCTGACATTCTGGCAGCTGTCGAACGATCGCAAGAGGCTCTCTTGGCCAATGCCAACACGCAGCTGTGGATGGAGAACCTCTTGTTGACGCTGCCCAGCCTGGGGCCTGAGGATTAGTCCGAGATCACGGGCTCCTGTAGGGCAGCCCCCTCTTGCGCTGTCGCTAGCACGAAACCCGACTCCACGGCAATGCGCATTGCCGTCCGCTCCTTGCCGTCGATATCGACCTCGGAGAACGACGGGATGCAAGCGATTTCGATGGCATCCAGCTCCAGATATCCGCGCGCAATGGCGATTGCTTTGATGGCTTGGTTAACTGCGCCGGCACCAATCGCTTGGACGTCGACGCGACCCCTTTCCCGAATGATGCCGGCGATGGCTCCCGCCACAGACGTCGACCGGGAGTTTGCTGCGACTTTGACCAGATCCATAACAGCCTCCTCGTGTGCAATTTGGAGCACGATGCCATGTTCATTATACCAATATCCTCGGTGTATAGCAAGGAAATCTGTCGCTATTTCCGAGACGGCCAACTTACCATACCTGTCTGCATATAATAGTGTTGCTAATAGTCATTGAGCTATGAATTGCTCGAATCAGCCGCTTGTATCGCGGGCGCTTGTGAGTATAATCGGGAGTCATGTATCAGTATGGCGTAGCTTACAAGCCCTATGGCGTGCTGAGTAAACACTACGGCGATGCCCTCGGACGGCAGACGCTCAGCTCGTTGGGCATACCGACGCATTTGCACCCTGCGGGGCGTTTGGATCTGGATAGTGAAGGCCTGTTGGTGCTGACCGATGACGGACAGACGTTGCACCGGTTGACTCACGCCGACCATAGTCATGCCAAGACCTACTTCGTTCAGGTTCTGGGCCGGCCCGACGTGGAGGCTCTGCGTCACTTGCGCGAGGGAGTCGAGATTACCCTGGGGCGAACCCGACCCGCCGATGTCGAGGTGCTGGCGGCGGCCCCGCCCCTGCCTGAAGCCCCACTACGACTGCCGTCACCGGAGAAGACGTCGTGGTTGCGCATGGTGCTTCACGAGGGGATGAACCGCCAGATCAAACGTATGACCGCCGCAGTTGGACATCCAACTGTGCGCCTGGTCCGCGTGGCCATTGGACGCCTCACTCTGCCGGCTGATCTGGAGCCGGGGAGCTGGCGGGAATTGAACGCTGTCGAGCGTCAGGTTCTGCTGGCGGATGTCTGGCCGCGGGGCCGCTGAGCGGTGCCCTGGCGCCCATCCTAGATCCGGAGGTGGATGTGAAGTTGTCGGTTGTCATTCCCGCGTATAATGAAATGGAGACTATTGAAGAGATCATCGCCCGCGTGTGTGCTGTGCGTTTGGACGTGCAGGTATGGGAGAATCATGCGAACGAGACCTTGATTCATCTGGACCGTGAGATCGTTGTGGTCGATGACGGTTCTTCGGACGGCACGCGGAGCTATCTGGAGACGCTGCAGGAGCGCCCGGATATGAAGATCATCTTCCACAAGGCCAACCAGGGTAAGGGAGGCGCTGTCCGAACCGGTCTGCAGGCCACGACGGGCGACATCTGCCTGATCCAGGATGCGGATCTGGAGTACGATCCACGTGACTATGTCAGCCTGTTGCGGCCCATCCTGGAGCACCGCACTCACGTGGTCTATGGTTCTCGCTTTCGTGGCGGACCGACCAAGGCGATGTTTTTCTGGCACATGCTCGGCAACCGCTTTCTCACCTTTGTAACCAACATCCTGTATAATACGATCCTGAGCGATATGGAGACCTGCTACAAGGTCTTCACCCGCGAAGTAGCTGATAAGCTGCGGTTGCGGGCGCGGGGATGGGGATTTGACCCCGAGATCACCGCACAGATCCTGCTCAGCGGCTACCGTATCTACGAGGTGCCGATCTCCTACAGCGGGCGCGAGTTCACAGAAGGCAAGAAGATCTCCTGGCGTGACGGCTTCACCGTGCTATGGACCCTGGTGCATTACCGAATCAAGGGGTATGGATGAGCGTTTGGCCGCTGATGCGTGCACGCCTAGGGCGAGGGTCGATTTCGTCTCAGGTGTTGTGACGTGGGGATGACGGGGGTCCGATTTCCGACCATCTCCCGACCCATCCGGCATCTGCAGCGCTACCGGCAGATCCTGGCTGTCTTCACGCGGCACGGCTTCGGTTTTGCGTTGGCTCACCTGCCTTTGGAGCCGTTCTGGCTGCGCGACCTCTACCCTTTCCCCAAACAAGAGGCGGCCTCGCTGCCCTTTCACTTTCGGCAGGCGCTGGAAGAGCTCGGACCGGCATTCGTGAAGCTAGGACAGGTCTTGAGCACGCGCCCCGATTTGTTGCCTCCCGACTACATCGTTGAACTGGCCAAACTTCAGGATCGGGTCCAGCCCGTGGGTTGGGATGTCATGGAGAAGGTCCTCAAGGCTGAGGTGGGGCGACCCCTTGAGGAGGTCTTCGATGAGCTACATACGGTGCCCGTCGCCTCCGCCTCGCTTGCGCAGGTCCACCTCGCCAGACTGACGACGCGCCAACGGGTGGCGCTCAAGATCCAGCGACCGAATATCGTGCGGAACATCCACACCGACCTAGAGATCATCCACGACATCTCTGCCTACGTTCAGGAGCACACGCCGCTGGGCGAGGTCTACGATCTGGTCGAGATCGCCGAGGACTTCGCCGACACATTGCGGCGCGAGCTTGACTACATCTCCGAAGGGCGTAACGCCGACCGCTTTCGCAAGAGCTTCCACGACAATCCCGGCGTGCACATTCCCGATATTTACTGGGAGCTGACCACCAAGCGGCTGTTGGTCCTTGAGTACATTGAGGGTATCAAGATCGATCAGATCGAGGCGATCGATGCGGCGGGGGGCGATCGCCAGAAGATCGCTGCCAACGCTGCGCAGATGATCATCCAGGAGGTGTTGCTCGACGGCTTCTTCCACGCCGACCCGCATCCGGGCAACTTCATTGTGATGAAGGGCGACGTCATCGGCGCGATGGACTTCGGGATGGTTGGCTATCTGAGCCGAGCCGATCGTGTGAACCTCATCCGACTCTACAATGCGGCGGTGCAGATCAACGCCAAAGGTGTGACTGAGGAGCTCATCCACATCGGCGCCGCGCCGGTCACCGTCGATCGCCGCAGCTTGATGCGCGATATCGAGCGGTTGCTGCAGCACTACAGCGGCTTGGCTTTGAAGGAGCTGCGCTTCGAGGCCTTGCTTGAGGATGTGATGCCCGTTGTCTTTGAGCACCGGCTGAAGATGCCGGCGAACTTCTGGTTGCTCGCGAAGACCCTCGCAATGATGGAGGGTATCGGCTTCAAGCTCGCCCCCGACTTCGACATCTTTGCTTTCTCGGCGCCCTATGTGAATCGTCTCATTCTGAGCACCGTCGTCCCTGATCGCCGCTGGATCTCGGATACAGTGCGTCGCGGTCTGGCATGGATGGACCTGATCGACGAGCTGCCTCACGCCGGACAGCTGCTCATTGACAGGTTGGAGAAGCATGCGCCGCTCACTTTGGCCCTGGATGATCGGAGCCTCGATTTCCTCGATCGGCTTGTCACGCGCCTGGCGTTGAGTCTCATCATTACGGGGATGATCGTGGGGTTGGCATGGCTGATTCCAGCCGTGACCGGGGCCGGCTGGCTGGTGCAGGCCACCGTTATCGTAGCCTTCATCGTAGCGATCCTGATGGGTATCAGGATCCTGTGGAGCATCGTCCGCAAGCGTTGATCCCCTCCTGCACCCCCCTATTTGCTCGGGTGCATCACCATGTTACAATTGTGTGTATGGAATACGATAATCATCCCCTACTTCGCATACTCAACGTCCAACAGCGCGCAGCCGTGACCGCGTCGATCGGTCCGGCGCTGGTGTTGGCTGGTCCGGGTTCGGGCAAGACCCGTGTGCTGACCCACCGTATCGCTTGGATGCTGTCGGAATTGAGCATCGCGCCTTGGCAGATCCTGGCGGTCACCTTCACCAACAAGGCTGCCCGTGAGATGGTCCATCGCTTGGGGACGATGCTCGGTGAGACCGCGACCCGCGCGATGGCTGTAGGTACGTTTCATGCAACCTGCGCTCGTGTGCTGCGGCGCGAGGCCGACCAGCTGGGCCTTTCACCGAACTACTTGATCTTTGACACTGATGACCAACTCACCGTGATGAAGCAGGTCGTCGCCGATCTGGGTCTTGACGATAAGCGGTACCGCCCGCGTTCCCTGTTGGGAGCGATCTCGGCGGCGAAGAACGAGCTCCTCCTGCCCAAGGACTACCCCACCCGCACCTACTATGACGAGATCGTCGCACGTGCCTATGAGCGCTATCAGTCGGCTTTGCGCAAGAACGATGGCCTGGACTTCGATGACCTGTTGATGGAGACCGCCCGGCTCTTTCAGAGTAACCCCCAGATCGTACAGTCCTATCGGGAGCGCTTCGGTCATCTTCTGGTCGATGAGTTCCAGGACACGAATGTCGCTCAGTATGTGATCCTCAAGCAATTGGCTGTTGAGCATCGCAGCCTCTACGTCGTTGCGGACGAGGATCAGTCGATCTATTCCTGGCGGGGTGCCGACTATCGCAACATCGTGAGATTGCGGCAGGACTTCCCCGAGCTGCAGGACTTCCTGTTGGAGGAGAACTACCGGTCGACACAGGTGATTCTCGATGGAGCTCAGGCGATCATCGCGCACAACGCTGACCGCACGCCGAAGCACCTTTTCACGGAGCGGACCGGGGGACAGCCCATCGTCCTGCACGAGGCCTACGATGAGCAGGAAGAGGCGGATTATGTTGTACGCGAGGCTTCGCGTCTCTTGCAGACGGGCTACAAACACAGTGATATCGCGGTGATGTATCGCACTAACGCACAGTCTCGCGCGCTCGAGGAGAGCTTTATCCGTCACAATATCCCCTATCGCCTGATCGGAGCGACGCGCTTCTATTCGCGTAAGGAGATCAAGGATGTCCTGGGGTTTCTGCGCCTGGCGCTGAATCCCCACGATGACGTCAGTTTTATGCGTGTGGTCAACGTCCCGCCGCGTGGGATCGGGGCACGCACCATCAGCCGGGTCGCGGAAGAGGCACAGCGCAGCGGCGGAAGCCTCTATCAGGGCCTGCGGGCGCTGGTGGCATCGGACAATCTGCGCAGCCGAGCCGAGCGTGTGCTCTCCACCTTCGCGATGTTGGTCCATCAGTGGGTGGAGCTGCGAGAGACGTCCGGCGTGGCTCAGCTGATCGACCGGATCCTGGTTGACACCGACTATGAGTCCTACACGCGAGATGGCAGCGATCAGGGTGAATCTCGCTGGGAGAACGTCATGGCACTGCGCAGCGTGGTCTCGGAGTCCCCCGGCGTCTCGCTGGTCGATTTCCTGGCTGATGTCGCGTTGGTCGCTGATGTCGACGAGCTGTCCGAAGAGGTTGATGCGGTCACGTTGATGACCCTGCACAGCGCCAAAGGCCTTGAGTACCCGGTCGTCTTCCTGACGGGACTCGAGGAGGGGCTGTTGCCGCACAGCCGCTCGATGGAGTCGCCGGTTGAGGTGGCGGAGGAGCGCCGTCTGCTCTACGTGGGCATGACGCGGGCTGAACGCCGGCTCTATATGACCTATGCTTATCGCCGCAGCTGGCGCGGCTATCGTGACAGCGAGCCGTCGGCGCCCTCACGTTTCCTGGAGGACCTGCCTGATAAAGTCCTTGAAGAGTCCTCCAATCGCCGGCGACAGGCCTCGCGCCCGAGTTGGGCATCCCAGTCGTGGCGCACATCGTCACCGGTCCCCACTCCGGCGGCATCCAAGCCCGACCTTCAGTACAAATCCGGGCAGCGGGTCTCCCATTCGTTCTACGGTGAGGGCATGGTCATCGAGAGCATTCTGGAAGGGCGCCACGAGATGGTCACCGTGCTCTTCGGGAACGGCATCGGTGTTAAGAAGCTGTTGGGGAGTATGGCTCCCATGGAACCTGTATCGGAGCATTGAGATTCGGGGACGGGGCGCGGAAGCTTGAGAGCCCCGGTAGCTCTTCCCTGATCAGAAAGCGTGAGCGAGATGCGAGAGATGACATCCGAGATAGGGACACGGCGTGGTCGGGCCTGGTGGGGATGCGGGGTGGGGGCTGTGGTTCTGCTCAGTCTGGCATGGTTGACACTTGCCGGTCACGGGAACGAGAGCAAGCCTGGGGTCCCTGCTGCGGGCGATCATACTGCCCCGTCAGCGTCTCACCGTGTCCCGTTTCGCGGCGCCTTTCGCTCACTACCGGAGTTGGTGCTGGCTCAAGATGGCACGATCAACTGCACTCTCGAGCTGACGTCCACCACGACAGCGGACGCCAACTGGAACAACCACGATTTCAGCACCAACATCCAGATCTCCAACTACACCGGTCTATCGCTGGTGCCGCCTCAGGGCCTTCCTGGCGCGGTGGTCCCCACAGCGCCCGATTTCTATCGCCTCGATAATGCTGTTGCCGGTGCGCTCTACACGATTCAGGCGAAGCCTGACCGCACGATCAACTACAATCTCGGAATTAGGGTCTACGACGCCGATCGCCAGGTAATCCTGGAAGACAGGGATACCTCATCCTACAGCGCCAGTGTCTCTCTGGTGCCGGGCGGGCCGGGTCCCTACTACATTGAGATCTTCCAAGCGAGCGCGCAGTGCACGGGCAACACCTACTCGATCATCTACAACTATACGCCGCCAACACCAACGCCGACCGCCACCTTCACGCCGCAGCCCGGCCCGACGGCGACCCCCAGCCCCGATGCGACCTGGATGTCGGGGTTTGACCAGTACGAACCTAACTTCAGTTTCGACCTTGCGACGACGATTGCCCCGGGGATCAACTACCGCATGAACTTCGTCCCCTGGGGGGGCGCCGATGTGGATAACGACTTCCTCAAACTCCGCGTCAAGCCGGGTCTGCAGCTGACCTGTGAGACCTCGGATCTCGATCCGGGCGTCGACCCCCGCATGGCCTTCTACAGTGGCCCCGGTGAGCAGCACTACCTCATGTCCAACGACGATATCGCCCTGGGCAACTTCAATAGCCGTCTCTCCTACTATGCCTCGTATGAGGGATGGCTCTATATCTTGATTGGGCAGGGAACGCGCATGGCGAGGCGCGACACGGTGAACAGTGCCTATACGGTGACCTGTCAGCTCACAGCGCCGGGGCAGGTGACGCCCCAACCGGGTCAGCCGACGCCGGGCAGCAAGGACCCTGTGCCGACTCAGCCCCCGCCCGTGGCCACTGCAACGCCGAGGACACCTACATCGCCGGTCGCAACACCTACCCCGGAGCCTGAGACAGAGGCCCGCGATGTCACGCTGACCTACCGTCTGATCACGCGGCCCGAGCCACCGACCCCGACGCCGGAGCCCGAGGGTTTTCGCACCTTCCGGGTCCTCGTTTACTTCGATGCCGACCTCGACGCACAGATGGGTGCCGGTGAGGGCGTAGCCGGTTTCTTCGTGCTGGTCCTCTCCGCCGACGGCAGTCGCGAGCTGGCCCAGGGCTATACCGACGAGCAGGGGCAATTGTCCTTTACCGTACCGACGGTGAGCACCGTGAGGGTGCTCGTCCCGCTGTTGGGCTATGACCGGCTCATCGAGGCCTCGCGGCCCGAGGTCAAGGTGCGGATCGTTCCCCCCACGCTGCCGGAGGCCATACCATGACGACTACGCTTGGGGCCGTGCGAGGATGGCGTCGATGAACCAGAAAGCTGTGAAGGATTACTATGCGGTCTTGGGCGTGTCGCAGCATGCCTCGCTGGAAGAAATCCGGCTGGCTTACCGACGTTGCGCGCGTGCCTTCCATCCGGATCTAAGCACCGACCCTGATGCTGAAGCGCGCTTCAAGGAGATCAACGAGGCCTATGAGGTGTTGGCCAATGCCGAGAAGCGCCGCGCCTATGACTACTTCACGGCAGGGGCGTCCTCTGAGGACGCTGTGGATCAGGTGTCACCCGTGGTGCCGCCGCCACCCACTGCGGGACGCGACCCCGACCCTGTCTATCACGCCCCTCCCGTTGGCGAGGCGACGGAACGAAAGCGTATCTACCCGCCCACATGGGCAATTCTGTTGATTATCGTCGGCGGCTGCGTGATGGTGAGCGTGGCTGCGGGCATGCTGCTCTCGCTGCGCCGCAATCGTCCCACCGGTGGCGCCGAGCCCGCCGGCGTGACGAAGCTCACCACCTTCATCTCGCCTCCCTTGATTCCTGATCATCTCACCGTGCTCCTCGAGGATAATATGCCGCTGCGGACCGTAGCGCCGGCGCAACTGAATATCGCCGGAACGACGTACCCGGTAGCGGCTGTGCTGCCTGAGCAGGGGCGTTGGCCGTTGCCTGCCGAGCAGGACGCCTTGGCTCTCTGGATACACGGTACGCTTGTGAACTACGTGATCGGCTTGCCCTATACCGAATGGACGGAGGCGCTCTTGGCGGGCCTGGAGAGCGGCGACCGGATCACGATGACGCTCGAGAACGGCAGCCGGCTGGTCTTCGCTTCTCCCCAGGTGAAGCGGATTGACGCGACGGATCTTTCGCCGATGGTGCAGGACAAGCCGGAGATCACCCTGCTGATTCTGGGGAACGATCGCCCGAACCGCCTGATGGTCAAGGCGCGCTATTTGCCGGAGGATGTGTTACCCGAAACCGAGCAGCGTGCGGAGGGCCTGTTGGTCCAGGTGGATCATGCCGGTATCGTCTCTGGGGACACCTCGACAGGGGCGGCGTCCTGGCCGTTTGTAGTCGAGTATTTCGTGACCAACACAGGCAATGCCCCGGTCGATCCGGCCTTCTTCGATATGGTCCTTGAGGATGGCCGCGGGCAGCGTTACATCTACAATGCAGATGCGGCGAGCCGCGGGCAGTACGGGCCTCTCACCGGAAGCCTTCCGCCTGGCGCGACGGGGCGCGGAAGCGCGGGATATCTGATTCCCGCCGATGCCGTCGGCCCTTTGGTCTGGATCTTCCGAGCGGACGCGACCTCGAATGACCCGGCGCGATTCGTCACGGACTTCAGGCCCCCCGCGCCACGTCCGGCGGCGCCGGATGTCTCGCTCACCGATGCCTTCCTTGATAGTGCTCGTGACGTCATGGTGATCTCGGGGACCGTCTACAACGATGGAGAGTTGGACCTTGATGTGACGGCGAACGATATTGAGGCTACGTCGGGGGCCGGAAGGAGTACGCTTGTCGTCTCATCGCCACAGCTGCCGTGGCGCGTTCCCTCTGACGGCTATCTGGACTTTGAGCTGCAGTTCTCGGTACCTGCGGGACAGGCGTCGGTGCTGCTGAATGTGCTGGGCTTTACGTTCGAAATCGAGGGTCTCACGCCGTAGCGCCTGCTCCGGTCTACGCCACCCGGCTTAGCGCAGCGCCATCAAGACGCCAAATCGCCCCGTATGGCCCGCTTCGCCCCGATGCGAATACCATTCGTGAGGCGTGCAGGCCGTGCATATCCCCGCGTGAGCGATGCGTGTGACGCCAAGCCCTCTCAGTTGCGCGCTGACGGCCTCCGGCAGATCGAGATGCCACTGCCCTGCGATCCGGGAGGCCACACAGGTGTCCGGTGACAGGGTGGCCTGCACACGCTGCACGACCTCGTCGCCCACCGTATAGTGGTCGGGTCCGATCGAAGGGCCGATGCCCGCCCATAGCTGCTGTGGCCGGCTCCCGAACCTCTTGGTCAGCGCCGCTACGGTTGCCGGGACCACCTGTGCGGCGATCCCGCGCCAGCCCGCGTGTGCGAGCCCTACGACGTGGTGCTCAGCATCGTAGAGGAGCACGGGCACGCAATCCGCAAACCGCAACAGCAGCACAAGGCCTCGCTGATCGGTGATCAGCGCATCGGTGTTGGGTATGATGGTGCCGCCATCCGCGTGTCCTACGACGGTGACCTGATGTCCATGGACCTGGGATGGGCTCACCACTTGGGTTGCCGAGAGGCTCAGCGCGTCGAAGAGGCGTCCGTGGTTCACCTGAACGACCTGGGGATCGTCGCCTCCGCTGCTGCTGAGGTTCAGACTGTGGAAAGGGGGTGAGCTGACCCCGCCGAGCCGCGTCACCAAGGCATGCATCAACCCCGCGTCGGCGTCGATATCCGGCTCGGAGAACCGGTACCAGGTGACGCCGTACGCGGGGTCAGTGACGCGCTCGACGGGCACGTCTAGGCGCGTCGCGTGAAGAGGGTCTTCAGCACCAGGCCCACCCAGCCGACAGCCCAGGCTCCGAGGAGGATACCTCCCAGCGCGATCTTCTGATCGTCGATAATCGGCTGCACGTGGACCCCTTCGGGACCGATCTCAATGTAAGCGATAGGGCGTGCCTTGGCACCTGCTCCCCCACCGCCGGCGGAAGCTTCCTCGTGCTCCTCACCGCACGCGCAGGCCTCGTCCTCACAGCATGCCTCCGCCTCGGCACCGTCCTCGTCGTGGCAGGAGCACTCGCAGCCCAATCCCGAGCCAAGGCCCATACCGTAGCCGTAGCTGACTTCTGCTACGGGGATCAACGTATGACCCTCAAATGTCTGCGGTTTCCCAAAGACAGCGTCGACATTGACGTCCTCTGAGATCCTGTCCAATTGTTCGATCAACTTCTGCAGTGCTTCCATTCCACTTTCCTTCCTGGACTAACCGGATGCCTGACGTAGCAGTCGGCTGACACCGATGATGAGAAGACTCACCAAGGTGATCGTAGCGGCTGCCGTCATCATTTGACTCAGCATGTTCGCCGTCGTGTTGGGAATCTCGATCCATTCCGCACTTTCCGGCCCCTCGAGGACCACTGAGATCGGGCGCAAGCGGATCGCTGCGCCGCCACCCGCCGGCCCGCCATGGGTGCACGAGGTGCGCAAACTGCTGACGAGGACTGAAGGCAACAGCCGCCGGTCACCGACCTCGATCGGCGAGGCGGCTACCACGCGAATTCGCTGCTCAGGTAACTCCATTATGTGCCTCCCAGGGCATCACCCATCAACGATCAGGAGATGGCACTCTTATTGCAGTAACTTGGCCAGCCGTGAGGTAAGTCGAGCTCGCAGATATCGGTATCGGCGGGATAGCGCGTCAACTCGATGGCTAATTCTAGTCCGTCAGCGACGTCGTCGAGTGTCTCCGCAAGCTCTTCATCCTTGGCACGAACCTCGGCGATCTGCTCCCGCAACCAGATCTCGGCGCTCAGGCGTTGCTGTTCGGGCACCTTGAGTAAGATCAGTTCTCCGCGCCCGATCGCAACCAGGGTCTCGTCAATGCTGTCGTAGCCCATCATTTTGGCGATCTCACGTGCTCGTTCGATCATGTGCTCACTCCTTGTTCAACTGATACTACGTTCAGTATACCTTGGGTCAGTCTGTGAAGTCAACCTGGGGGATGAGATTGATGTAGTCGTGCACCGATCCATGATCCAGACAGCACTCGATAATGCTGCGGCCCAGTGGATCGAGGCGGTCGGTGAGGAAGAGCTCAAGTTGCCGGCGGAAGAAGTCGTAGAGCATACGTGCACCTTCATCATAGCCGTGCGCGCCGACCTCCGGCTGGGTGTTCACCTGCAGGAACCATCGCGAGACGAAGCGTCCCTCAATCTGCAGTTGGTGCAGCGCGAACCCCAGGAGTGGACTGCGCGCGGGCCGGATCTGGTCTGCCTTGAACTTGGCATTGCCGCGGCGTGCCAGGTACTCGCGCATGATCCACTCTGCCATAAACCCCACGCGCCACACACCCACGTACTGGTTCGGGCAGAGCACGTAACGGGTGTTGGGGTTGTCCCTGAACTGGGTCAGCAGCAGGTTGGCCTGATCGACGCGCAGGCCCGTGGCGAAAGGCCAGTAGGAGCCGACCCCTTCACTGCTCATCCCCTTGGTATCGATGATGCTCGGGCTGTCGTGGCCCCGGGGCGCTGCCAACCGCCACAACCATGCCAGAGCCGGCGGCAATAGGTGGAAGAGGCCGATGATCCCGTAGGTGGGGTGTTCCTCGGTGCAGGGGGGGGTTCGTACGCCGAAGCTGCGGATGTCGACCTGCACCGGCTCATTGACCACATTCGGTACGATTTCCCGGGGGATGATCACTCTGGGATTCGGGCAGGGCTTGCCCTCCTCGTCTTCGATGTGCTCCCAGATCAGGGCGCGGCTGCCCGGCACGGCATAGAGGTTCAGGAAGAGCAGGGGCCGAGTGGGCTCGGCGGTCAGCCTCTCGAGATGAACATCGGTACCGTAGTGATCAATGTGGTTGACCCGCAGGAACCAGGCATCCTCAGCATCGGTTACGGTCAGCTTGCCGGACCCCGTCTGCAGGCTGGGATGACACAGGGCCATATCGTCAGCCACGGGATGCAGGTCACAGGAGCGGGGAATCTCCAGATGCCTTCGTTCTCCGGTGAGCATGTTCTCCCCGAGGAGGAGGCGTCCATCATCCTCTCGTTGAGCGTGCTCCAGGAGTTCGCTCTTGCCGCCGCCGCTTGCTGCCTCGTGCATCATCGTGGTCACATTGTCATAGGGCGTGACAACTCTCACGGTGGAACAGTGGGTTGTGACCCACCCCTCGCGCTCGCCCTGTGTCAGCAGCATACTGTAGACGCCCTTTTTCGCGCTAGGCCCCGGATAGAGGTTGTAGGAGAAGACTTCGTGCAGATCGGGAAGTCGGTTGTGGACGACGACTTGCTTGCCATTGTAGTGCGTGTGGCGGAATGGGGGCGCGACGTAGATGATCGAGCGTGGCTGGAAGGTCTCCGGAATGTCGCTCTCCGGGATAATACCCTGTAACAGCGCTAGGCTGAGGGCAAAGAAGCCCGCGTTAGCCGGCGCGAGAACGACCGAATCCATGCCCATACCCGGCTGACCGGCGACGTAACCAAACATCGCAAGCGGACGTTCCGCTAACCATGCGAAGGTCGCCTCGCGTACCCTGTCGAAGGGTTCGCCGAAGCGCTCCCAATAGGTCTCCTTGTCGGTGGGCCCGTCATCGGCGACGACCATGCAGTCAGGGTCACGCCGTCGCATGTAGGGCTCGGGGTAATTCGCCGAGACGCCGTTACGCACTCTGGCGACGATGGCTTCGACCACTTCGCCCACCTCGGGCACCTCGTAGGAGACTTCGTAATGGTTGCTCCCGAGTCCCCCACAGGCAAGGTTCACCAATTCGTCGATCGTGCTCGCGATGGTGAGGCTGGGACACGCCTTCACAATCCGAGCGGCTTCTACAGGTAGATGATATCTCTCCCAATCCATAGCCCTCTTCCTTCCCTCATTTCCTCTCAATCAAAAGCGGCGCCTGGACTCTGCGCCGCTGGTGTGACCCTATCCTTTGCTTCTACCGTCTACACCCGCGTCTGCAGATCATACCCGCACCCCCGTTCGCTTTCCCGGCGTCGTGGGGATATCGGGCGCCGTTGAAGATGCTGCGCGCGTTCGCAGCGCTCGCCACAGGCGTTCAGGCGTCACCGGCGTCTCCCCCATCATGATGCCGGTGGCGTCGTAGATCGCGTTGATCACCGCCGGCGCTACGCCGTTGACGACGATCTCTGCCACCGACTTCACGCCCACAGGGTGGGAGGGTTCGAAGGTCTCGATGAAGAGGGTCTCCATCGGCGGGCTCTCATCGGCTCTGAAGACCCGATAGTCGTCGAATCGCGGGTTAACCGTGCGCCCCAGCTCGTCGTAGACGAGCTCCTCCGTCAACGCGTAGCCCAACGCCTGGTGCATGCCCCCCTCGGCTTGCCCACTGGCGGTCAACGGGTTGACGATCTGTCCGGAATCCAACGCGATGAGTAAGTTGTCGACCGTCGTCTGTCCGGTCTCCATATCGACGGTCACCTCGGCAAACTGTGCCGCGAAGGGCGGCGGGCTCACCGGACTCACGAACGACGCGTGCCCCATGATCTGGTGCTGATTCTGCGTGTGCAGGGCATAGCGGGCGATCTCGTCAAAGCCGAGGCTCCCTCCGCCTTCGTGCCACGCCCGGTTCGTCTTGAGCGTGAAGGCTGTGGCCTCGCCCCCCATCATCTCCGCGGCGACGGCACGGATCTGGCGCGCGACCTCCTCGGCAGCCCGTGCTACGGCTCCGCCGCTGATATAGGTGGTGCTTGAGGCATAGGCACCCTTGTCGAAGGGTGTGACGTCCGTGTCGGAGGAGCGGATGATGAGATGGTCGAGATCGGTTCCCAAGACCTCCGCGGCGATCTGGCCGAGCACGGTATCCGATCCGGTGCCCAGGTCCGTCGCGCCCATCATCAAGTTGAATGATCCATCGTCGTTCATCTTGATGCCGGCAGCCCCCATGTCCAGATTCGGGATGCCCGAGCCTTGCATCAGGAAGGCGACGCCGATGCCACGACGCTGGTGCGGCTTCCCCGTGACGACGTGCCAGCCGGCGTTGCCATACTTCCGGTACCAGTTGACGGCTGCAGCACCCTGGATCGCAGCCTCGCGCAGAGCGTTAGTCTCGATGATCTCACCGCGGGCCTCGCGCCCCTCACTCCACGTCTTGCTCATGATGTTCTCGGTATGGGGAACGATGATGTTGGTCAGGCGGAAGTCCAGTGGATCGTGGCCCAGCTCGGTGGCGACTCGGGTGATGAGCGTCTCCGTGGCGATGACACCCTGCGTGACGCCGTAGCCGCGGAACGCGCCCGCGCGGGGGCGCGTGGAGTAATAGGTCTCGCCGCGGAAACGGACGTTGGGTGTAGCGTAGAGCGGCAACGTCTTATGTCCCGTGTTGCCGAGCACCGTGAGCCCATGACCGCCGTAAGCCCCCGTATCGCTGATGGCCTCCATATCCTGCGCTACCATTCGCGGAAGGGCGTCCTCTTCGGCTTCGAGGGCGATCCTGTAGGTCACGCGCATGGGATGTCGCGTCGTCGTGTAGATGAATTGCTCTTCGCGCGTCAGCTCCAAGAGGACCGGGCGTCCGGTGGCAATGGTCAAATGAGCCGGGATGTCCTCATAGATCTCCTGCTTATTGCCGAACCCCGCACCGATGCGGGGCTTGATGACCCGGATCTGCCCCTCGGTCAGTCCGAGGACCGGTGCCAGGATCCGGCGCACGTGGAAGGGGACCTGGGTCGAGGTCATGATCACGAGACGATCATCCTCATCCCAATAGGTCAGCGTCACCCATGGCTCGAGTGGAACGTGCTTCATCTTCTGGGTTTCGACCGTGGTCTCAAAGGTGTGGTCAGCGTGCGCGAAGGCTGCGTCGACGTCGCCGACGCTGATATCGACCTTAGCCGCGAGATTCTGTGAGGGATCACTCTCTCCGAAATTCACGTAGTCATCCTGATCGTGGATGATCGGGGCTTCGGGATCTCTGGCTGCATCGGCATCGAGGACGGGGGCCAAGACTTCATAGTCGACGCGAATCAGCGAGAGGGCTTCCTCGGCGATCTCGGGCGTCTCCGCCGCGACCGCGGCGACACGATCGCCGACATAGCGCACCTTGTTGTCGAAACTTACGTAATCCAGCGGACCGGGGATGGGATAGGATTGCCCGGCGGTCGAGTAGACGACGCGCGGCACATTCTGATAGGTCAGCACGGCGTGCACGCCGTCAAGCGCCTCCGCCTCACGGGTATGGATCGCTCTGATGCGGGCGTGGGCGTGTGGGCTATGCAGGATGCGGGCGTAGAGCATACCCGGACGCTCGAAGTCGGCTACAAAGGCCGCGTGGCCCTGAGCCAACTTCGGCGCATCGACTTTCGGTAACGGCTGTCCGACCACGCTGAAGCGCTGTGATTCGGGCGTGACGAAGACTGTGGGCTGTGCCCTGACGCGCGTCTGCACGGCACGCTGCGTCGTACCGCCCGGCGTCAAGGGCTGCGGCTCCTCGTCGGCTGAGGGGGCTGTGTCCAATAGGGTCTCAGGCATCGCAAAGAGCCCTGCCCCAGCGCCGCCGAGATCCTCAGGGGTTTCTCCCCGCAAGATAGCCGCTGCGCGCAGGATGGCCTGGATGGGCTTCACGTAGCCCGTCTCGCGAGAGACGATGCCGCTGATGGCATCTCGAACCTGAGCTTCGGTCGGGTTGGGCTCGCGATCCAGGAGGGCCTTGCCCGCCAGGATCAGCGCCGGGGTGTCGTAGCCGCTCTGGATTGCGCCCGTCTCGATAAAGGCCTGCTGCAGTGGATGCCAGGTGCGCGTGCGGTTCCAGCCGCGCTCCGGAGGTGTCGTGAGCCCCTCAAGGGTCGTGATCTCGGCCCCACTGACCTGTGCTGCCAAGGTGACGATGCTGTTGCGTAGCCGCCCATTCACCAGAACGGCGCTGTAGCCGTCCGCACCATCCTCGCTGCCGAACTTCACGCTGCGCAGTCCGGCACGCCGCAGAAGGTGGAAAAGGGTCTCGTGGGGTGACACATCGAATGTGCGACGTGTGCCGTTCAGGATGATCTGACAGCGGATGACGTCCTCACTTCGGCCTTGCATGCCGCGGAGACTGCGTTCCCCTGGCACAGGAGCAAGGTTGGCCTTTGTGTTATCCATAGCACCTCAGCACTGCTCGCCTTCTCAGACCTATAACCCGACACTTCATATCATTGTATCGGGAATGAGGCAACTGTCAAAAAGATCCGAGATTCTCGCCGCTGCGGGGGGGGAGCGCTAGGGGTAGGATGCTTCCTCGGGGAACAGGTAAAACATCGGAAAGTAGAGGACAAAACTCCGTGTGGTGAAGCGCCTGCTCGCCGCCACGATGCCCTGCCCGCACACATTGGCGGGGACAACGCGCCAATAGTAGGGCGTGCTGTACCGCAGCGCTTGCGTCAGACGGTGCTCGGACGCCGTCGTCGTGACGCTGTAGATGGGCTGCGTAAAGGCTGCGTCGCCGGCGACCTCGATGACATAGTGATCCGCCTCAGGCACAGCGTCCCAAGCGAGGGTCGGCGTGAGTGACACGTCCACGGCGTCCTCCGGGGGCGAGGTCAGGTGGGTTTCACCAGGCGGCGCAGTGAGCACCTCTAGACCGACGGTCGTAGTTTGCTCCGCAACGGCGCCGCCGGCCGTCACGCGAATCGTGTACTCGCCCGCGACGGCCGGTGTGGCTTGGTCGATGGTCAACCGGCTTATCTCACCCACCAGCACGGGGTTGGGGTCGAAGGTGGCGATGGCGCTTGTTGGCACGCCGGCAGCCTGTAGCATGAGCTCCTCGGAGAAGCCCCCGAAGGTGACCGCTCCCACCGTATACTCGGCGATGTCCGGCGCGCAGATCGACTGTGCCTGTGGGCTGACGCCCAGGCTGAACGTAGCGTAAGAATGGCAGTTGGTACAGACCAGGGCGAAGTCCTGGTCTGTCGGGTCATCGTTGGCGGGTACGCCGTCGCCCGCGAGGTTGGTCGCCGTGATGGTGATCACAAAGGAACCCTGCACGCCGGCAGGGAGGAAGACGCCCTCCACGTTGTTGCGCACATCAGCTTTGCCGCCCGGCACGGAGAGATCGCCCGAGAAGACGTTACCTAGGTAGGTCTCACCTCCAACGGTGACGGCGAGGTCTAGATTGTTGATATAGGGGTCACTGATCGTCGGTCCGGGTGGATCGCTCCACGCCAGGGTGACGCGAAAGGGGATGTCGTCCTGCGCGACGTAACCCTGCACGACGATCGTCTCTCCGGTGGCGTGAAGCACGACCTCCTGATCCTGCACGATCCGCGGCGTGTCGCTGAAGGCGTTACCCAGGTCGAGGGCACCGTAGCCTTGATTGTTGGAAGGCAGGGTGTCCCCGGAGCCGTTGCCGTCGAGATAGCGGGCTGCGTTGACCAGGTAGGCCTTGACCATAGCGGGACTGGGCGGTGCAGCACTGAAGTTTGTCTGCCAGTAATGCGTGAAGAGTGAAGCGGCGCCGGCGACCGCCGGTGCCGCATGACTGGTGCCGGAAGAGGCCGCATAGAGGGTCTGCCCGTAGGGACGGTACTTGTCGCAGATGTAGGCGCCGGTGTAGGTGGGGCTCTGCGTGGCGGCGCCTTGGATGTGCGTGCCCGGCGCGACCAGTTCGGGCTTCACACGACCGTCGGCGGTGGGGCCACGGCTCGAGAAGCCGGCGATGTCGTGGGCGTTGTCCGCGCCGGTGGGTCCGATGCCGCAACCATCGGTCCACGTCGGTCGGTAGCTCTCCGAGGCTCCAACGGTGATGACGTTCTTGGCATTGGCTGGAGAACCGATCGTCTTGCTCGCCGGGCCCGAATTGCCCGCAGCGAAGATAATGGTGACGGGTTGCTCACCGTCGATCGTGGCGACGGCATCGCGTACCAGCGCATCGTAGATCTGATCGTCGATCCGATATCGCCCGGTGCCGGGCTGCTCGCCCCAGGAATTCGAGATGATGCGTGCGCCCCGCGTGTAGGTGTGGCCCACGATGGCCTCATACGACGGTGCTTGCCAAGCTCCGGCGTTGGCAAAGACCTTGGAGCCCGCGAATGGGCCAAAGGGGTTGATCCCCAGGCCACGATTGAAGCCCGCCGCGTCGGTGTAGGGAAAGCCGGTGAGATCGTTGTAGCCACCGACGATGGCGGCGTTGATGTTCCCGTGTCCTCCTGCGCCATCGGCTGCCGGGTCGCGTGTCCAGTTATGATTGTAGACCAGACGGTCGGGGCGGGTCATATCGCCGAACTCGTAGAAATCGGGATGCTGAGGCGCTGTGCTTCCATCATCGATCCCGTCGTCCGTCACATCCACGATAGGATAGTCAAGCGGATCGGTGCTGAGTCCCACCGTCTCCGTCAGCCAAGACAAATATCCCGGTCCCACGGGTTGCGAACCGTCGAGCGTCAGTTGCCCGGCGACGAGTTGGCCCTGAACCTCATCGAGTCGTTCCGGTGTGATCCAGGGCTCGACGCTGACCACACCCGGAAGCGCTGCAAGCTCGTCGAGGTGCCGGGCGGCTACATCGATGCCCACGGTGGTCAGGACGCCTATGGTCATCGACGGGCGAATAACGCGCGCGGCCCGTGTCGTCACGGTGTTGAGCGTGGTTTGTGCATCGGCGTGTGCGTAGACTTGGACCGCTACGGAGATCCGGTCGGCCTGCCCCTCAAGGCCCTGCAGGACCGGGTCGAGTGCGTAGCCCGCGACATAGCTGCCTGTCCAGCGAAGGGGCACCGTATGGGCGAGGTGTCGGATCGCCATGTCATGTCCCCAGACGAGGTAGGCATACTCCGGGATGTAGGTCACCACGTCCAGACCGGACTGCACCATCGCTGTGTACCAGTCGTCCTGGATGGGGCCCGGAAACTGAACGAGGCGCAAGCCGGGGCCGGTTGGGGCCTGCGAGCGCGACAAGTGCACAGGCATGGACAGGGAGCTGCGCACCGGATCGAAGATCCCCACACGTAGCCGCAAGGTCGGCTCATGCAGGATCTCCGAAGCGAGTGGGGTGGACTCACGACCCGCGATGGGGGTCGTGCCGATCCAACCCAAAACAACAGCGACCAGGAGGGTCAACCCGACACGTGCAACACCTGACGGAAACCTTGAGATTCGGTTCACCTGGTTGGCCCTTCGCTGATGGTGTGAATCGGTACCGATCGAGATCCTGCGGCAGGCCGAAGGAAAGCCCGGTCTATTAGGTTAGTATACCACAGAGATTGCGCTTGACGGCACCTCAGGTAGCATGGGGTTGACTGCGATCTAGTAGGATAAGTGAGGCTATCCATGGCAAGAACGACATCCCGGGTCATCCTGATCACCGGTGCGCGCAGCGGTATCGGTCGCGCGTGTGCGACCGCGTTGGTGGGCCAGGGGCACCGTGTCTACGGCACCAGCCGCCGTCTCGCGTCCGTCGATGCCGCTGCGTTGGGGTATCCTATGCTGGCCATGGATGTCGATGACGATGGCTCGATCCGCGCCGGCGTCGACGAGGTCCTCAAGACAGCAGGGCGCCTGGACGTGGTGGTCAATAACGCCGGCTTTGGGTATGGGGGCGCTATCGAGGACACGTCGATCGGGGAGGCCAAAGCGCTTATGGAGACCAACTTCTTCGGCGCGCTGCGGGTCTGTCACGCAGTCCTGCCGCATATGCGCGCGCGAGGCGAAGGTCTCATCGTCAACGTCAGCTCCATCGGCGGCTTGATGGGGCTGCCCTTTCAGGGCCTGTACAGTGCCAGTAAGTTCGCCCTTGAGGGGCTCTCCGCGTCGTTGCGGATGGAGGTTAAGCCCTTCGGGATCTATGTTGTGCTCCTCGAGCCGGGCGACATCTGTACTTCGTTCACGTCGAATCGCCGTACCGTCCGAGCCGCCAAGGACGACGCCTTCGGAGCCTCCGTCTATCATGAGCGCTATGCTGCTGCGCTGTCCAGGATTGAGGCTGATGAGCAGGGAGGGTCGCCCCCCGACGTGGTCGCGCGCGCGCTGCTGCGCATCGTGAATCATCGATCGCCCCGACCCCGATATGTGGTGGGGCCGTTCTATGAGAGGATCGCTGTCTGGGCCAGCCGCATGCTGCCTGCCGGTCTCTTTGAACGGATCCTGATGACCTACTATGGCGTCTGAGCGCCGGTTGGTGGAGGGCGATCGCATGTCAGTGTGGGGACAACCTTCCGCAAAGCCGGATCCGTCTCAGCCGACACAGCGAGGGCGTCGGATGCCCAAATCCGCCCCGCGCCACGGGCCTGCGAGCTTCCCAGGAGGCCAATGACGACAGCCCCGCTGATGTGCCGAGTGCTACCATCCGTTGGTGAGTGTGCTATAATCGAGGACAAGATGCAAATCTCCAATTTCCGTAGCTGCCCCTGAGGAGACTTCGTGGGTAAGAATGAGGACGCATTGTCCAAAGTGCAGACCAAGCTGAACTACCGATTCCGGGACCCCACCTTGCTCGAGCTTGCGCTTACCCATCCGTCCTATGCACACGAGCATCCGGAAGAGGGTGAAGAGGATACGGCGCTAAGTTGCCGTGACAATCAGCGATTGGAGTTCCTCGGCGATGCGGTGCTCGATTTCCTGGTAGCCGCGTGGCTCTACGATACCTATCGGGACTTTCCGGAGGGGCCGCTGACGCGTCTCCGCGCCACGCTGGTTCGTACGACCACCCTGGCGCGTCTTGCCCACGAGCTCGAGTTGGGATCAGCGCTGCGTTTCGGTCGTGGCGAGGAGGAATCCGGCGGTGATACCCGACCTGCAAATCTCTGCGATGCGCTGGAGGCCACGGTGGGTGCTCTGTATCTCGATGGAGGCCTTGATGCCGTCTGGTCGCGCCTGGAATCGTGGTTTACGCATGAGGCGGAGGCCATCTTGGAGGCAGAGTCCCATGTCGATGCGAAATCTCGTTTTCAGGAATGGGCGCAGGCCGAACTCGCTGAAACGCCGGTGTATGAGATCATCGGTGAGGCAGGCCCCGATCACGCTAAGACCTTCACGGCCCAGGTCGTGGTCGCGGGAAAAGTCGCCGGGCAGGGCACGGGAGCCAGCAAGCGAATGGCGGAGCAGGCTGCTGCTCGCGCAGCACTCGCGGGCACACGCGAGGGTGTCTATGCGCATCAGGTCTTGATGGCCTTTCGGGGCGTCGGTGGAGAGTCCCAGTAGTTGTGAGGAGCCGCTGCAACATCTGCCGGTACATCATGCGCCGCTTTTCCGGAAGATGCCAGCAGATTGAGGGGTATGGATCATGATGCGGTTTGATCGTTTTACCGAACGTGCTCAGGAGGCAGCTCAACGGGCTGTTGAGTTGATGACGCACTATGGGCACAGTCAGGTTGATGTGGAGCATCTGTTGTTGGCGCTGGTGCAGCAGAAAGACGGCGCAGTGCCGGCGCTCTTGACTGAGCTGGGTGTCGACCCGCTTGCGATGGCGGAGGCGCTCGACAGACTCCTCCAGAACAATCCTCGACCGGGCATCTACGGTGCTCGCGGTAATCAGCAGGTCTTCATTACCCCGCGGGTGAAACGGGTCCTCGACGCGAGCCAGGAGGAGGCGACAGCGCTGCAGGATGAGTATATCTCCACCGAGCATCTGTTGCTCTCCATTGCTCAAGAACGTAACACGCCTGTGGCGCGTATGTTGGCTGACTACAACATCACCCACGGACGGATCAAGGATGCGATTGTTCAGATGCGTGGTGGGCAGAAAGTGACCAGTGCCCAGGCAGAGGGGAAGTTCCGCACGTTGGAGCGCTACAGCCGCGATCTCACACAACTTGCACGTGAGCATAAACTCGATCCTGTGATCGGGCGTGCGGGAGAGATCCAGCGGGTGATTCAGATCCTGGTGCGGCGTACAAAGAACAACCCGGTTCTGATCGGCGAGCCCGGTGTCGGTAAGACAGCCATCGTGGAAGGCCTGGCGCAGAACATTGCCACCGACGATGTGCCGGAAATCCTCAAGCACAAGCGGTTGCTTCTGCTGGATCTCGGTGCACTCGTTGCAGGAACCCGATTCCGGGGAGAGTTTGAGGAGCGCCTCAAGTCCATCCTCGAAGAGGTTCAGCGTTCGGAGGGTGAGAACATCCTCTTCATCGACGAGCTGCACACCGTCGTCGGGGCCGGCAACGCACAGGGGGCCTTGGATGCCTCGAATATGATCAAGCCGGCGTTGGCGCGGGGAGCGCTGCAGTGCATCGGCGCGACGACGCTGGACGAGTATCGACAGTATATCGAGAAGGACGGAGCCCTGGAGCGCCGGTTCGCACCGGTCTTCGTCGAGGAGCCCTCGGTCGAGGATACGATCGAGATGCTGCACGGTCTGCGCGACCGGTATGAAGCTCACCATAAAGTGCGCATCAGTGATGATGCCCTTGTCGCAGCGGCACGCTTGTCGCATCGCTACGTCACCGATCGTCATCTGCCCGATAAAGCCATCGACCTGATGGATGAGGCCTCCGCAAAGCTACGGGTTACGCTCTTTACTCTGCCCCCGGAGTTGAAGCAGATGGAGTCGGAGATCAACCGCTTGCGGGTTGAGGAGGAGGCCGCGGGCAATACGCGAGATTATGAACGTGCGGCTGAGGCGAAGACCGAGCGTATACGCGCCGAGACGGCATTTGCCGAGGCCCGGGAAGCGTGGCTCAGCCGCCATCAGATCGATGAGACCGTTGAGGCAGAGGACATCGCCGATGTGGTCTCCGCATGGACGGGGATCCCCGTCTTCCAGGTACTGGAGAGAGAGGCCGACAAGTTGCTGCGGATGGAGGAGGCGCTTTGCGAGCGCATCGTGGGTCAGGACGAGGCCATTGGCGTCATCGCCGACGCGATCCGCAGGGCGCGAGCCGGCCTGAAGGACCCGCGCCGCCCCATCGGCACCTTCGTCTTCCTTGGTAGCTCTGGAGTGGGCAAGACCGAGACGGCTAAGGCGTTGGCGGCTTTTCTGTTCGATGATGAGGATGCGCTCTTGCGTGTGGATATGAGTGAATATCGCGAGGCGCACACCGTGTCACGTCTCTTCGGAGCACCGCCGGGCTACGTGGGCTATGATCAGGGTGGGCAGTTGACGGAGGCCGTTCGCCGGCGACCCTATCAGGTGGTGCTCTTTGACGAGATCGAGAAGGCGCACTCCGATGTATGGAACGCGCTGCTCCAGATTCTCGACGAGGGACGCTTGACCGACGGACAGGGGCGTACGGTCGACTTTCGCAACACGGTCGTCATCATGACATCCAACGTAGGCACCGACTACCTCACACGGGGTGCGGCCCTCGGGTTTGCACGTGGGGCCGATGAGGAAGCGGAGCAAAGCCGGCGCCGGACGCTGACGGCGCTAAAGGAGACCTTCCGCCCCGAGTTTATCAACCGTGTCGATGAGATCATCATCTTCAACAACCTCACGCGCGCCGACGTTGAGCAGATCGTCGACCTGCAGATGCAGGAGATTCAGGAGCGACTCGCTGAACACGGTCTGGAGGTCGTCCTGACGGACGCGGCGAAGCAGTGGCTGGCGGAACAGGGTTACGATCCGCAGTTCGGCGCCCGACCGCTGCGCAGGGTGATCCAGCGCTGTGTCGAGAGCCCTCTCAGCATTGACCTGTTGCGCGGATTGTACGTAGGGGGGGCCAAGATCCTGGTGGACCTGGAGGATGGCGCCCTCGTCTTCCATGCTGAACCTCAATCATCGGATGAACCCAAGCAAGATCCTGAGCCTATCGAGTGAAAGGAGGCCATGCGATAGATGCATTCGGATGCAGCGATACGTTCCACATAAGTCTCGCGTAAGTCTCACGACACGGATAGACCCCTAAGTCGTTAGTGTTACCTTAAGGAGGATACTTCTATGAAAAAGCATCTTTCGATGCTCCTGGTTCCTGTCCTGTTACTCAGCATCGTGCTTGCATCCTGCGGCGGTGGTGCGGCAAGTGACTTCAAGGTCGGCATGATCACCGACATGGGTGGTATCGATGACCAATCCTTCAACGCGACATCCTGGAAGGGCATCGAGATGGCCGAGGATGAGCTTGGCGTCGACGGCTCCTACCTGGAGTCTCAGCAGCAGACGGACTATGCTCCCAACATCACGCAGTACATCAATCAGGATACGGACCTGATTGTCACGGTAGGCTTCCTACTGGCCGACGACACGGCGAGCTTTGCGCAGGCAAACCCCGACGTGAACTTCGCGATCGTCGACTTCAGCTACGATCCTCCGATTGACAATGTGCGTGGCCTCACCTTTGCCACGGATGAGGCCGCCTTCCTGGCCGGCTACGTCGCGGCAGCCGCCAGTCAGACCGGTAAAGTGGCGACCTTCGGCGGCATCAACATCCCGACGGTGTCGATCTTTATGGTCGGCTTCGAGCAAGGCGTCTATTACTATAACCAGCAGAAGGGCGCCAACGTTGAGGTGTTGGGTTGGGATACGGCTTCCGGCAACGGCGTCTTCGTGGGCAACTTCGAGTCGACGGATGACGGACGCCGCACGGCTGAGGAGTTCCTCGCCGAGGGCGCTGACGTGATCATGCCGGTCGCCGGCCCGGTCGGCCTGGGCTCTGCTCAGGCGGCCCTCGAAGCAGGCAATGCCTGGATCGTCGGCGTCGACACGGACTGGACCGTGAGCGCTGAAGTGTACAAGGACGTCGTGCTGACCAGCGTCCTGAAGCAGATGGACGTCGCGGTCTTCGATACGATCGAGATGGCCTCGGCGGACGGATTCACAGGCTTCGGCGGCGAGTCCTATCTCGGCACCCTGGAGAACGATGGCGTGGGCATCGCGGATGTGGCCCCGGGCGCGGTCCCGGCGGACATCCTGAGCGAGCTCGATACCATTCGTCAGGGGATCATCAACGGTACGATCGACACAGGCTGGGCTGCCTTCGTCTCGAGCATGTAGGAATATCGGCGGGGGGCGGGCGACAAGCCCGCTCCCCGCTTCTTTGGGTCAGGGAGGGACTATGAACGGCCGATTGCCTGACGAGACCTCGCCGCAGATCACGAGTGCACAACGCACTTTCTCCACTGAACCTTCTGTTCTGGAACTCGCGGGCATCACCAAGCGCTTCCCCGGTGTGCTGGCGAACGACCACGTCGATCTTAGGCTGGAAGAAGGTCAGGTGTTGGGCTTGCTGGGTGAGAACGGCGCCGGCAAGAGCACGCTGATGAATATCCTCTACGGCCTGTATCATCAGGATGAAGGCGAGATCTACGTTCGTGGTAGATTGGCTGAGATTCACGATCCCAGGGACGCAATCGCCCTGGGTATCGGCATGGTCCACCAGCATTTCATGCTCGTGCCCGTCTTGACCGTGACTGAGAACGTGATGCTGGGCATGGAATCGATGCGTCATGGTGTGGTGCTGGATCGCGCCAAAGCCGCTCAGCGTATCCGTGAGCTCTCCAACCGCTATGGGCTGGACGTCGACCCTGATGCTACCGTGGAAGATCTGCCGGTCGGCATTCAGCAACGTGTGGAGATCATCAAGTTGCTCTATCGCAATGCCGATATCCTGATTCTCGATGAGCCGACCGCGGTTCTGACGCCGCAGGAGGTCGAGGGGCTCTTCGAGGTGATTCGCTCGCTGGTAGGTCAGGGAAAGTCAGTCATCTTCATCTCCCACAAGCTCAAAGAGGTCCTGGAGATCTCGGATCGGATCGTAGTGCTCCAGCGGGGACGCTCGGTAGGCACGACGAGCCCGAGCGAGAGCGACGAGCGCCGTCTAGCCTCGATGATGGTGGGCCGCGATGTCATTCTTGAGGTGCCTAAAGGCCCGCCAAGTCCCGGTGAGGTCGTGCTCAGCGTCGAGGACCTGGTCGTCAAGGCGGATCACGATAAGGTAGCCGTCGCCGGGATTTCGTTTCAGGTGCGCGAGGGAGAGATTGTCGGGGTTGCAGGCGTGCAGGGCAACGGGCAGACCGAGCTGGTGGAAGCGCTGACGGGGTTGCGTGCCGTGGAGAGCGGGCAGATCGTGATTGACGGACAGGACCTCGCAAATGCCTCACCGCGCCAAATCACGGAGCACGGGACCGCTCATATCCCCGAGGACCGCCAGCGGGACGGCGTTGTGCTCAACTACACGGTAGCCGACAATCTCGTTTTGAACACCTACTATCTGCCCCCGATGGCTAAGGGCCTCGTGATGCAGGAGGCGGCGATTCGGGATCAGGCGAACCGCCTGATCGCGGAATATGATGTGCGCACGCCAAGCTCAGAGACGCCCGTGGGCAATCTCTCGGGCGGCAATCAGCAGAAAGTCATCGTCGCACGTGAACTGAGCCGGCCCGTCAGGCTGACCATCGCCTCTCAGCCCACGCGAGGGCTGGACGTGGGATCGATCGAGTACATTCACTCGCAGCTGGTCCGGAAGCGAGATGAGGGCGCAGCGGTCTTTGTGGTCTCTGCGGAACTGGACGAGGTCATGGCCCTGGCCGACCGCATTATGGTGATGTTCGAAGGGCGTGTGATGGGCACGGTCGATGCGGCGCTGGCGACCAAGGAAGAACTGGGCCTGCTGATGGCGGGTGTGGCCTAGCCCGACGTTCTCTTGATCGGGGCTGCCTACCATGTCGCCCCCACAAAGGAGTACCCATATGGACGATCAGACGGTAGAGAGAGCGACTGACCAAGAGCGCGAAGAGGGCGATCGCCGACACCCCCGCCTTGAGGAGGGCGGACTTGCAGCGCGTCTGCGTTGGCGATCTCTGTTGGTCCCGTTTCTGGCGATCGTCACCGCCCTGATCATCGGGGCCGTTGTGATCATCGCCACAGATGCCTCTGTCTACGAGGCCTTTGGTGAGGGCTTCGGGCGCGGCATAGGGCGGGCGTTTGCCGTGATCGGGCGGGCCTATGGAGCATACTTCACCGGGGCCTTTGGTGACCCTGTTCGTCTGGTCACAGCTTTTGCCGGTGGTGAGACTCATCAGATCCTACGCGCGATCTACCCTATCACCGAGACGCTGCGGATCTCGACGCCCTACATTTTCGCCGGCCTCGCAGTGGCCCTTGGTTTTCAGGGTGGGCTCTTCAACATCGGAGCCGAAGGTCAGTACTTCGTCGCCGGACTGACCACCGTCTTTGTCGGCTACAGCCTCCAGGGTTTGCCGGGCATCATCCATCTGCCGTTAGCGATTCTGGCTGGCATGGCGGGTGGCGCGTTGTGGGGTGGGATTCCGGGCTTGCTCAAGGGCAAGACAGGCGCGCACGAAGTCATCAACACCATTATGATGAACTACATCGCCTTCCGTCTGGCTGAATACCTGCTCGATGTCGGTGGGCCGATGGCGCGCGGCGATGGGCGTCCGGTCAGCCCCGAGATCCAGCCGAGCGCCTATCTCCCGCAGCTCTTTCCCAACCGGATCGAGATGCGTCTCAACGCCGGTTTCCTCCTGGCGTTGGCGGTGGCATTCGGTGTCTGGTGGCTTCTGTACAAGACCACGCTGGGGTACGAGATTCGCACGGTGGGTCAGAACTCGCACGCAGCGCGCTACGCAGGCATCCACGTGGCGCGGACGATCGTCCTTACCATGGGGTTGAGTGGGGCGCTGGCTGGTCTCTCGGCGACCACCGACATCCTGGGGGTATTGCGCTTCATGCCGAATGCCTTCTTCTCGGGTTACGGCTTCGACGCTATCGCACTCGCGCTGCTCGGCAAAAGCCACCCCCTGGGTGTGGTGCTGGCCTCGCTCCTCTTTGGTGCCCTGCGAGCCGGCGCACAGAATATGCAGGGGATCGCGCGCGTGCCGGTTGATCTGACGGCGATCATCCAGGGGTTGATCATCGTTTTCATCGCGGCCCCCGAGATCATCCGCTCGATCTATCGACTCCGGCAGCCGCTCGAAGGCGAGGAACTGGTTGTCGCACATGGCTGGGGAGAGCTTTGAGTACAGCACTCCGCCTGACCTAGGAGGAAACTATGACCTTGATGACGACGTCAGACAGAGCTCGCCGGCGTGCACGGATCCTGGGTACTGTTTTCTGCGTTGTAGCTGTGGCCATGTTGGCATTCTTTGTGCCCGGTACGGAGACAGGCCAGAGCACGGCGTTCGCATTCGTGGAGACCCGCGGGGAGTCACTTCCCATCGGTGATCTCGTCTTCCCAACCCGCGTGGGGATCTATGTGCTGGCTATCGGCGCCGCTTTCGCAGGGGCGTGGCAGCTCGCCAGAGGCTTTCGTCACGCCGATGCCGTATTGGGCGTGGTGGTAGGGCTCTTCATCGTGGCCTTCCTGGCGTGGGCGGCTCGTGGACGCTCGATGAACATCACAGGCCTGATCGGCTCCTCGCTGTTGCGGTCGGTTCCGATTATCTTGGCTGCGCTGAGCGGCGTCATGTGCGAGCGATCCGGCGTCGTCAACATCGGCATTGAGGGCATGATGCTGAGCGGCGCTTTCCTCGCCGCGCTCTTCGGCAGCCTCTTCAGTAATGTGTGGGTCGGCCTCATCGCCGCTATGGCCGGCGGCACGCTGATGTCGGGCCTGCTGGCGGTGATGGCGATCAAGTACAAAGTGAACCAGATTGTGGCGGGAACCGCCATCAACATTCTGGCGACCGGACTGACGAGCTACTTCAGTTCGCGTTACCTTCAACAGGACGCCGCACTGAATCGGCCCGCGACCTTCGCCCGCCTGCCGATTCCGGGGCTCTCGCGCATCCCGATTCTCGGACCGGCGCTGTTCAATCAGACCTTTTTAGTTTATCTGGCTCTTGTGCTGGTGGTATTGATCCAGTTGATGCTCTACCACACGCGCTGGGGATTGCGCACTCGGGCGGTCGGCGAGCATCCGCGGGCGGCAGATACGCTAGGGGTCAACGTTTTTAAGGTGCGCTACATCAACGTGTTGTTGGGTGGGGCGGTCGCCGGGCTCGGCGGTGCCTATCTCGTGCTGAGTTCCGTAGCACGCTTCGATGAGTTGATGACGGCGGGCAAAGGCTACATCGGTCTCGCCGCGATGATCTTCGGCAAATGGAACCCCGTTGGGGCGTTGGGTGCCTCGTTGATCTTCGGGTTCGCCGACTCGTTACAGACGCGCCTGGCGATCTTCTCGGTTCCCATTCCTTCACAGTTCCTGCTGATGGCACCCTATCTGGTCACTATGATCGTGTTGGCCGGGGTGGTCGGGCAGTCACGGGCACCCGCTGCCGATGGCGTGCCCTACGAGAAGGAATAGCGCCTTGGAGCGCTGGCCCGCGGCGTTTGCCGAGCGGATGCGCGCCTGGCTCGGTGATGAATCCGAGCGCTTCTTCGCTTCACTGGTCAAGGGCGACGTCGGTATTCGGCTGAACCCTCTCCGGGGACAGACCGCGGACCTTGTCGCGCTGTTGCCCTGGCCCACTGAACGCGTCCCCTGGTGTGACGAGGGTTTCCGGTTACGCTTGGAGGACGCTGTCTCGCCGGGGAGCCATCCCTATCACAACGCAGGCGTCTACTATCTGCAGGATCCCAGCGCTATGGCGGCTGCTGTGCTCCTTGATCCGCAACCCGGTGAGTGGGTGCTCGACCTGGCAGCGGCGCCGGGAAGCAAGGCCACGCACCTGGCGGCACGGATGGGCAACGAAGGTGTATTGGTCGCCAACGAGGTGTCTCGCCAGCGTGCCACCATCCTGGCGATGAACCTGGAGCGTATGGGGGTCACGAACGCCATGGTCACCAACGCCTACCCCGATCGCTTGGCGGAGGCCTGGTCGGGTCTCTTTGATGCGCTATTGGTCGACGCGCCCTGTTCGGGTGAGGCGACCTTCGCCGATGACGCCCGGGCGTTGCGTTCATGGAGCCTCGCGACCGTGCGTGACTACGCGGCGCGCCAGTTGCGTATTCTCGATCAGGCTGCTGATCTGGTCCGTCCCGGGGGGCGTCTGCTCTATGGTACCTGCACCTTCTCGCCCGAGGAGAATGAGGGCGTCGTTGGGGCCTTCCTCGACGAACATCCGGCATTTGCTCTGTCGGATTTGCCTGATCTGCCGGGCCTGAGCCCGGCCCATCCTGAATGGCTTGATGTGGCAGACCACGTGCGGCGTGCGGGGCGCTATTGGCCCCACACCGGCCCTGGTCACGGACATTTCTACGCGCTGCTGGAGCGTCAGGGGCCCCCTCCGGATGATCTACCCGCTCGCTGGGAGGATCAGGAGATACCGGGTCGCGTCCTGGGCCTCTACGAGCGTGCGCTGGGGGAGGTGCTCGCAGATGCCCCGCCGGCGACCGGGCTGCTGCTCACGAAGGACGACCACTGTTATATCTCACCGATGCCTCCGGCGCTTTCGGCGCGGGTTCCGGTGCTACGTCCCGGTTGGTGGGTGGCCTCGCTGCGGCACGGCAAGGTACAGCCTGACCATGCCCTGGCGATGGCGATCACGCCCGAGGAGGCGAGAGCCCACATCCGTCTCTCCCCCGATGACCCGCGAATCACGACCTTCTTGGATGGCGGCTTCTGGATGGATAACGGGCCTGCCGGGCACGTGCTGGTGACGGTCGACGGCTTTCCTTTGGGGTGGGCCAAGCGCGACGGTCAGCGGTTGCGCAGCCGCTATCCCGTGCATCTCCGCCGTGCGCGTACACTTCAACTCTGAGTCAGCCACCGCCTACGCGAGTTTGGGCGGTGCAGCGGCCTACGTTTCGTCGTCGTCACCCAAGATGACCTTACGCTTCCGTCCGGCACTCTCCTGAGGGCCGACCATACCCATCGTCTCCATTTGCTCCATCAGACGCGCTGCACGAGGGTAACTGATGTGCAAGCGTCTCTGGATCCCCGAGGTCGTGACTTTGCCGCGGCTCTTCGCGTAAGCGATTGCCTGTTCCAGGAGATCGGCGTCCTCGCCCAATCCCTCGATGCGCCAGGTCTCGGGGCCTTGCGCTTCGGCGATGGTGTCCCACGGCGCCTTGGCCGGTGTAGCCCCCGCCTCCTGCTGCCAGAAACGGATGAGGGCCTCCAATTCGTCGTCGGAGATGTAGCAGCCCTGCACACGCATCGGGGCAGAGGCATCTGGGGGCAGGAAAAGCATATCTCCCTGACCCAGCAGCGTCTCCGCGCCGGGCGTGTCGAGGATGACCCGCGAGTCCACACCGCTGGCGGTGGCGAAGCTGACGCGAGCGGGGAAGTTGGCCTTGATCAACCCCGTCACCACATCGGTGCTGGGGCGCTGCGTTGCAACGACCAGGTGAATGCCCGTCGCGCGAGCCATCTGAGCAATACGTGTGAGGATACGCTCGGTCTCCTCGGGCTCCGTCATCATCAGGTCGGCCAGTTCATCGATGAAGATGACAATGCGGGGTAGCGGGGCCTCATCGTCCTCGTTCGGCGCTGCGGGGTTGCTCCCTGTCGCCCGGCGACGGATCAGTCGTGCGTTGTAGTCGTCGAGATTGCGGGCCACGGCTTTGGCAAACAGCTTATAGCGTTCGTCCATCTCGTGGGCCACCCAGCGCAGGACGCGCAGACCACGCTCAACGTCGGTCTCGGTGCTGCCGAGTAAATGAGGCAGACCATTGAGATGGCTGAGTTCAACGATCTTCGGGTCGATGGTGATGAGCCGCAGGTCCTCCGGCGTGTTGTGCGCGATCAGGCCGGCCGCGAGGGCCTTGATGAAGATGGACTTGCCGCTGCCCGTCGTACCCGCCACCAGAAGGTGGGGCATACGCGAGAGATCGGCGACCTGGGGTGCACCGGCGACATCGAGGCCTACAGCGAAGCAGAGGGGACGCCCACATTTGTGGAAGGCGTCGCTCTCCAGCACGGTGCGCAGGCGCACCGTTGTGATATCGGCGTTGGGTACCTCGATGCCGACCACGGCGCGGCCTGGGACGGGAGCCTCGACGCGTAGCGATCGGGCCGCGAGCGCCAACGCAAGGTCGTCAGAGAGCGCTGCGATCTGACTGACGCGCACCTTACGCTGGTGGCTACCCTCGGTTCCGCGAGCGATGTACCCCGGTGCCACGCCGAACTGCGTGACGGTCGGCCCCGGGCGTACCTCGGTGACGCGTGCGGGTACCCCGAACTGCTCCAAAGTCTCCTCGATGATACGGCTCTTACGGTCGATCTCCTGGGGGTCCATCCCCGCCGTTCGTGACTCTTTCAGTAAGGTCATAGGAATGATGTGTGGGCTGGTACCGGGACGGCGCGGTTTCGAGACGGGCTGCGGCTCGCGGATTTTGGGCTTGCTGCGATTGCCCTTGGATGAAGGCTCCCGTCGCGTGAGGGGCGAGACGGCGACACCCGGCGCCGGATGATGGGGAACGGTGTCCTCGATCCGTTCCGGCAGTGGGCCGATGTCCATCGCTCGAATGTCCCGTAGCGCCTCAGCCCTAGCCGCACGCGCAGCGCGCCATGCCTCCCACACCTCGCTAAGGCGGTTGCCTAAGATCGTCAGATCCCTGCCCGTGAGGTCGAAAGCCAGTGCAATCCCCAAGAGCGCCACGACGCCCATAAGGATCCCGGTGATCAGCGGGCCGAAGTAATCGCTGAAGAAGAGATAGAGTGCCCAGCCAATGAGGCCACCACCGCGCCCCGACTCAACCAGACGCCAGCTATGCTGGTTGATCAGTGTGAAGGTGAGCGTCTGGAGAGCGATCAGGGCCAACTCAAAGCCCAGAAACGGGCGCCATCGCCACGCTGTGGCCTGATGGACGAGGTGGCGCAGCCACAGCAAGCCCAGCGCCGAGATAAGGGCTGCCATGGGATAGGCAGCCCAACCGAAGGCCAAGACGAGGACGTAGACCCACGCATTCACCAGCGCTCCGGAGTTGATGCCGGGCACCAGGGTGATGAAGGTCACGACGCCGAAGGCGATCAATGCCAACGCCAGGATCTGCTGGCCTGCGGGTCCCGTGATCCAGGCCACGGCCCACGTCCCCAGTTTCTGGAGGGGGGAGTCTGCGCCGGCGGACTGGCGTGAACTTGTGGATCGACGGGACGCAGAGGACGTCCGCGTGGTCGCACCGGACCTGTTGCGGGCGTGCGCCATGGGCGTGGTCTTACGCTTGGGCACCGTTGTCCCCGTTGTTGGCCATCGCCAAGGCGATGCGGTGCTCGTTGGGTACCATGTCGAGGATCCGCACGGCGATCGTGTCGCCGCACTCGTGCTCGCTATGCATGTCCTCCGCACAGTCGACGTGATGCAGTTCGGAGATATGGAGCAGGCCCTCAATGCCTTCCAGCAGCTCCACAAAGATGCCGAAGCGCTCGATGCTGGCGATGGTCCCTTTGACCACATCCCCTGTCTTGACGTGATGCTCGATGGTATCCCACGGGTTGGGGCGCAGGCGTTTGAGACTCAGACCGACTCGCTGATGGTCTAGATCAACGTTGAGAATGCGTACCCGCACGTGTTGGCCGGGCTTCACGAAGTCCTGCGGATGGCGAACGCGTCCCCAGGAGATCTCGGAGATATGGATCATGCCCTCGATGGGACCGATATCGACAAAGGCGCCGAAGGGGCGTACGCTCGTGACTGTGCCGTCACACGTCGTTCCAACGCAGAGCCAATCGGGCCACTCCGGTTCCGCCACCTCGCATTCCGGCACCTGGCGCTCCGACAACAGGATACGGTTTCGGGCAGGCTCCACCTCAATCAGGCACAGCCTGAGCTCCTTCCCCAGATACTCGGAGAAGCAAGCCTCGCGTGCATCAGGATCAGCCGGGAACGGATAGGCGATCAGATGCGACGCGGGCACGAAGCACTCAATCTCGTTCCAGTGTGCGATCAGACCACCGCGGTTGAAGCTGTCAATGGTCAGGTTCATCACGGTGTGGCGGCGCTGCAGTTCTCGGGCTTCATCCCAGATCTCGAGCGGTATCGCGGGGGCCTCGACCCATTGCCAGGGGCCTGGAACCTCTCCTGAGCTGACGGGGCCGTCCTCGAGCAATGTCTGCCAGTATGTGTCACAGGGCGGACAATACGGCGGTACATAGATATCCATTCAGCTACTCCTTCGCACAGTATTCGCACCCGCGATAGCACCACGTTCCCGGCTCCCATGTCTGAGGGCTCGGATCGTGATCGGTGCAGTTCTCAGCTGACAGATGAGCTTTGAGCTTCTTTTTCCATCTCCGTCAGGATGTCAGCCAGATTCTCGATAGCGACCTTCTGCTTTCGATAGAGATCGGATTCACTGACAGCCAGGCGCATAGCAACCTGCCGCACCTTTTGGCCCCTCAGGAACTTCATCTCCAATATATTGTATAATAGCCACTCGGGAGCTGTCAACTTGCGCTCCCCGTCGGGGCGCAGGCGCTCAATGGCGTTCGCCAGCACGGAGCGCAGCCCCTTGACCATATCGCCTTCGTGGTCTGATGCGGCTTGGCGTACAATCTGTAGCTCCAGAAGCGGGTTCTCAGTGAGGCGCGGCCCCCCCCAATAGTGCGCGAGTGCGTCGTGAACCCACTGTGGCAACTCCGGGGATTGGGCCAATGAGAAGCCGATAGCACTCTCGCCCTCGTAGCGTAGCACACCGCCGCGCATCTGAATATCCCGCAGCTCGGGTAGCAGGGGGGTAAAGGCGTCAAAGACCACCTGCTGCAGCCGGCGATCGGCCAAGGCCGCTGAGGCTTGGAGCAGCAGCTGATCGAGGACGGCCTGCCGCTCCGGCGGCAGGGGCATCTCCACCTCCGGCGCCCTCAGACCGATCAGCCCTACCAGTTCTTGGCCGGTCTTGTCGCGTAGCGGCAGGACCCAGTGGCCATCCCACCGAATGAAGGCCTCCCCCTCTCGCGACTGGGTAACCTCGGTGAGGGGTATATTGGAGATCTCTTCTTCCGACATCGACAGGTCGCACCAGATCTCCCAATGCAGCCTGCCCTGCTCCAGGATAGCGAGAAAGCCGCCGCCGCTGTGCATCAGCTCGCAGATGGCGGCGAGAACGTTCTCGAGAAACTGCTTCAGGTCCGCGGTGGTGAGCAGCCGCTGGCTGAGCTCTTGTACCTGAGTGACCTCTAGAGCGCCGCCCCGGTAGAGCAGCAGGTCGATCAGCGGCTTCAACATCTCGATGGCCAGCTGCGTCAATATCACGGCGACGGCCAGCGAGACCAGGGAGAGGCTGTAGGGCCCGAGACCCAACCTGGGTTCGGCGGCCAAGCCGGCCCCGAAGGCCACCAGGGCCAGGATGGCGGTCAGGGGGCCGCGCAGCAGAAAGCGCACCATCCGATGCTTGATGACGCGATCCGGTACGAGGGTGCCGAAGAAGGCCACACTGTAGGCCACCAACGCGAGCATGGTGGCGACCGCGACGTTACCGATGATGAGAAAGATCTGGAGCACGCCACCCGATAGACTCGCAGGCCAGCCGGCTAAGAGGAGATAGGGGAAGACGCCCATGGCAGGCGCGGCAAAGCCGATCGAGAGGTAGCCCATACGTCGACGGGCTGTTCGGGTATAGCAGAGGCTTCGCGCGATCAGGGTCTCCCTTAGTCCCCACAGCGCTACGACGGCAAAGAATATCGCGAAGGGGTAGAACAGCGGTCCCGGACGCAGATGGGATGCGCCTGCCGAGACGGTACGACCGCGGACGACGACATCGGTCGTGAGGGCCAGGAGCGTCATGCAGATCCCTGACGCGAAGCTCGCCATGCGCAGCCAGGATGGGAAGTGGTCTCTTAGCACTGACCGGCGAATGGCGCGCACAAACTCCAGGTACAGCGGTGGCGTGAAAGCAATACCGATCCACTGTAGACGCAGCAGCAGCTCGGCGCGGTCCGGTCCCGTGACACTGGTCAGGAGCAGATCCGTGAGGTAGACGATGATGACACAGCTCAGCAGCCCGACGAACGTCCGCGCTACCTGGCTACCATGGTTGTAGACGATCAGGTAGAGAGCCAGAGCCAGCGCCGTCGCTCCCACGCCTGCTGTCAGCACATCGCTGGCCCGTGTAAGAAAGTGCAGCCAATCCATCGTTGGTGGCGGTCGCTTTCCGGTTACCTGATCCGCTGGCGGAAGAAAAGAGCGACTTCCTGACCGGGCCAGTAGGCGTCCTGATAACCACAGAAGACGAAGCGGTGTTTGAGGGCGAAGGCAATCGCCGGATAGGCCTTCAGCGGACAGACCAGCACGATTTGATCGATGTGCTGTCGTAGGCACCACTCCGTGGCACGCTGTAACATCGTAGCCGCCACGCCCCGGCGGCGCTCCTCTGGGGCGACTACGAGGTCGGTGATGCGTGCTTGATGGCGTGCGTGGTCGATGTCCAGTCCGAGATAGCCGATGATGTCACGATGCTCAAGCGCTACCCAGAATTGGTCACGCTGCTGCCAGCTCTTGAGTTGGCTATCGTCGGGTTCGGACAAGTGGATGCGCAGTGTACGCGGCAGCCGGATCTCGCGGAATGAGACGTGCCATTCCCCCCCCTCCTGATGTTCATCCATCTGCCAGGCCGTGTCGGTTTCGTACGAGAGATCGATCGCCAGACAGGGATCCCAATCATCATCGCGCGCAATTCGGACAAGCATAACCGCTCCTTACTCCTGTTGGGATACGATGTTCACAGGTATGATACATGATAGGGTGTTTCCGTAGATGTCCACGACCACGAGCTGAAAGCGATAGGGTCCGCCGGGCGGATACCGTGCCGGATCCGAGACGTCCCAGCTTCCCAGGACCCCGTTGTCCACAGCTTCGTCGATCTGGGCGATGAAATTCGGCGTGCTCGATCCGGGGAAGACCACCTCGAAGCGGTAGTAGGAAAAGGCGTTGAGATCGGCGGTGCCGGCGATCTCAACCACACCGGAGACGTTACTCCCCGCTGCCGGAGACGTCAACTGGGCGCCGGGATGCGGACAGTCAGGCTGAAGCATCTCCTGGGGGATGGGCGTCGGAGCGTCGCCCAGAAGCTCCTCGGGGAGCGGTGGCGCAGTCGGCTCGGGTGCGGAGATGACGACGGATGATGATTCGCCTTGCGTCATGGTGGTGGTGCCGGTTAGATCTGTTGTGGTGCCGGTCTGAGTGGGCGCCGGGGTCAACGTGAAAAGCCCGATGCTTGGCGTGGGCGTCGTAACGTCCGGCTCCTCGTCGTCGGGATTCCAGTAGATGTTGACCATGAAGACGGTTGCGGCGAGGG
>CAZYYC010000010.1:0-1399 GCA_964650935.1 uncultured Anaerolineales bacterium
GGCGTCCTGGAGCGCCGCCTCGGCGGTGCGGTAGGCGTGGACGTCGAAGGTGGTCCGGGCGTCGGGGTGGCTGTAGATGGCCTGGGCGCGCGCGACGTTGGCGAGCGCGGCGTCGTGGTCGATGTCGTAGAGGGCGATCTCACCGGTGAGGTGGGGGCAGAGCGCCAGGTCGGTCATCACCATCTTGGCCCAGTAGCGGCTGCCGCCGCCGATGTAGGCGATTTTGATGTCAATAGGTGTTGTCATAGGACTGGCTCCTGTTTATACATACACGGCTGCCGGCACTTAGTGACGAGTAACAAGTAACGAGTGACGAGTGACGGGTGATCCGGCGGTGTCCGATTACTCGTTACTCGTCACGCATTACTCGTCGTTTTTGAGCGCTTCCTTGAAGAGGCGCGCGTCCTCCGCGAGCATGTCCGGCTTGTCCTTGGTGTAGACGCCGATGCAGACGGCGTCCTGCGGGCGAAGGTGCCGGGCGACGTAGGCGAAGGCCTCGCGAGGGTCGGTGCGGCCCGCGGCGAAGATCTTGTAGTGGATGGCGGGCGCGCGCAGCGTTTGGATTGTGGCGACCATGGCGTCGCGGTCGGCGGTTTCGAAGACCTCGGTCGCGCCGGGGACGTGCTCGGCGCGCTTGTCGCGCGGGGTGGGGTTGTAGTAGGAGCACATGTGGAAGTCGAGATCGAGGTGCTCGTTGGCCCAGGCGTGGACGGCGGGGTTGTGCCCGGCGACGCCCACGGGAAGGCCGGCGGCTTTCACCTGCTGCACGAAGGTCGCGACGACGTCGAACTGCTGCTGGGCATAGAGGTAGTCCATCTGCCCGCCGTGAAGGTAGACTGCGGAGGCGCCGGTGTCGATGGCCTGCGCGACGTTGGCGGCGAGGCTGCTGAACTCCGGCGCGGTCTGGGTGAACCACTGGAGGGTGCCGCCCTCGTCCCAGTACTCGAGGAGGGTGCGGCGGATGTGGCGGTCGGCTCGGCCCAGGAAGGTGTTGATGCCGAGGGCCTCGGCCTGGTGCATCGTCTCCTTGATGCGTGCCGTGGTGAACCAGCGGACCATCTCACGGTCCGTCCGGGGATTCTGGTGCGAGAAGCCGCTGAAGGGGTTGCCACCGAGGATCAGGCGGCTGACGGTGACGCTGCCAAGCTGTACGGTCTGCATGGGTTGAGGCCTCCTCTGCTGCGTGATCGGAGCATGACGTCCGGTTGCACGGATACTGTGGCTTATTCTAGGGAAAGTGACCGGTGACACAAGTGCGAGATGGGCCGCTGCTATGGAATTGGGCTCGATCGTGGGTATACTTGCGGTGACGAATAGGGTTGGGTCGGATAATGTGGGAACGACAAGGAGGCCTGGGACGATGAAGGCAATTCGCTCTTCGGAGATCACACCGGAAGGT
>CAZYYC010000010.1:1499-37206 GCA_964650935.1 uncultured Anaerolineales bacterium
AAGGAGGCCTGGGACGATGAAGGCAATTCGCTCTTCGGAGATCACACCGGAAGGTGTCTATATGTCGCGCCGTCGCTTTATGACGGGGGCGGCGAAGCTTTTGGCCGGCGCCACGCTGCTGAGTGCGTGTGGGGGGCGGTTGGGGGGTGTGCCGATTCCGACGGACGATGAGACGGCGCCGCCGGTCGATGGGCGGACCGATGAGCTGGGGAATGCGCTGACGCCCTATGCCGCGGTGACGGGCTACAACAACTTCTACGAGTTCTCGCTGCAGAAGGAGGCCGTGGCAGGTCTGGCGGCGGGCTTTCCGACTGCCGACTGGGCGGTGACGGTCGGGGGGCTGGTGGAGCGCCCGAAGACCTTTGATCTGGACGATCTGCGCGCCTTCGAGGCCGAGGAGCGCATCCTGCGCATGCGCTGTGTCGAGGGGTGGTCGATGGTGATCCCGTGGACCGGCTTCCCGCTGGCCCGGCTGCTGCGCGAGGTGGAGCCGCAGTCGAGCGCGCGGTATGTGCGGTTTGAGACGGCGTTGGACGAGCGCACCATGCCGGGGCTGCGGCAGCCCTTTCCGTGGCCCTACGTGGAGGGGTTGCGGTTGGACGAGGCGTTGCACGATCTGACGACGCTGGCGACCGGCGTCTACGGGCAGGATCTGCCGCCGCAGAACGGTGCGCCGGTGCGGCTGGTGGTGCCGTGGAAGTATGGGGTCAAGAGCCTGAAGTCGATCGTCAAGATCGACCTGGTGGCGGAGATGCCGACGACCTTCTGGATGGCGGCGGGGGCCGGGGAGTATGGGTTCTGGTCCAACGTCAACCCGGAGGTGCCGCACCCGCGTTGGTCGCAGGCGACCGAGCGGTTGATCGGTGAGAACGTGCGCCGGGAGACGCTCTTTCTGAACGGCTATGCCGACGAGGTGGCGGGGCTGTACGACAACCTCGACTCGTGGGACTGGTACTTCTAGGGGGCGTTGTGACGCATCAGACAGCGGGGTGGATCCGCCGGCGAGGCGTGCGGCTCGTCGGGATTCTGAGTGGGGTGCTGCCGGCGGTGGGGTTGATCGCGACCTATGCCGCCGGCGGCTTCGTGATCGATCCGGTGAAGGAGATCACGATTCGCACCGGGCGGCTGGCGATCACGTTTCTGTTGCTTTCGCTCGCCTGCACGCCGGCGGCGGTGATCACGCGCGTGGGGCGATTGGTGCAGGCGCGGGCGCCGCTGGGGCTGTGGGCGCTGGCCTTTGCGGGCGCTCACGCGCTGGCCTTTGTGGGGTGGGACTATCGCTTCGACCTGGCCTTGCTGGGGCTCGATATCGCCTATCAGCGGTATGTGCTGGTGGGGGCGGGGGCGTTCTTGCTCTTGGCCTTACTTGGTGTAACCTCAATCCCCAGCGTGCGCAGCGGGATGGGGCGCTGGTGGCGCCGGGTGCAGCGCACGGTCTATCTGGCGGCGGGGTTGGCGGTATGGCACGTCCTGTGGGTGAAGAAGAACCCGCTCGAGGCGTGGCTCTATCCGGTGATCCTGATCGCGTTGCTGGGCCTGCGTCTGCCGCCGGTGCGCCGGGCGATCGCGCGGCTGCGCAGAGCACGATCGGTTGAGGAGAGTAAAGAGACGGTATGACAGGGTCGCACGCGGAGCCGTGCAACGTGCAGGCGCAGAAGCGGGCAGCCGGTGAGTACGCTGTGCGTTTCGTCGAGTCCGGCATGGTGGTGGGCCTGGGTCACGGCAGCACCGCCATCTTCGCCGTCCGCAGGATCGCGGCGCTGCTGCGCTGCGGCGAGTTGCGGGACATCGTCGGGGTCCCCTGTTCCTCGGTGGTGGAGCAGGAGGCGCGGGCGCTGGGGATCCCCCTGACGACGCCGGCGGCGCATCCGGCGATCGACGTGACGATCGACGGCGCCGACGAGGTCGATCCGGCGCTGAACGTGATCAAGGGCGGGGGCGGGGCGCTGCTGCGGGAGAAGATCGTGGCGCAGGCGACGCGGCGGGAGGTGATCGTGGTGGACGAGAGCAAGTTGTCGCCGGTGCTGGGGACGCACTGGGCGGTGCCGGTGGAGGTGGTCCCGTTCGGATGGCGGACGCAGATTCCATTTGTGGTATCATTGGGGGCAGAGGTGTCCGTGCGGGAGCGGGCGGACGGGTCGTTGTTTCAGACGGACCAGGGGAATCTGATCCTGGACTGTGCGTTCGGGCCGATCGACGATTTGGCGGGGCTGGCGCGAGCGCTGGAGGCACGGGCGGGCATCGTGGCGCACGGGCTGTTTCTGGGGTTGGTGTCGGACGTGGTGGTGGGGCGGGCGGTGGGCGGGGTGGTGGAGGTGATGTGTTGCACCGCCTAACCCGACGAGGTCAGACAATCGTCTCCGTGGTGTGATCATCGCATTATGACAAAGCTCATCATTCAGATTCCCTGCTATAACGAGGAAGCGACGCTGCCCGGCACCGTGGCCGACCTGCCGACGCACATCGACGGGGTCGATCTGATTGAGGTGCTGGTGATTGATGATGGTAGCCGCGACGCGACCTCGGCGGTGGCACGGGAGCTCGGCGTGGATCACATCGTCCAGCTACGACGCAATATGGGCCTGGCTACGGCCTTCGTGAAGGGTCTTGAGGCGGCGTTGTCGCTGGGCGCCGACATCATCGTCAATACGGACGGCGACAATCAGTACCGGGGCGCTGACATCGCACGCATCGTTCAGCCGATTCTCAAGGGCGACGCCGACATCGTCGTGGGTGATCGTGGCGTGATGACGGTCGCTGAGTTCTCGCCGCTCAAGCGTCGGCTGCAGAAGCTGGGCAGCTGGGTGATGAAGGTAGCGTCGGGGGTCGATACGCCCGATGCGACAAGCGGGTTCCGCGCGCTGAGCCGCGAGGCCGCGCTGCGTACCATCATTCTGAGCCAGTACTCGTATACGCTGGAGTCGCTAATCCAGGCCGGGGCGACACGGATGGCCGTGGCGTATGTGCCGATTGAGGTGAATGCGAGCACGCGCACGTCCCGGCTGATGCGGAGCATACCGGATTACCTGGTGAACTCAGGCGCGACGATCTTGCGAACCTATGCCATGTATCGACCGTTGCGTGTGTTTCTGTTCATCGGTGCTGTGATGATCGGTGCCGGACTCGTGCTTGGCGCACGCTTTCTGTGGTACTACGTGCAGGGCGCCGGCGACGGCAAGGTGCAGTCACTGATCCTGGTTGCCGTCCTGCTGATTACGGGTTTCCAGAGCTGTCTCATCGGTCTCATCGCGGACCTTATCGGATTCAACAGGCGGATCCTGGAGGAGGTGCTGTACCGACTGCGCCGGATGGAGCTACTGGGACGAATGGATGTCGACGCGCCTGATGGCTAGATTCCGACCCGCCTTCTAGGAATTCCATGCGTATCGCGCTGGTTGGGCCTGTGTATCCCTACCGTGGTGGGATCGCCCACTATACTGCGGTGCTAGCTCAGACACTCCGCTCGATGGGCCACACGGTCTTGGTTGTATCATTCAAGCGCCAGTATCCGAAATGGCTGTTTCCTGGGGCCAGCGATCGAGATCCGAGTCAGAAAGCTCTTCGCGTCGAGCAAGTCGAGTACCTGCTGGATTCCTTCTGCCCCTTGAGCTGGATCAAGACGGCACTCCGCATCCGCGATTTTCAGCCGCATCTGACCGTCATCTCGTGGTGGACCATCTTCTGGGCGGTCCCGTGGTTCGTGATGCGGACAGTATTGCGCAGGGTCCTGTCAACTCCCTTAGTATTTGTCTGCCACAATGTCATGCCGCATGAGGCCAGGATCTGGGACCGCTGGTTGACACGTTGCGCGCTATCCAACGCAACTGAGTACATCGTGCAGTCTCCACAGGAGCGTACGAAACTGCTTGATATGTTTCCTGGTGCCGATGCCTTCGTCGTGGCGCATCCCATCTACGATATGTTCAACGATGATGTCATCTCACAAATGGACGCTCGGAGGCTGTTGGGCTTGCCGCTGGATGGCAAGGTCTTGTTGTTCTTCGGAATCGTTCGCGAGTACAAGGGGCTCATGGATTTACTGGAAGCCATGCCTGAGGTCATTCGCCACGTCGGCAACACAAAGCTAGTGATCGCCGGAGAATTCTGGGAGCCGAAGGATCGATACCTGTCAAGGATTCGGACGTTGGGCATTAGTGACGCGGTCGTTGTTTTCGACCACTACATTCCCAATGAGGACCTGTCACACTATTTCGCTGCAGCTGATGTGGTCATAGCTCCCTATCGACACGCCACGGGCAGTGGGGTCGTGCAGATGGCTATTGGGTTCGGTACGCCACTGCTGACGACGTTGGACTGGGTCTTTGATGGAGTAGAGATTCCCGCCTGCTACCGGCTGGTTCCGCCGAATAACAGTGCCGAAATAGCCGCGTCCGTTAGGGATCTGCTCAGCCGACCAGAGGTGCGTTGTGATCCTGAGGAGATCAGCCGGCTTCGCCAGGCGTTCTCTTGGGAGCGGTTGGGTAGAACGCTTGAGACCATCGAGAGTCGAGGCGAGCACCAAGCGTGAGAATCACCTTTCTGCTCACTCAGAGCCTCGAGAGTCCATCGGGTCTGGGTCGCTATTGGCCCCTCGCTAAGGAGCTTCAGCGCCTTGGACATAGTGTCACCATTCTCGCGCTGCATCACGATCTCCCGAGCCTGAAGGTGCGTCGCTTGAGTCTGCAGGGCGTTCATATATGGTATGCTGGACAGATGCACGTACGCAAGAGAGGCAGCGATAAGCAGTATTTCAGACCCGTGCAACTGCTAACTGTTGTGATTAGTGCTACCCTAGGCCTGTTATGGGCTGCGTTGCGGGTGCCGACTGATCTCTACCACGTGGGGAAACCTCATCCTATGAATGGTGTAGCTGGTGTGGTCGCCAGTCGCCTACGCCGCAAGCCCCTTTTCCTTGACTGTGATGACTATGAGGCCGCATCGAATCGATTCGCGAACGAATGGCAGCGTAGAGTCGTGCGGTTCTTTGAAGATCACTTGCCGCACTATACGAGCGGAATCACGGTCAACACCTTAGCCACCGCGCGACGAGTCAAGGCATTGGGCTATCCGGCTGACCAAGTCGTCGTTGTACCGAACGGCGTTGATCGAGAGCGATTCGAGATGGTGGATCTCGAAAGGGTCGAGCAACTACGTCATGACCTGGGCTTGGTTGCCAAGAAGGTTGTGCTCTATCTTGGCAGTGTGAGCCTCGTCAATCATCCGGTTGACCTTCTTGTTGCGGCTATGCACCACGTGGTGAAGATGCTTCCCGACACCACCTTACTCATCGTGGGAGGGGGAGAGGATCTGGAGAGGGTGGAGACGCAGGTGCGAGAGCTTGGCCTTGAAGAGCACGTTCGCTTTGTGGGAAGGGTCTCTCCGGAGGATGTTTCGCTGTACTATAGCTTGGCCGATGTTTCGGTAGATCCTGTGCATGATGACCCTATCGCAGCCGCCAGGTCGCCTCTCAAGATCGTGGAGAGTTTGGCCTGCGGTGTACCGGTCGTCACAGGAGCTGTGGGCGAGCGTGAGGAACTGCTGCAGGACAACCGGCTAGGTCTCGTCGCCGAAGCGGGGTGTCCGGAGCCTCTTGGGAGGCAGATCCTACACCTGCTCGAGAACGATCGTCGTCGGGCGGAGATGTCAGAGGCAGCCATACTGAGCCGTGAGAGATGGTATTGGGACCGGCTCGTACGCTCATTTGCGTCGGTCTATGATCTTCATTGACAGGTAGAGGGCGATTCACGGATGCCTGAGTTAGGTCGTGTGTATGCGGAGGATCCGGGCTGGACGAGCGAGGATGCACCGCTTGTCAGCATCGTGACGCTGAACTGGAATGGCCTTCGCGATACGTTGGCGTGCCTATCAAGCCTTGAGAGGGTCTCTTATCCTAATGTCGATCGGTGGATGGTCGACAACGGATCGACCGACGGATCTCCTGAGGCAGTTAGGGCTCATTTTCCGGATGTCAGACTCGTCACCAATCCGACGAACCTCGGATTCGCAGCCGGCTTTAACAGGGGAATCCGGGCTGCACTGGAGAGCGGTGCGGACTACGTTTTCGTACTCAACAACGATACGGTGCTTGACCCTGATGTTGTCACCTGGTTGATGCGGCCTATGCAGATACATTCCGATGTCGGGATCAGTGTGCCAAAGATCGTTTACTCTGATGCGCCTGAAAAGATCTGGTCCGCCGGCGCCCGCTGGGTAGCTCTGCCCCCGCGGGTTAAGCTTATCGGCTATGGCGAGGCGAGCACCAAGGATGAGCTCAACCAACCGTGTGACCTGGATTATGCGACCGGATGTGCTATGTTGATCAGTCGGCGCACATTTGAGACGGTCGGTTTGTTCGACGAGGGTTACTTTATGTACCAAGAGGACTACGATTACTCGGTCCGGGTGAGAGCTTCAGGCCTGCGGATCCGTTATGAGCCCTATGCACTCGTTCAGCACAAAGTCTCCCAGGGGCTTGGCGAGAACTCAATGCGCAAGTGGTATCTGTGGAGTGAGAGCGTTGTGCTTTTCTATCGTCAGCACGTTTCATGGGTCGGACTGATGCAGTTCATCATCTGGGTCGCTGCTCGGGAGATGGTTAAGGGCAACCTGTCCATCCTGCCTGCGTTCTGGCGTGGCATCCGAAGTGGCTTCACTCTGTCTAGTTCAGCTCTGCGGTCATAGTTGATGATGGAGACTACGATCTGCGATCTCTGTGGCTCTGATCAGGCGTCCTTTCTGATGAGGCGGCGTGATCGTTTCAGTGACGAGCGCTTTGCCTATGTGACGTGTGATTCATGCGGCCTAATCTATCTGAACCCTCGACCTCGACCAAGCCATATGCTCGATTACTATCCCGATAACTATGAAGCACACGTGCTTAGGCCGGTAGCACATACGAAGCCAGTGTCGCGTCGCATGCGTGCCATGCGAATCCTTCGTTCCCATGTCGAGGCCTATGCAGCCTCCGGGACTTTACTGGATGTAGGGTGTGCTACGGGGGAATTCCTTGTGGAGATGAGAGATCAAGGTTGGCAGGTGCGTGGCGTTGAGCTAAGCCCTGTGGCTGCGGACTTCGCCCGCCACGCCTACGATCTTGATGTATTCACGGGTTCCGTAGCGGATTTCGCATGCGATGAGCGATATCGTGTCATCACACTATGGGATGTGCTTGAGCATGTGTACTCGCCTCTTGAGACGCTGCAGGCGCTCCGTCAGTGGGTGACAGACGACGGCTATCTTATCTTCTCCATTCCGAACATTGACAGCTATGACCGACATCTGTTTGGAGATCTCTGGATTGGTTGGGACGTGCCGAGACACCTGCATCTGTTTAACCAAAGAGCTGTGGGAGACCTATTGAGTCGCGCGGGCTTCGTTGAGGTCGATCGAAAGTGCATTCTGGGCGGGCCTGGCGCGTTTATGCTGAGCCTTCGTACCTGGGTCGATCAGAGGTGGGGTAGGGGAGCTTGGGATAGCATTCCGATGCGGGTGGTAACGCGTCTACTGCCGCTGATGCTTTGGCCCTACAAGACTCTGGCTTACCATCGAGCCAAGGGGCCTGTGATGACCTATGTGGCTCGACCCGTTGGGATCTGATGTCGCCGGTCTCGTTACTTAAGGAACAACGATCTGTGTTGTCGCGTTCAGCGTACAGAAACATCGCCATTGTGACCGTGATGCTGTTGGCGTTTGCGCTAAGAACCTATGGCCTGACCAATGAGAGTCTCTGGATTGATGAGGGATATTCTGTGGCGTTGGCTGATCATGGCCTGGCCGACATTGTCCGGGGTACGATTGCCGATCAACACCCGCCTCTTTACTACGTGTTGTTACACCTATGGCAATACTTCGGGGACACGGTCTACCACATACGTTATCTGTCCGTTCTCTTGGGTATGTTGGGATTGGCCGCGATCCTCACGATGGTAAACTCGCTCTTTGGAACCCGAGTGGGTCTGACAGCCACCCTATTGAGTGCGCTTTCGCCCATGCACATCTGGTATTCCCAAGAAGCGCGCATGTACATCCTACTGACGTTGCTGACGACGTTGTCTGCCTACTACTTCTGGCGGTTGGCGCGAGGTGAGAAACGGGTCTGGGCACCGTACTTGCTGGTTACAGCCCTGTCTCTGTATACGCACAACTATGCAGTGTTTATCATCGTTGCTGAGAACCTCCTGGTGGGAGTCTGGCTGCTCCTACAGAGGAGATCCTTGAGATTCCTCGCGCGATGGGTTGTGATTCAGCTCTCTGTGTTACTTGTATATGGTGCCTGGATTCCTGTTGTCTTGTATCAGGCTCGTCATCATCAGATGAGATGGTTGGGGTCCCCTAACCTTGAGACGTTGCGGGGCACTCTCGATTGGCTCCTCCTGGGGCAGACTCCCGTCAGACCCGTGAACCTGGTGTGGCTTCTTTTGGCAGCGATAGGGGTGGTGCTTCTGGCAAGATCCGGCACTGTGCGACCTCGCGAAGGTATTGAGTGGGTCTTGGGTTGGTTCCTGCTCCCACTCGGATTGGCGTTCGTGGTTTCACAGCGCTATCCGATTTTCCAGGCGAAGCAGTTCCTCATAGTCTTGCCCGCCCTGACCGCCGGCGTTGCCGTGGCTCTGTGCAGGCTTCAAGGTGCATGGCGTTGGCTGATCGCCGGCGTTCTGCTGGCCTACAACACCAGCGGCCTACTGAATGAGTATCGGCAGACGACCAAACATGAGTGGCGTGAGGTTGCGGCTCATATAACATCACATTTGGAAGAAGGGGATGTTCTCTATCTGAATCCGGCGGCGAGTATACTCGTGCTGGACGTGTATCTCCCTGACGATGTGCCCTATGCCGGCTATCCGCCGGGTTACAGTGTGATTCGCGGTGGCTGGGAGGGTGTCATTGTTGATGCTTCGATGCCGGAGATCGTGCTCGCACCGTTGGCAGAGGACTATGACCGCATATGGTTGGTGGAGTTCTCGCCCGGATTCTGGGATCCGAATGCTCATCTGGCAGCATGGTTACGCGATCGCGCGAGGCCTGTCGATGCGTTAGCGTTTCATGGCATCAGCGTCCGGCTGTTCGATGTGCGGGACGTTGTGGGTCATCCTAGGTGAGACCAGACTTGAGGGACAGACTGTCTGCGTTGTGGGCATCCGTCCGGCGAACACAGAGTTCCCGGAAGCGCAGGTTGGTCGTCAGTCTGATGGTGGCCGTGGTCAGCCTGGGTTTTCTAAGCGTGGCTTTGTATACCCAGCGCGACACGCTTCTGAATCATCTGCGTGAAGCCAATGGATGGTTAGTGCTTCTAACACTGATCATCTATCCCATTGGCTTGCTTCCTGTCGCAGTCGTGTGGCATGAGCTGATGGTGGGACTGGGAGGCTGCGCCGATCTGCGGACCAACCTTCGGAACTACGCTCTATCGGCAATCCCTAAGCGGATTCCCGGCGCAGTATGGCATGTGGCGAGTCGTGTCGTTCTGTATGATGCAAATGGCACTTCTCCGGTATTGACTGTGTCGGCGACGGTGCTGGAGACGCTCCTTCTGATTCTGACAGGACTCGCGCTGTTCGCGGTTCCTGCTCTGGCTGGGAGCATCAGGGGCGTCTCCGGACTCGGCCAGGCGATCGCGGGTTTCGCGTTTCCCGCGTTGATTGTTCTCGCCGTCGCATGGCGTCCCCTGGCGCAACGGGTCCTGCGACTTCTCAGCTCTGACTCGGAGACTATGAGCTGGTCATCGCTCGGTTGGCGTCAGATGGTTGGTGTCTATCTTACGTGCGTCGTCGCGTGGATCGGTGGTGGCCTCCTCCTATTCCTTATGTCCCGTGCCTTCACGGATATCCCGATTTCCGAATTACCGGTTTTCGTGGGTATCTGGGGTGGAGCCGGTGCAGTCAGCCTCATAGCGGGGTTCCTTGTTCAGGGTATGGGGCTGCGCGAAATTACGCTCGCAGTACTACTATCGGGTTATATGCCGTTGTCTGTGGCGGTTGCTGTGGCTCTCCTGTTCCGGATTCTGCTATCGGTAGGGGAGTTCGTGTGGGCCATTGTCCTGGCCCGCCTTAGCGCCGATCGGGAGCCCATCACCCGAAGGGAGTATTGATGTTGGCGCGCTACTAAGGGATAATGGGGGCAATTCGGAGCTGAGTCATTCCTTGAAGGCTCGTATTTTGTGATACAGGAGGCTGTGGAGATGAAGAGGTTTCTAGCTGTGGTGATGGTGGTTTTGATGGCATTGGCTTTTGCTGTGCCGGTCGGGGCTCAACTTGGCGATGTGGACAACTCCTCATTCACAGTCCAGAATGTGGGTGACGGCTTGGCCAGTGTTCAGATCTCGTTCTATGACGAGTCGGGTACCGAACATACGCCGGCTACGTTGAATGCAAGTAAGTCGAATCCCTTCCAGTTAGCGGCGGGTGAATCCTTTGAGGTTTATGTCCCTGGGATCCCGACGTTGCCGGCCGGGCGCTACTCGGTGGTGATTTCGTCCAGCGAGCCTCTGGTGGCGATTGCGAACCTGATCGGCCAGAACACGGCAGGCACGGTTTTCTACAATGGTAGCTATTCTGGTGCGGCACAGGGTGCGGCCTCAATTAACTTACCCTCGGTGACCCATCAGTACTACAACTGGAACAGTTTGATCTCGGTGCAGAACGTCGGTACGGAGGCCACTAACATCACCGTCCAGTACTTCTGTGGGGGCACGTTCCAGCAGACGCGGAACGCTGTTCAGCCTGGTGGTGCGGCGCACTTCGATCTCGAGACCGATGCGCCTGCCGGGATGGGTGGATGTGCCGGTTCTGCTATCATCTCGTCGAGCAACGGTCAGCCGCTTGTAGCTGTCGACAATCAGACGGCCTCGGGCGGTTTCACGCAGTCGTTCAACGCTTTCAGTGAGGGCAGCGCGACGATCTATGTGCCGGCGATGTATGAGGACTACTACACGTGGAATTCGAGTGTCAACATCTCGAAGCTTGGCAGCGGAACGGCTCAGGTGACGGTGGAGTACAGTGACGGTTCACCTGACTCGACCTGCAACCTCACGGATGCAGCGCCAAGCTGCTTGCTCTATATGCCGACGGCACACACGGGATCAGCCAAGCTGTTTGCGGCGACGGTGACCTCGGTAGGACAGCCGATCGTGGCGATCGTGAACTCGGCGAACCCCACGGGCCAGGCGCAGACGTATGGTGGCTTCCCGGGTGGTTCCGGGCAGGTTGGGCTGCCGACCGTGATGAAGGGATACTACGGTTGGGATACCTCCTTCACCTGCCAGAATGTCGGCTCGGTGGCGACTACGTTAGGGATCAGCTACCAGGGGCACGCGGCTAGCGCCTATAACACCGCCAGCATTCCTGTGGGGGGCTCGGTTGAGGTGTACCAGCCGAGTGAGGCCTTCCTAGCCAGTGGATATCGCGGTTCAGTGACCGTGACGGCTAACGCTACTGGTGGTGAGATTGTCTGTATCGTCAACCAGACCAACCCCGGTATGGTGGGCAAGGGTGACTGGTCAATGAGCTACAACGCTCAGTAGATTGCAGGTTATCTCTTTCCGGCCTTTCAGGAGGGTCCTCGTCAAGAGGGCCCTCCTGACTTTGTGCACTATGTAGGGAGATGCTATGCATACATCAAAAAACAACCTGCTACGGCTAGCGCTTGGTATGCTTGCTTTAGCTGTCACATCGTGTGGCGGATCGGTACCAGCCCTTGAAGAGACTGCTACAACGGTCGAAGTCGATCCTCAATTTGCCTCTCCCATGGTGACGCCCGAGGACCCGGTTCTTGAGTCGGTGCTCCCAACACCTGTACTTGAGGAAGAGGTTGTGCGATCCGGCGAAGGCGCAGTTGTTCAGGGAACCTTGCTTCTGTTCGACCCTGTGAACTTCGCGCCAGAGGAGGATGGTATCTACTTGGTGATGGTTGACTCTGCTTCGGTTGCTGATGAGGGGGTGTCGTTCGCTGTTCCGGTGATAGATGAGTCATCCATCCAGGCCCAGGTCGACGAGACTACCGGCAACTTCAATTTCCCAGAGGTGCCCGTCGGCTTCTATGCCTTGGTTGCCCAGACGGATCGGGGGCAGCAGATATCGATTCGTGATCTGGCGACTTACACGACGACCTTTGTGGATGTCTCGCCTGAGGATGTCGGTGACGTGATTGATCTCGGAGAGCAAAGGCTTCCCTGACGGATAGCCTTCTCCTTGACTTCCACCCCATCCCCGCTACACTGACGCTACAGCCAGCGAGGGTGGGGTGGTGGTGTGACGGTCCAACTGCAGGAGATCCTCCAAGAACTTCCCGATGGTGTCGCCGCGACCGAGGCGCGCGACTTGATTCGTCGCGCCTACGCGATGGCCGAGCGGGCTCATATGGGGCAGTTCCGCAAGTCCGATGAACCCTACCTGATCCATCCGCTGAATGTGGCCCACATTCTGGCGGAACTGAACTTCGAGCCGGTGGTGATTGCCGCCGGCTTGTTGCATGATGTCCTCGAGGACAGCGATATCAGTCGCGAGGAGCTCGCGGCGGCTTTCGGCGCCGAGGTGTTGATGCTCGTCGAGGGCGTGACCAAGCTGGAGCGCGTGGAGAAGCGGGTGCAGGAGAATGAGATCCGCGAGCGTAATCTCCAGGAGATGGAGAGCCTGCGCAAGCTGCTCATCGCGATGGCGACCGACGACCTCCGTGTGATCTTCATCAAGCTTGCCGATCGCCTGCACAATATGCGCACGCTTGAATATCTGTCGCCTGCCAGCCAGGTGCGGATGGCGCGGGAGACGCTGCAGATCTTCGCTCCCCTGGCGAACCGCTTGGGGATCTGGGTCTGGAAGGCGGAGTTGGAGGACCTGGCTTTTCGCTATCTCAACCCCAAGACCTACCATCAGCTCGCGGACCTGTTAGCCACACGGCGCGAGCTACGTCAGGAACGTGTGCAGTCTCACGCAGATATGCTACGCGTGGCCCTGGTCGAGGCCGGCAGCCGCGCTGAGATCAAGGGACGCCCTAAGCACATCTACAGCATCTATTCCAAGATGCGTCGTAAGAATGTGCCCTTTGCCCGCATCTACGATGTTGAGGGGCTGCGCGTGATGGTGGATAACGAGCCGGAATGCTACCAGGTGCTGGGCATCGTCCACCGGTTGTGGAAGCCCGTGCCGGGGGAGTTCGACGACTACATCGCGCATCCCAAGCCCAACGGTTATCAGAGCCTGCACACCGCCGTGATCGGGGAGGACGGCTCGTCGCTGGAGATCCAGATCCGCACGCACGAGATGGATTACTTCGCGGAATACGGTTACGCCGCGCACTGGCGCTACAAGGAGCGCGGCGTCCGGGCCAACACCCAGCTGATGGAGCATATCTCCGCCATCCGCGAGAGCGTTCAGGAGCTGACGCACGATTCGCGCGACGCGCGCAGTTTCATCGACTCGGTGCGTTCCGATGTCTTCCAGGATCGTGTCTTTGCCTTTACGCCTAAGGGCAGGGTCATCGATCTCCCTGTCGGCGCCACGCCGCTGGACTTCGCCTATTACGTTCACACGGAAGTGGGGCACGCCTGCCGGGGCGCGCGGGTCAACGGGCGCTGGTCGAATCTCGATGTCCCACTGCGCACCGGCGACCAGGTGGAGATCATCCTGGGTCGCAAAGGGGGGCCGAGCCGCGACTGGCTGAACGAGGAGCTGGGCTTTGTCAGGACGACGCGTGCGCGCCAGAAGATCCGCCAGTGGTTCCGACGTCAGGGCAGGGAGGAGAACATCGCCCGAGGGCGCGAGATGGTCGAACGGATCGTCAAGCGGCTCTCGTTGGGCCTGCCCACGGAGGCCGTCGCCGAGCTCTTTCGCCGTCGCTTCAGTACTTCGGATGAGTTTCTGGCTGCCCTGGGGATGGGCGATATCAGCAGCGACGCGGTGGTCAGCCGTCTCGAGCAGGTGGTCCGCGAGCGCGAGGGTGATGAGGATCTGCTCGACGACGAGGACCTCGTCCCGCCCGCGCCCGAGATCGAGACCGCGGGCATCAACATTCGGGGGACCGGTGGGGTTCTGACCCATCTGGCTCAGTGCTGTAACCCGCTGCCGGGTGAGGAGATCATCGGATACATCACGCGGGGACGCGGCGTCACCATCCACCGACGTGACTGCACGAACGTGCTTAACATGCCCCAGGAGGACCAGGACCGGTTGATCGAGGTGGACTGGGGGGCGGAGGAGCGTACGTTCTCGGTCCAGGTGATGATCACGGCCTACGATCGTTCAGGGCTGGTCCACGACGTGTCGGGCATTCTGGCCGACCGCAAGATCAATATGACCTCGCTCAGCACGGGTAAGCGCGACCGTTACAACATCCTGCCGCTCTATATGACGCTGGAGATTCCCAATCTCAAGACACTGACCCGGGTCCTCTCCAAGATCGAGCAGCTGCCCAACGTGATTGAGGCCAAGCGCACCGTCTAGTCTGTGCGGCGACGCAAACACAGCGGGGCCTCGCTTGCGAGGCCCCGCTGTGTTTGGGCTTAGGACTCAGCGATGCGTCAATCGGTGACGATCGCGTCCTCCCAGGCCAGGTAATCCACGCGAAGCTCCATCTGTTGGGCGAGCCAGTCGCTGTAGGCCTGTTGTTCGAGACTGGCGAGAACGTCCGTGCTTAGCTCCCGCTCCTCGTGACCCAGGACATAGACCACGAAATACTGCCCGTCGGGCACGAGGACGACAGGCGAGGCTGTGCCTACAGGCGTGTTAAAGGCCACCCGCTCGATCTCGACATCGAGGAACGAACTCAGATAGCCCTCAGGGAGCCAGGGCATACTATAGGCTGACGTGAGGCTGTCATCGTCGGCATTGAGTTCCTCGACGAGCGCCTGCGGATCGGCTCCCTCGGCGTTGAGCTCACTGCGCAGCGCCTCAGCGGCCTCCTCCGTCGGAAGGGTGTAGATGAGGGTCTCCACCTGATCCTGGACCTGCTCGATGCCCTCTGCCAGCTCGGTCTGGAGACGCTCTCTGAAGAGCTGTGCGGCCATCATCGCCTGGAAATCCTCCTCGGCGAAGCGGGTGACCTCCAGGACATTGGTCTTGAATTGCTGGTAGAGGTCGGGAAAGTCCTGTTGGGGTAGGGCCAGTGTATCGGTCAGCGTCTCCGTGTCGGTCAGCACGTCGGTCGAGGCATCGCGATCGTACCCGAGCATCAACTCGGTGCGTTGCATGATCTCATCCTCACTGACCGTGATCCCGCGGACGGCGGCTTCCTGCCTCAGCAGCTCTTCCTCGACCATCACGTCCAGCACCTGCTTGCCGTAGCTGCCGGCGAAGTCGGGTGAGAGTTGGGTCTGAAGGCTGCTGACCTGGGCCTGGAGCTGTTCGATCAGCACAGACGTGCCATCGTCAAGGTCCAAGGGGGCTTCGAGCGTCTCGGTCACGGTCGAGGTCGTCAGGTCGAGCTGTTGCGTGCTGAGCTCTGACAGGTAGCTCTGATATTGGAAGATCTCCAACTGCGTCATCCAGCGCTCATACGCCTGCCGCACCCTGAACTCCCTTGCGGTGATCGTCACGTCACCGACCTGCGCTGCCGGTCGACGCGCCTTGATGAAGACCTCCGTCACGATGCCGTAGACGAGGATGAGGAAGATCACGACGCCGACGCCGATCGCTGACGCCGTCATGATCTTCTGCGTGCGGATCTCCCTATCACGCCGGGCCAGCTGGCGCCGCGTGAGCTGCTTTTGTGCCTGAGTTCGTTTTGACATGCGAGTTTATCGTCCTGACATGAGCATCGGGCATAGGTAACGCCTATGCCCGATGGATGTCTTGATGGTCTTGGCCTAGCGGTCGAAATCCGCTACGAAGGGCAACAGCGCGATGTGACGAGCTCGCTTGATCGCGACCGCCAACTGGCGCTGGTGCTTGGCGCATACGCCGGTCTGCCGACGGGGGCGAATCTTGCCGCGGTCGCTGACAAAACGCTGGAGCAGGCCAACGTTCTTGTAATCGATCGTCTCGCCACTCTCGCTACAGAACTGACAAACCTTGCGGCGCGATGTGAAACGCCGCCGATTGCGTCGATAATCGCTCACTCTCTCAATCTCCTTGCATCTACTTACGAGGCTTCCGCAGCGCTGTAGACATCGTCATAGTCCGAGTCATCTGCGCTGTCGTGCCCGTCTAGAAAGATCAACTCGTGGGCCACCAACTCGGTGCGATAGTGGCGCTCACAATCAGGGCCCTCCCAACAGCGGGTCTGCAGCCGACCCTCGACATAGACCTGGGAGCCCTTATGCAGGCGTCGCTTGCACAGCTCGGCCAAGCCTCCCCACGTGACGACGTGGAACCACTCGATCTCTTCCTGACGATCCCCTTCGCTACTCGTCCACCCCCTGGTGACCGCCACGCTGAACGAAGCAGCGGGTCGCCCACTGGAGGTGAAGCGCATCTCGGGCTCGCGCCCCAGATGTCCGATGATCATCACTTTGTTGAGGCCACGTGTCATAGCGGGAATCCTTGGACTGAGCTAGCTTGATGCTGGTCCGGTGGTGACTAGGCTTCCGTATCCGTATCCGTATCCGTATCGTCGTCGGTATCGTCGGTGTCTTCAACAACCTCAAGCGTCTCGGCGGGTGTCTCCTCGACAACCACGGGCTCGGGCGTGGGGGCCGGTTCGGCCTCCACGACGGCGACCTCCTCGACGCTCTCGGGGACCAGCTCCTCGTCCGTGTGGACGGTGATGTGGCGCAGGATGCCCTCAACCATACGGACGTTGCGATCAAGGTCGTTGACGGCTTCGGTGGGGGCGGCGAACTTCACCAGGTAGTAGCGCCCTTCGCGCTGTCCCTTGATGATATAGGCCAACCGCCGCATCCCCCAGCTCTTGAAGCTGAAGACCTGGGTGCCGGCTGTCTCAAAGTACCTCTGAATACGCTGGAGAACGCTCTCCAGCGCCTCTTCGTCCAGTGCAGGACTGGCAACGAACATCATCTCGTAATTTCGTGTTTCCAAGACGGCATTACTCCTTCCTATGGGTTTACCCTTGTGCGGCTGCCAAGGGCAGAAAGTCCGTCACAAGCACACCGTCGCATCATACCACAGATTGAGTAAGGTGCAACGTGTGATGCCGGCTTAGGATCCTGAGTGGGCCTGTAAGCCGGATTCTGTCCACGCCGGGGTGTCCCCGGCGTGGGGTGGTCATCTGTCTAGGAGGACGGTTACCCGTCCCCTCGGGCAGCCTACCCGAAGGTCGCCTCCGCGTCACGCAGGGCGTGGCGCGAAAGAGGGTACGGGTGATACCCCAGCCGGCGGCTGTGAGGCCGCAGGCTCTTCCCTCTGCTTGGCCTTGCTCCCGATGGGGGTTGCCTGGCCGTGCCGGTTACCCGGCACGCCGGTGGTCTCTTACACCACCTTTTCACCCTTACGTCCCGGGAAGGTGAGTTCCCGGGTTCGCGGTATGTCTCTGTGGCCCTGTCCGCGGGTCACCCCGCCCGGGCGTTACCCGGCATCGCACCCTATGGAGTCCGGACTTTCCTCACCCTCAACGTGCCGGGCACGCTGAGGCCGCGATCACCCGGCCCACTCAGGCTTATCCGCAGCACACCCTCCATGTTACCTGAGAGCCGGCGTCCGTCAACCAAGCCGGCGCGGTTCGTAGAGACGCCCCGGTGGGGCGTCTTGCGGCGGGGCGGGGTTTGGCGTCCGTTGGGCGCCGGGTCGGAGACGGGGCGCCGCCCCGTCTCTACTTGGGTGGTGCAAACTCCCATACGATGACCTCGGGCGGTGCGAAGAAGCGGGCGCGGGGTGCGCCCAGCCCCTCCACACCGAGGCCCCGGGAGACATAGAGGGTGGTGCGGCCCTCCCGGATGCGCCCCCGTTCGTAGCGCTTGCCCCAGCGCGAGCCTGTCGTCAGGGCGCCGTAAAGCGGCAGGGCGATCTGACCGCCATGGGTGTGGCCGCAGAGGTAGAGGTCAATACCCAGTTCGCCGGCCAACGGCATCAGATCGGGCGTGTGGTAGAGCAGGATCCGGGCGTCGCCGGCAGGCGTCGCGTCGGCGAGCGCCCGGAGGGCCCGGCGATCGCGGTCGTCATCGTAGGTATTGCGCACACCGAGGATCCAGAGCCGGTGCTCGCCGATGTCGACGGGCACCGCTTCGTCGTCCAGCCAGCGGATGGGGAGCCCGGCGAAGATGCCGGGCACCACGGAGGCGACGTCGACGGTGGGGCTGCCGGTGACGGCAAAGCTACCCAGCGGGGGCGTGAAACGCGCCAGCAGCTCCCGCACCCCTTGGTGGGCGTCCGGGTCGTGCACCGAGGACAGGTTCAGGTAGTCGCCGGTGAACAGCAGGAGGTCCGGTTGGTGGCGCTCCACCAGCGCCAGCAATGTGGCCTCACGCCGCGAGGCGCGCTCGAAATGGATATCGGAGATGTGCATCGCGCGCAGTCGCGTGTCGGCGTCCCAGGAGTCAACGTGCAGCGTCTCCTGCGGTACGCGCACCGCGAAGGGCTCGATCCACGTCGCGTAGACGGCGGTGACCCAGAGGCCCGCGCTGAAGGCTGTGGCGAGGCCCAGCCCCAGCGGCCCAGGGACCAGCAGCTCGATCACCCAGAAGGCGACCATGCGGACCAGCGCAAGCCCCAGCAGCGGCGGCGTGATCGGGCCCCAGGAACGGGCGGTTCGCGGCAGCAGGGCCAGCATCGTCCAGTCGAGGGTCAGGGCCACGGCGGCGACGATAAGCGCCGGCGCCCGGAGCGTCGACCAGGGCCAACCGGTGAGCACGACGATCAGGGCCCAGAGCGGGAGCAGCGCGAGGGGTGGGATCTTGCCCAGTTGACCCGTGATGATCAGCGAGTGATGCACCAGGGAACTGGACCCGTCGGCGCGATCCGGGAGGGTGTCGATGGGCTGAGGTCGGCGGTTCACGGTGCCGGACAGGGGGGTGGGGTGTCAGGTAGGGCGCCGTCTGTCTCGAAGAGGCGCGCGATCTCGTCGCGCGCGAACTGCGGCATCGGACGGGTCCCACGGTCGTCGTGCAGCCTGACGCCGGGCTCGGCATCCACTTCACCGATGACCGCGGCGGCGAGGCCCTCCGCGTTGAGCGCGGCGACGACGGCCCCGGCGGACGCCGGGGCCGCCGCGATCAGCAGGGCACCCGAGGCGATGACACCCAGGGGGTCGAGGTCGAGCGCCTCGCAGATAGCACGTGTTTCGGCGAAAATCGGCAGCGCGGCGGCGTCGATTGTCGCGCCCAAGCCCGCCGCGGCGGTCAGCTCGTGGATGCCGGTGGCGACGCCGCCCTCGGTCGGGTCGTGCATCGCGTGGACGGCCCCGGCCCTGGTGGCAATCAGCGCATCCGGCACGACGCTGATCCCCGGATCGTGCAGGAAGCCTGCGGCGCGTGCCAGCAGGTCGGGCGCGAGGGTGTCCTGCAGCTGCTCTCCGAGCTCGCGCGCCAGGATGGCGGTCCCCTCCACGGCGATGCCTTTGGTCAGGATGAGCGCATCGCCCACCTGGGCGCCATCTGAGCGGACCAGGTCCGCGGGGGCGACATCGCCGAACATCGCGCCGACGGCGATGGGACGGTCGATGCCGTGTGTGATCTCGGTGTGCCCGCCCACCACGCTGACCCCCAGCTCCTCCGCGGCAACGCTGATCTGATCGAAGATCATCTCGACCATCGCGGGCGACGTCTGCTCCTCCGGTAAGAGCAGGGTCACGATGAACCAGCGGGGTCGTGCGCCCAGGCAGGCGACGTCATTGGCGTTGATGTGCACGACATACCAGCCGATCTCGTCGGTGGCGAAGGTAATGGGATCGGTCTTGGCGACGAGATAGCGCTCACCGACATCAATCACGGCAGCATCCCGGCCCAATCCGGGGCCGAAGACGACGCGCGGGTCGGGCCGGGGCAGCGCGTGATCCAACAGGCGCACCAGGTCCGCCTGAGGCAGCTTTCCAATCGGGTAAGAGGTCGGTTTGTGAGGCGTGGTCATAGGCGGTTAGCTCCGGTGTGGGTCGACGTCAGTCGCCGACGAGAATCGCGATCTCATCGATCGCCGAGCCGTAGGTCCATCCTGAGGCGTAGATCTCGATGGACTGCAGCGCGGACGGGTTGATGTTTTGGGCCCGGAGCAACGGCAGCAGGTCGGGCGACTCGTAGTCATACCAGACATCCTGGGGGATCTTGATGTGCTCGGGCTTCCAGTCACGGCAGATCTGGCAGAAGGGTGCATTATCACCCTCGCGCGCATAGAAGCCCTGCAGCCACTCGCGCAGCCCCCCGGTCTCCTGGTCGATGTAATAGATGCGGATCATGATGGGGCACTCGGTGCCCACAGAGCCGCAGACCGGCAGCGTCTGCGTGCCGATGCGCACGCGGGCCCGTACCTGGAGGGAGCTTACCTCGCGGATATCCTGGTTGAGCTCCTGGCGGATGCCGGTCTCGGCGTGGCTCTCGCCGGCACGCTCAAAGTAGACGACGCGCTGTTGATCGCCGAGTTGTGTCTGGATCACCGACCCGCCGTCCTCTTCGGTATCGTACCAGTCGCGGTAGACGGTCCACGAGCCCTCGAGGGGCTCCTCGAAGTCGCCGTTGCGGTTGCTCAAGAGGTCTCGCGCGCCCACGTAGATCTCACCGATCCCCGCCGCGGTGATCTGGGTCCGCTGCAGGGGCACGAGGGCCAGAGCCTGGCCCGCCGCGGGGTCCGTGATCACGGCTCGCCCGGCGTTGACGACGAGTACGGTCTGCTCCTGCTCCACGTCCAAGCGGAAGGCCCCTTCCTCCAGCCGGATGGTGCCCTGCGGCGTATCGGCTATGAGTTCCGCATCCCGTCCGTTCCCGAAGATCGAGGGGTGCATATTGCGGGCCCGGGTGATCTGCAGTTGGATGCGGTGGGGCAGGGGGCTGGCGGCAAAGCGCGGGGCCCGCGCACTGCTGACGACGAGATTCGTGGTGCCGTAGAGCTGAATCGCGGCGATCGGCGAGTCGGGCCGGTCGGGTTCATAGAAGAGCAGCAGCGCGTCGGCGTCAGGGTCGCCGCGAATGTTGCTTCTCGGCAGCACCTCGACGGTGCCGTCCACGACGATCGGTGAGTTGCTACCGGCAGGCTGAATCGTGACCGTGCCCTCACGGTGTTGGAGGACGACGTCCATCGGTCGGACACTGGTGAGGATGTAGCGGCGCGTGGCCATCGGCACCCCGATGGCTAACAGCACACAGATGGAAAACGCAAGGGTCAGCACCAGCCAGGCGAGGCTCTCGGTCTTCTTGAGCATCGGCTAGTCCCGTATGTGGAAGCTGCGGAGGCGCACCGCGGCGGGTGTGCGCGCCGTCGCAAGCTCCCAGGTGGTCTCGACCTGCGTCACGTGGCTATGGGATGGGCCACGGTGGACGGCTTGGATGAACTGCTTGAGCCGGTCTTCGCTGCCCTCGGCCCACACCTCGACGGTGCCGTCCTCGCGATTACGGACCCAGCCGACGACGCCGGCACGCTGCGCGCTGACTCGTGCGAAATAGCGGAACCCTACCCCCTGGACACGTCCGTGGACGATCAGGTGGACGGCTGGGTAGTCGCTGCTCTGCGAAGCCCGTGCGTGCATCGGATCTCTATCATTCATAGCATTCGGCTTCATTCTAGCTGACTCCTCTTCACTGACAAGTCAAGGGTGGCCCGGCGAACTACCTTCCGGGAAGCTGCGCGAGGTCCGCACGACCCAGCGAGGGGTGCGACGGCTGAACGGGTACCGCGCAGCGGGCCTCTGAGCTTCCCGGAAGGCCGGAGGCGAGCTTTGATAGGTTTTTGTCAGGGATGCGAAGGCGACTATAATAGAAACGTCATGAACTCACAGCATCCCCTTGTGGTGTTCAACGCGCATCTGCTCTCGAGCGACGCTTCGTATCGAAGCGCGGGCATCTCTGTCTACATCGCGAACCTTCTCGCGCAGTTCGGACGGGACGCTAGGGGCCTGCGCTTCGACGTCCTCACGGGGCCGGCGACCGTGTCGGCTGCGGACGTGGGGTTGCCTGTGAGGCACGCTCGGCTGCCCACGCAACGTCCGGGGGTACGCATCCTCTGGGAGCAGACGGCGCTGCCCATCCTGGCCCGCAGGCTGCAGGCCGATCTGTTGCACTGTCCGGCCTTCGTCGGGCCGTTGCTGTCGCCCTGCCCCCAGGTGATCACGGTGCACGATCTGAGCTTCCTACGCTACCCGGCCTTCTTCAAGCCCGGCAATCGGCTCTATCTGAGCACGCTGACCGGGATCGCCTGCCGGCGCGCGCAAGCGGTGATCGCGGTGTCGGATCATGCGGCGCGTGAGGTGGTCACGCTGCTGGGGGTGCCGGAGGAGCGTGTTACACGCGTTTACCACGGCGTCGCGCCCCGCTTCAGGCCCCTGCCGCAGGAGGAGGTGGATGACTTCCGGCGGCGAGAGGGGCTGCCGGCGCGCTTCGTGCTCTATCTTGGGACGCTCGAACCGCGGAAGAACCTGATCCGATTGGTGCAGGCCTTCGAGAGGCAGCGCGACCCGGATCTGCACCTGGTGCTCGCCGGTGCTCAGGGATGGTATTTCCACGACTTACTCCAGGAGGTCGAGCGCCTTGAGCTCAAGGATCGCGTGCACTTCCCGGGATTTGTCCCTACGACGGATCAAGTGCTCTGGTATAATGCCGCCCATGTTTTCGCCTATGTGTCCATGTATGAGGGGCTCGGCATGCCGGTGATCGAGGCCCTGGCGTGCGGAACGCCGGTGCTCACCTCGTCCACGACGGCGCTGCCCGAGGCGGGCGGCGCCGGCGCTCTTACCGTACATCCTGAGGACGAGGATGAGATCGCTGCGGGTCTGCAACGTCTGTTGGCCGATGACGAGCTGCGAATGGAGTTACGCGCAGAGGGGCTCACCCATGCGGCGACCTTCTCCTGGGAGACGACGGCCCGCGAGACGGCCCAGGTCTACCGGCGGGTGGTGACATGATGAAGGCGCGGGGAGGCGAGCGCGCGCCGTGGTGGGTCGTGGTGCTGGATATCGTGATGATCAACCTCGCGATGGGCCTGGCCTATCTGTTGCGCTACCGGTTGCAGTGGTTCCTCGACGTGGCTTTCGATGCTCCTTTTGGCGCCTATCTGCCCTTCAACGTCCTCTTCTCCCTGGGCGTGCCCGCGGTGTTGTGGGCGACCGGGTCCTACCATGACTGGCGGGGTCGCGTGTGGTTGGACCATCTCTTCATGATTATCAACGCCGTAGGATTAGCGATGGTCGTCGCGTTGGCCTGGTCGTTTGTCTTCAGGCCCTTGGTCTATTCGCGGTTGCTGCTGTTCGAGGGCGGGGTCTTTATGATCGCCCTGATCACGTTGAACCGATTCCTGGCGCTGGCGATTCAGAGTGAGCTGCGCAAGCGCGGCATCGGCGTGAAGCGCATCGTGATCGTGGGCGCCGGTGAGGTGGGGCGGCGGGTGATGCGCACGGTGGTTGCCCGTCCCGACCTGGGGTACGAGATCGTAGGCTACGTCGACGACAACCCGGACAAGGGGATGGGGAAGATCGGGCGCTTCTGCGGCTTCGGTTCGGTGGACAATCTCTCGCAGCTCATCGACGGAGAAGAGGTCGACGAGGTGATCATCACGCTGCCGTGGAACTACCACCGGCGCATCCTCAGCGTGTTGCGCGCGTGCGCGCGGCGCGATGTCAAGGCCAGGCTCGTGCCGGACCTCTTTCAGATGAGCTTGAGCCGCGTGCAGGTGGGAGATCTCGGCGGTCTGCCGCTGATCGAGATCCAGGACATCGCGTTCACGCGCGGTGAGCTGACGTTTAAGCGTCTGATAGATATCGCGCTCTCCATCGCTGCGCTCGTCTTCGGCTGGCCTTTCCTGTTGCTGATCGCGATTGCGATCAAAGTGGACTCTCCAGGTTCCATCTTCTTCAAGCAGGAGCGTGTGGGCCAGGACCACCGGCGCTTCCGGATCGTCAAGTTCCGCACGATGCGCGAGGGGGCAGAGCGCGAGCTGGAGGAGCTGAAGGTGTATAACGAGGCCGATGGCCCGCTGTTCAAGATGCGTGACGACCCGCGGGTGACGCGGTTGGGGCGCTTCCTGCGTCGGACCAGCCTGGATGAGCTGCCGCAAATCATCAACATCCTCAAGGGTGAGATGAGCTGGGTGGGGCCGCGACCGCCGATACCGGCAGAGGTCGCGGAGTACCGTCACTGGCATCACAAGCGTCTCTCCGTGCCTCCCGGCCTCACGGGCCTGTGGCAGGTCAGCGGGCGGAGCGAATTGACGTTTGACGAGATGGTCCTGTTGGACCTATACTACATCGAGCATTGGTCGCCCTGGCTCGATCTCAGCATCATGATGCGCACAGTACCCAAAGTCCTGGCGCGTGACGGAGCTTACTGATCGCCTGCTCCATCCCGCCCCCACATCTCCGGAGAGCCTATGTCCCGTTGGGAATTGACACAGACCGAGCAGCAGTCGCTACGTGAGTTTCTGCACCGCCTGGTGAGCACGCCCAGTCCATCCGGTCACGAGGGTGCTCTTGCCGCGTCGATCCTTGAGGAGATGGAGCGGCTGGGCTACGACGAGGCGTGGATGGATGGGGCCGGCAACGTGGTGGGGCGCATCGGGCCGACCACGGGGCCGATCCTGATGCTCAACAGTCACATGGACACGGTCGACATTGCAGAGCCCCAGACCTGGAGCGTCGATCCTTACGGCGCGGTGGAGCGGGAAGGACGCCTCTACGGTTTGGGCGCGGCGGACATGAAGGGTGGGCTTGCGGCGACCGTCCATGGTGCGGCACTGCTGGCACGACGCCGGGACGAGCTATCCGGGTCCGTCCTCGTGGCCTGCGTGGGCCTTGAGGAGCCCTCTGAGGGCACGGGCACCCGGGCGCTGCTCGCGGATGAGCGTTTGCGTCCCGATTGGGTGGTCATCGCCGAGCCCTCGGACCTGCACGTCGTGCGGGCGCAGCGGGGGCATTTGGAGATGATGCTCACGATCAAAGGGCGTTCGGCCCACTCATCGACGCCGGAACTCGGCGAGAACGCCATCTACGCCGGTGCACGTCTCCTCTTCGGCCTCGAGATCCTGGCGGATCAGTTGATGACCGATCCCTTCCTGGGGCCCGGCGTGTTGGCGGTGACCGAGATCTCGTCGCATAGCGCCAGCCGCAACGCGATTCCCGATCGCTGTGACATGTTCCTCGACCGGCGGCTGACCATCGGTGAGACCGAGGCGATGGCCCTGCTGGAGGTCCAGCGCATCATTGCCCGGGAGGGTGTGGATGCCGACGTTCGGGTGATCGAGCACGAGGTGACCACGCATACCGGTCAGGTGCTGCCCGCACGGCGGGCTTCGCTGCCGTGGGCGTTTGACGAGCGGCACCCGCTGGTGCAGGCGATGCTGCAGGCGGCGCGCGACGTGGGGCTGCGCCCGGGCGTCACGCGATGGTGTTTTGCCACCGAGGGCGCCTACACAGCGGCGGTCGCGCGGGTGCCGACGGTGGGGTTCGGGCCCGGAGATCCGTCGCTGGTCCATCGCAGCGATGAGTATGTGGGCCTGAAGCAGGTCTACGCAGCGGCGCAGGCCTACGCGGCGCTGGCGGAAAGGCTGCTGATCGGCTAGATGGACGACGCCAGCCTGACCTTGTCCGATGGGGTTCGCTCGGTGCCGGCGCGACAGGGGCCGGTCGTCGCGCTCGAGTCCGCCTTGATCACGCACGGCTTCGCCTACCCCGCGAGCGTGGAGATCAGTCGCCGGATGGCCCAGGCGATTATCGCCGAGAACGCCTGTCCCGCGACGATCGGCGTCTGGGATGGCTCGCCCTGCGTGGGCCTGAGCGACGCTCAGGTGGAGGTGCTCGCCCTGGATCACGGGGCGAGCAAGGTCAGCATTCGCGACCTGCCCCTGGCGCGCGTGCGAGGGGGGCATGGCGGCACGACCGTCGCGGCGACCGCTTATCTCGCCGCGCGAGCCGGCATCGGAGTCTTTGCCACGGGCGGGATCGGGGGCGTCCACCGCGGGCACCCGGAGGATGTGTCGGCGGATCTGCCGGTCCTGGCGACGACGTCGATGGTCGTGGTGTGTGCCGGCGCCAAGTCCATCCTCGATCTCCCGCGCACGCTCGAGTGGCTGGAGACCTGGGGGGTGCCCGTGATCGGCTGGCAGACGGAGGAGTTCCCCGCTTTCTACAGCCGCGCGTCGGGCCTGCCCGTGGATCTGGCGGTGGCGGGGGCCGACGAGGTGGTCGCGGTTGTCCGCGCGCAGCGGGCGTTGGGGCTGCGGCAGGCGGTCCTCGTCGCCGTGCCGGTCCCTGCCGAAGATGAGGTGCCCGCCGACGAGGTCGCGCCGTTGATCGACCTGGCGGTTGCCCAGGCGGAGGCACGCGGTATCGTCGGCAAGGCGCTCACCCCCTTTATCCTGGAGCAGATGGTGGACCTCAGCGAGGCGCGAACGCAGCGGGCGAATGAGAGCCTGCTCGTCCGGAACGCGCGCGTCGCCGCCCGGATTGCCGTCGCGCTGGCTACCGGCTGAGCGGGGTCCCTGTGCCGCTGCTTGACGCGACGCCCGGGACGATCACCGTCGAGGGCGCACCGGCCCTGATCCGGGCGGCTCTCCTGCGCTATGATCGCCTGCCGCATCCGGATCTCTGGCGAGGGGTACTGGAGCGGCTGCGCATGGGCGGGTTCAATGCGGTGATGTTCCCCTTCCCGTGGAGCTATCATAGCCCTGCAGCGGGCATCTACGATTTCACCGGTCCCCGTGATCTCTCCAGGCTGCTCCACGAGGCGGCACGGGCCGGATTGTGGGTGATCGCCCATCTCGGTCCTCGGATCGACGACGACCTCGACGGCGGAGGGCTCCCAGTGTGGCTCCGGGATCTCCCGGGATCGAGCTCCCTCTGCGACCGTGACTCCTTGGGGCCCCCGCCGGCGCTGCTGCTGCACCTCGGGGAGTGGTGGGACCATTTGCTGACCTTCCTGCGCGGACAGCCCAACGTGATCACGCCGGCGGTCGATCCCGGATTCTGCACCGGGGGGCGTCGCCCGCCCGGCTGGACGCCGGCGCTGGTCGAGTTGCTGCGCAGCCGCGGGGTCCGGGAGGCGATTGCGTTGCCGGAGGATGTGGCGCATCTCGCGGATGATGACAGGATCCTCCGCATCACCTCCTCCGAGGCGACGCCGGCGGGTGCTGCGGATGAGGACGGTGCCTCGGTCCTGACGCTGGTCACGCCGGCCCGTTCCCCGGGTGAGAGAGCGCGTGGGGTATCTACGCGGCACGCGATGCTGCGGCCCTTCGTGCACGGGGGCGTGGCTGCGGTGCTGGCACCTGCTCACGGCGGCGTCCACTGGGGATGGTGGTCGCACGGTGAGGCTGCACCGGTAGCCGAGCAGGGGGCCCTGATCGGCGAAGCCGGCGAGCTCTCCGAGACCTATTACCGTGTGCGGCGGATGATGCTCTCCCTGGAGACGCTGGGGCCCATCCTTGCCGGGTCGGTTCCGGCCCCCCAGGTACGCAGTGAACCCGGGGAGCGGCTGTTGGGCGCGCGGCAGGGACGGGCGGGGCTGGTGGCCTGTCTGCAGGCCGGTCCGCGTGAGACGGATCTCACGTCCCTTGACGCGGGTGATGCCGGTGCGATGACGGTTGAGGATATCGTACTCGATGCAGGCGACGTCGCCGTGCTCCCCATCAACTGGCAACTCGCCGGCAGCCGCCTGTTGACGACCAACCTGGAGCCGGTGCTGCACAGGGTGGTCGCCGGGCGTGAGCTGCTCGTCGTGCGAAACGTCGGGGGCGGCGAGCTGATGCTGCCCGGTGACCTGCGACCGCGGCACCGGCGGGGGGGCGTGGTCGTCGAACGGCTCGCGAACGGTCTGCTGGTTCACTTCGATCCGGGCAAGGTGGGATCGGTGGTGCTGGATGGTGAGCAGGGCCCCCTCCAGATTCTGGCCCTGGCCTCGCCGCTGGCGGAGCGGGTCTGGCCTCTGGATGACCCATGGCGCACGACGCCCTATGCCCCCGCCGCGTGGCACCCGGCAGCCGAGGCGCCCGCTCAGGGCTTGATCCTCGGCCCGGAGCTCGTCCTGCCGCGCGAGGACGGCGGCTACCGCTATGTGGTGGGCGAGAAGGGATTTGGCTATCGCTGGGGCCCGTGGCGCGGCAGTGATCCCCACACGTGGCTGTCGCCGCTGATGTGGTCCGCGCCTGCCGCCATCTCCCTGCCGCAGCCGGTCTGGGACTCGCGTCCCGGGGCCCCTGAGGCGCTGCCCGACTATGATGACCGGGGCTGGCGTGCCCTACCGTTCGGCGGACCGCTCTCGATGGACGATCAGGGGATCCGAGCCGGCTTCGCCTGGTACCGCGTACACTTCAAGGGCACGCCGACCTCCGTGATCCTGGTGTGTCGGGGGGCGTGCGACCTGTTTCTCAATGGCGTCCATTTCGCCTCGCTGAACCCACCCCCTGGGGGTGGGCCGGTCACCCCCAAGACCCTGCCGCTGCCGCAGCGCCACCTGCGGGCGGATAATGTGCTGGCGGTCCTGGTCGAGGCGCCGGGACGCCCCGCGACCTGGGATCTCGCCATCGAGGCCCGCGGGCTGATCGCCTGCGATCTGGCGGGGGGACGCATCGACCGTTGGTCGGTCCGGGCGGGTTTGATCGGGGAGCGGCAGCGCCAGGGGTTCTATGGCTATGCGGACTGGTCCCTCGTCGATGGCACGGGGGCGGAGGACGTCACCTGGCACCACTGCCGCTTCGAGTTGCAGCTGCCGCCGGACCTCGAGGTGCCGGTCTACCTCGCGCTCGATCCGCTGCCGACCAAGAGCTACGTCTACCTGAATGGGGTGCTGATCGGGCGGCAGGCGCCGCCACAGGTCTACCGGCGGCGTGTCTGGTTGCCCGATGGGGTGCTACGGCGTCGCGGCAGCAACGAGCTGATGGTCGCTCAATGGACGCGCGGGGGTGAGCCGGGAATCGGTCGGGCGCGGCTGGAGGCCGGTGCGGTGCTGCAGTGGAACGAACAAGAGGCTCGCTGAGGGCGGAGGGCGGGACAGCTTCCCGCCCTACATGGACGGGGGGATGCAAGCATGCTATTGAGAGGGCGCTAGACGTCGAAGACCTCGGTGCTGAGGTAGCGTTCTCCTGTGTCGGGTAGGACGGTCACCACCGTCTTGCCGGGACCCAGCTCGCGGGCTACTTCGAGCGCGGCGACGGTTGCGGCGCCGGATGAGATCCCGACGAGCAATCCCTCCTCACGCGCCAAGCGGCGCGTCATCTCCTTGGCGTCCTCGCTCTCAACCTGCAGGATGGTGGAGATCACGTCCATGTCAAGCACGGGGGGCTTGAACCCTGCCCCCATGCCCTGAATGCTGTGTTTGCCGGGTTCCCCGCCGCTGAGCACCGGCGAGGTCGCCGGCTCGACGGCGCAGACGCGCACGTGGGGCGCCATCTCACGCAGTCGACGCCCGACGCCGGTCACGGTGCCGCCGGTGCCCACACCGGCGACGAAGGCGTCGAGCTGGGGCACCTGATCGAGGATCTCCAGGGCCGTCGTGGCATAGTGGATGGCGGGGTTGGCCGCGTTCTCGAACTGGTTGGGCATGAAGGCGCCGGGATGGTCTCGGACGATCTCCTCGGCCTTGGCGATGGAGGCCTTGATCCCGCCCTCGCCGGGCGTCAGGACCAGGTCGGCGCCGTAGGCCTGAAAGAGCTTGCGGCGCTCGATGCTCAGCGAGTCGGGCATCACCAGGATCAAGCGATAGCCCTTGAAGGCGGCGACCATCGCGAGGCCGATGCCCGTGTTGCCGCTGGTCGGCTCGACGATCAGACTGCCCGGTTGGAGCTTTCCGTCGCGCTCGGCGGCCTCGACCATCGAGAGCGCAATGCGTTCTTTGACACAGCCCCCCGGGTTCTGGCGTTCGAGCTTACCCCATACGGTCGCCATCTCAGGAGTGACCACCTTGGATAGCCGGACCACCGGTGTGCGTCCGATGAGGTCGAGAACACTGTCGGCGACAACGCCGTGGAATTTCGTCGGTTTCAGGCCCATATCTTCATCTCCTCGTCAATCCCCCGTTCATCCAGCTCGCGGATGCGTGCTTCGAGGGCTTCAATGCGTTCCGACATCTCCTGCAGGTGCTGCGAGACCACGTCAGGAAGTTGCTCGTGATGCAGGTCGGGCTTGCGGGGACAGCTCACGCCGTTGACCTTGACGACCTGTCCGGGTACGCCCACGACGGTGGCGTTGGCGGGGACCGGTTTGACGACGACGGCGCCCGAGCCGATCTTGGCGTTGGCGCCGACCTCAATGGGGCCGAGCACGACGGCGTTGGAGCCGATCACGACGCCACGGCCCACCGTGGGGTGACGCTTCTTCTGCTCCAGGGAGACGCCGCCCAGGACCACGCCCTTGTACATCAGCACGTCGTCGCCGACCTCCGCCGTTTCACCGATCACCACGCCCATCCCGTGATCGATGAAGACGCGGCGCCCGATGGTGGCCCCGGGATGGATCTCGATCCCGGTGAGCCAGCGGATGAGGTGCGAGAGGAAGCGCGCCGGGAAATGCAGCCCGCGCTGCCATAGCGCGTGGGCCACGCGGTGTCCCCAGATCGCGTGGAGTCCGGGATAGCTGGTCAGGACCTCGATGATGCTGCGGGCGGCAGGGTCCTTGGTGAACACGGTCCGGATGTCCTCGCGGACACGTTGCCACAGCGACGGTCGCGGGTGGGGTCGGTCCTCGGCAGGCAGACAGTCACAGCTACCGCAACAGCTGCCGCAGGAGGGGCATGCGACGGGCTGGCTCTTGCGCTGCAGTTGTGTGATCATTTTATCTTGTCTCCTGCTTAGGGCGGCGCTGAATAATATCGATCTGGTTCTGTGTTATTCTACCGCAAGATCGGTCCATGTCAAAGTGGATCGGCGGGAGCTGCGTTGTAGGCAGGGGCTCTTCGCTCCCAGGGGGAGATCCCTCACATTCGTTCGGGATGACAACGTAGTCGGGCGGGATGGCGGCGGCGGGGGCTTGGATTATACTGGGCTGATGCGTGTTGTGGGGAGAGGGTGATGTCTGGAGGTGGCCTATGACCGTGGAGATCGTCATCGTCTACGCAGTGGTAGCGTCGATGCTAGCCATCCCGATGTTGGGGCGCTGGCGTTATGACCTGGTCGCGCTGCTGGGACTCTTGTTGCTGGCGGTGGTGGGGATCGTCCCTGCCGGGGAGGCCTTTGCCGGTTTCGGGCATTCGGCGGTGATCACCGTGGCTGCCGTGCTGGTGGTCAGTCGTGGGCTGCAGAACTCCGGCGTGGTCGATCTGTTGGCGCGCTGGATCTCGGGTGTCGGTGACAAGCTCACCCTGCAGCTGATTGCTCTGTGTGGCTTAGCAGCTTTGGCCTCGGCTTTTATGAACAACGTGGGGGCCTTAGCGGTCTTCATGCCGGTGGCGATTCGCCTGGCGCACAAGAACGACCGCTCGCCGGGATTGTTGCTGATGCCCCTGGCGTTCAGCGCTCACTTCGGGGGTATGATGACCCTGATCGGCACGCCTTCGAACATCATCGTGTCGTCGTTTCGCGAATCCTATATCGGCGTGCCCTTCCAGATGTTTGATTTCTTCCCGCTCGGTCTGACGATCGCCCTCGCATGTGTGATCTTCATCGCCCTTCTGGGGTGGAAGCTGATCCCCATGCGCGAGAGGGGCGGCACGGCGGACCAGCTGCCGGATATCGGGGCCTATCTCAGCGAGGTCCGCGTGCCGCCCGAGTCGCCTTTGGCGCACAAGCCGGTGCGCGCGATGCGGACGGTGACCGAAGCCGACGTGCTGATCGTGGGCATCGTGCGGGACGGAGAGCGAAACCCCGCACCCTCCGGCTTCGATCTGATGCTGCCGGGGGACGTGTTGGTGGTGCGCGCCGGTGTGGAGAGCCTTGACGAGTTCATCCAAGACGGGGAGCTGGAGCTGGCGGAGTCCAAGCCGTTGGGTGAGACCGAGCTCGAGTCCGAGGAGATCAGCCTGGTTGAGGTGGTGATCGCGCCCGATTCTATCCTCGTCAATCAGACCGCGCGCAGCCTCAACCTCCGCTGGCGCTACGGCGTCAACCTCCTGGCGGCCTCGCGGCGCGGCACCTGGCTCCGGTCGCAGCTCGCCGAGATACGCTTTCGAACGGGTGATGTGCTCCTACTGCAGGGGCGGCGGGACACGCTGCACGAGACCCTGCACCATCTCGGCTGTCTGCCCCTGGTGGAACGCAGCCTGAGGCTCAACCGGCAGCGCAATGTCCTCCTGGCGACGGGGCTCTTCGCGGCGGCGATGGCGCTCGCGGCGCTGGGCCTCCTTCCGATCCAGATCGCGATGTCCCTGGCGGCGTGCGGCATGGTTCTCACCGGGATGACCAACCTGCGTGAGGCCTACCAGAGCATCAACTGGTCCGTGATCGTCCTGCTGGGCACGGTGATCCCGGTGGGGCTGGCGATGGAGAGTACCGGCGGCGCACAGCTGATCGCCGACCAGATCCTGGTGATCTCGCGCTATCTGTCGCCGGCGATGACGTTGTCGGTCTTCCTGCTCACGACGATGATCCTCTCCGACGTGGTCAACAACGCCGTGGCGGTGGTGCTGATGTCGCCGATTGCGCTCGGGGTGGCGCAGGGCCTGGGCATCTCCGTCGATCCGTTTCTGGTGGCGGTGGCGATCGGTGGGTCGTGTGCCTTCCTGACGCCGATCGGGCATCAGTCGAACGTGCTGGTCCTGGAGCCGGGCGGCTACAGGTTCGGTGACTACTGGCGTTTGGGCCTGCCCGTTGAGATCATCATCATCCTCGTCGGTGTGCCGATGATTCTCTGGCTCTTTCCCTTCTAGATGAATGACGTCGGCGTGCAGCCGGGTAGGTGGCGGGCGCTTCGTAACGCGTCTGCCCCCCTATTGAAACGTAATCTTGATGCAGCACGACTTGCCAAGCAACCTGCCTTGAGTATGATTGAGGTAAGACCTCTCCCGCGAGTCGCCGAACTATGATCGAGATAATCAGAAGGCCCGGAACGTTCTCCCTAGAGTTCCCTTTGGGGATCGCCAGCCTACTCCTCTTGGCCGGTTACCTCGCGCTGTTCGGCGTGATCCTCTGGTCTCAGCGGGGCGACTTCCGCAAGCTGAGTCGCGGACAGTGGATCGTTTTCGGCGCCGCCCTGGTGCTGATCGTCCCTCTTCACCGGCTGCTCGTCGCCTCGTGGAGCCGGCAGATTGTCATCCCTCCGGGACCGATGAGCGTCTTGCCCTTCAGCTCGTCGATTTCGCTGCCCGCGATTGTCCTGATCGCCGCCGTCGGCTACCTTTACGGCCCGGGCCCCGGCCTGTTGGCGGGCCTCGTGGGCGGGCTCACGTGGGCGCGCTATACGCCGCTGATCCTGACGGACGTGCTGTCGCTGGCGCTATGGGCCTATATGGTCAGCGCGCTGTTGCATCAGGGCTACCGCGGCGACGTCTTCGACCTCCTGCGCCAGCCCCTGGCGGCATTCCCGCTGGCATCTCTGGTCACGGTCCTGCTGCTGTCGGTCAGTCGCCTCACGCTGAGCGGTCTGTTTGACGGGTTGCGCATCATCGACTACGTGGTGGTGCTCTGGCGCAATGAGCTGCCGCTATGGCTCTTTGTGGGTGCGGGATTAGGGGTTCTCTTCCAGGCGATCACGTTGAACCCGGCCTGGCGCATCCCTCAACGTGCGGACCGGCCTTCCTTCTATAGCCGGTCGCTCAGTGCGCAGTTCATGGTCTTCAGCGTGCCCCTGGTGATCCTGAGCGTGCTCTTCTCGGTCTTCGCCGTCACCAATCGCAGCGTGACCCTGGCCCGCGAGCAGTCGCTGCAGGAGATGCGGCGCAGCGCCCTGACCGCCGGGAAGAGCATCCAGCAGTTCTTCATCACCGGCAGGAACCTGATCGAGGCGTTCTCCGAGGAGCCGCAGCTGCTGAGCAGCGATCCGCAGGCACAGGTGGAGACGCTGAATATCGCGCTGCGGGTGGTTCCCTTCTTCCAGGAACTACTCCTGGTGCGCGAAACAGGCGGGCGGTTCGTCGTGATCTCGGCGACTTCGCTCGCCACGGTGAACGCCGAGCTGACCGATGCGGAGCTGAGCGCGCTGGAGATGCTCAAGACACTGGGCGCCGGGATCAGCGAGACGCGGATCACGCAGCGCACCGTGAATGGTCAGCACGTCTCCAACGGGTTCAGTGTGTTGGGTACGGTGGTCCAAGAGGATGAGGACGGGGCGGCGCCTGAGGATCCGGAGTGGTTCCTCATCGGACGGGCCCTCTTTGACGTGCATCCGGAGATCCAGGCGGCCCTTAACGTCCTTCAGAAGCAGCACGAGGACGATGTCGGCACCCTGATCTACGAGTATTCGGGCTTCGTCGTCGATGACTCGGGCTGGATTGTGGCGCATCCGGACCGCGCTCAACTGCACACCGTGCGCACGATCGATGGGACCTCCGTCCAGGGCGCGGTGAGTGATGCTGACGGCACCGTCTTTGAGACGCTCACACCCACGGGTGAGCACGTGCTGGTCTACGTCCATCGGGTGGAGACGATGCCGCTGCGTGTCGTGCTCGAGCTGCCCTACGTCACGGTGCTGGAGATTGCCCGGAAGACGGCGGGCTCGCTGCTCCTGGTTCAGATCACGTTCGGCATTCTATTGGGGGTCGCGATCCCGGTCCTCTCCTCGCGCATCACGCGTCCGCTGAACTCCCTGGCCCAAGCCGCCAACCAGATTGCGGCGGGGAACCTGAAGAGCGAGGTGCACCTTACGGGCGAGGATGAGGTGGCGCAGCTTGGGGATGCGTTCGAGCAGATGCGGGTGCGCCTTCAGGAGCGGCTGAACGACCTGTCGCTCCTCCTGGATATTGCGCAGAAGGTCTCCTCGAGCCTGGACCTTGACCGCGGCATCGTGCCGGTGCTCGAAGGTGCGCTGCTGGAAACCTCGGGCTCTGTGGCACGTTTCATCGCCCTGCGCGACAACGGCAAGCAGGGGCAGGTCTATGCCGCCGGGGCGGTGGGCGGGGATGTGGTACGGCTCGATCGGGTCCTGACCTCGGCGATGCAGCGTCGGAAGGAGCCGCTCGTCATCCCGGATCTTGAGCAGGCACAGCAGCACCTCCAGCTGGAGACGCTCAAGAGCGTGTCGGCCTTCCCGGTGCGCATTCAGGAGAGCACGGTAGGTGTCCTGTGGGTGGGGTCCGACAGCGTGAACGCCTTTGACGAGGCCAGCGTCACCTTCCTGTCGACCCTGGCGAGCCAGGCCGCGGTGCTGATCGAAAACGCACGGCTCTTCCAGTCCGCCGAGGGCGGGCGGCAGCGCCTCGCGGCGATCCTGGCGAGCACGCGCGACGCGATCCTGGTGGTGGATGCCGACGGACGTCTGTTGCTGACAAACCCCGCGGCCCAGAAGCTGCTGGGTGTCGACCGTGCGGCGGTGGGTCGCTCGATGGCCGATCTGGGATTGCCGCAACCCCTGATGGATGCGCTTGCGGAGCAGACGACGACGGCCCGGCGCATGCGCCGCTACCAACTTACGCTGCCGAAGAGCTTGCGCTCGACGATGGCGGGTGGGGAGGAGAGTGGGTCCCTGCCCTCCGTTGAAGTGCCCTTCGAGGACGGACGTACGTTCTATGCCAGTGTGGCGCCGATCAAGAGCAGTGAGGGCGTGACGGTCGGCGTGGTCGTCGTGATGCGCGATGTCACGCACTTCAAGGAACTGAACGAGATGAAGTCGGAGTTTG
>CAZYYC010000011.1:0-214 GCA_964650935.1 uncultured Anaerolineales bacterium
CAACTACGTGAGATCTTGACATAGAACATATGGTCGAGTATAATTGGGATAGTTGGGATAGTTGGGATTGGGGCATAAGATGCCGGCATTCTGACATTCAAGAACGACTGTAGGAGGAATCGATGGCTAAGGAATTGCCTGAACGACAGCGTAAGGTTCTCGATTGCATCCAAGAGTATGTGGACGAACACGGATTTCCCCCCACGGTGCGCGA
>CAZYYC010000011.1:224-35878 GCA_964650935.1 uncultured Anaerolineales bacterium
TGTGAACTCGACGTCGCTGGTCTCCTATTATCTCAAGCGGCTTGAGGAACGGGGGCTGATCAGCCGAGAACCCGCTATGTCGCGCGCCATTCAGCTTACAACGCCCACGACGGAGGAGATCTCCGTCGAAGTCAGCGACGATGATGTCCTTGCGGTCCCCTTCCTGGGTTATATCGCAGCGGGCACGCCGATCAACGTGGAGGCCTTCCCCGGCAATGAGACGATTGAGATCAACCGCGCCCTCTTCGGTCGCGATATCTCTGACCTCTTTGCACTCAAGGTGCAGGGAACCTCGATGATCGATGCTCTGATCAACGACGGTGATACCGTGATCCTCAAACACCAGGAGCGTGTCGAGAACGGACAGATGGCTGCGGTCTGGCTGATCAATGAAGAGGAGACGACTCTCAAGAAAGTCTACTACGAGGGCAAACAGGTGCGACTGCAGCCCGCTAATCCGACGATGAACCCCATCCATGTGGCGGCAGACGATATCCAGGTCCAGGGCAAGGTAGTCCTGGTCATTCGTAGGCTGGCTTAAAAGCGGCTCACGCGATCCGTGGTTCGACACGCCGGTTAGCTCTAGGTGCTCTAGAACCGTGAGCACCTAGAGCGTCCCGTCCTCCATCCACGGCACCACCCTCGCGGTCGATCTCCCCGACACTCATCAGCCCAGGACGCATCCCTGCGACCTTAGAAGGTACCGCTCGCCAGGTTGCCACGAAACGTACATTTGTCCCACCTCGAGACAGGTCTATACTATCAATGGCAAGGGAGCGCAACGAAATTTTCAGGCCGTCGATCGAACACAGCTGGTTATTGACAACCGGCGGGGTTATGCTAGAATAAAATGACAAGCCCGAACCAGGAGGTGCCGTGTGGCTGAATCTCCAACACCCGTCAAGGTCGTCTGCATCGAAGACGAGCCTGAAATGATCGAGCTCATCAAGCTCATATTGGGCCGACGCAACTTCGAACTCACAGGTGCCGTGGGAGGTCGTGAAGGCTTGGAGACCATCCGTCAGGTCAAGCCGGACCTTGTGCTGCTGGACCTGATGATGCCCGATATGGACGGTTGGGAAGTCTACCAGCAGATGAAGGCCGACGAAGATCTGAGCGACATTCCGGTGATTGTCGTCACGGCCAAGGCCCAGAGCATCGATAAGGTTCTGGGCTTGCACATCGCCAAGGTCGACGACTACGTCACCAAGCCCTTCGGGCCACAGGAACTACTTGCCAGCGTCCATAAGGTGCTCAACATCGAGATCTGATCGACCCCGTGGTCAAGGAGCTGCTTCGTGGCGAGACGTGAGAAGCATCGCATCATCTACATCGAAGATGACCCAGATATGATCAGTCTGGTCCAGATGGTGCTCGACGCCGAGCGCTTTGAGGTCGTCGGTGCCACCGATGGTCATACCGGTCTCGCCCTGATACGCGACACGCCCCCCGACCTCATCCTTCTGGACCTGATGCTGCCTGACATTGGCGGATGGACCGTTTACCAGACCATGAAGGAAGATGAGGATCTCTATCGGATCCCGGTCATCGTGATCACGGCGCAGAACACGCCGATTGACCGCGTTCTAGGGGAGCACATCGCTAAGGTCGAGGTCTACCTGACCAAGCCGTTTAGCCCTAAGGCGCTGCGTTCTGCCATCGACGCCGTCCTCAACGCTTGACGCGGCGCCACGTCAGATGCCGAACTGCAATCTGCTCGCGATCGGCAATGAGCTTCTCAATGGCGAGGTGCGCGACCTCAACTTGCACTGGCTGAGCCGGCACCTGACGCGAATGGGGTTCACGGTCACCCTGGCAGCCATGGTGCGGGACACACCCGACAGCATTGCAGCAGGCCTCGAGTTTCTGCTGAACGAGCCGCCGGACCTCCTTATCTGTTGTGGTGGCTTAGGGCCCACGGAGGACGATCTCACCCTCGACGCCATAGGCCATACCCTGGAGCGCCCGCTCGTGACCCATGCTCAGGCACGCTGCCTGGTCGAAGCTCAATACGACCAACTTCTGTCGCAAGGATATCTCCATCATCGCGGCCCGGAAGCGGCACGCGCCAAGATGGCACGGCTGCCCGAAGGGGCAGGCGCGCTGCCCAACCCCATCGGCACCGCTCCCGGCGTCAGGCTGGTATTCGGTGGCACCCTGATCTTCGTCCTGCCGGGGGTTCCCGATGAACTCAAGGCCATCTTCACCGCCTCCATCGCGCCCGAACTCCGGAACAGGTACCAACTTGATGTGTGGGCTCAGGGCGAGTTGAAGGTCCACGTCGATGACGAGGCCGAGGTCGCAGGGCCCCTGCACGAGGTGGGGCAACGTCATCCCGACGTCTATCTGAAGTCACTGGCACAACCCTTCCCCGCGGCGGGTGCGGAGGGCCTGCGCATTATCACGTCCGCGCGGGCACTGGACGCTGAGACGGCGGAAGAGACCGTCACGAGTGCCTTACGTGATCTGCATCGTACCCTTGAAAGGTACGGTATGCGCGTCAGTCATGAGCGCATCACAACCCACACGTCATTGGGAGGCTAAGATGACTCTAGAACTCAAGGCTATCGCAATCGAGAAGCCCGAGCCCATCAACTTCATCCTGGGACAAGCACACTTCATCAAGACTGTTGAGGATCTGCACGAGGCGCTCTTCACCGCGGTCCCGGGCATCCGGTTCGGCTTGGCCTTCTGTGAGGCCTCTGGAGAAGCACTCGTCCGCTGGAGCGGTACTGACGAGGAAATGATCGCGCTGGCAAAAAGGAACGCGGCGGCGCTGAGCGCAGGCCACAGCTTTATCATCTTCCTCGACGAGGGATTTTACCCCGTGAATGTGCTCAATGCGGTCAAGGCCGTGCCCGAGGTCGCGCGGATCTTCTGTGCCACCGCCAATCCCACGGAGGTCATCATCGCCGAGACGGCGCAGGGGCGCGGTATTCTCGGCGTCATCGATGGCGTGAGAACAAAGGGCGTGGAGGGAGACGAGGGCATCGCCTGGCGCAAGGGGTTCCTGCGTGCCATCGGCTATAAGCTCTAGTCGTCCCGCATCGTCGCAGACGTGGATGCGTCACGTCGTGCGTGATCCCGTGCCTTGGTTGCTGGATCCGGCCAACCCCTCGGCGCGCCTCCTTACCCTGAAGCACATCTTCCGCAAGCCGGAGGCGCGCCTGATCGATGAGGGACAGCGCATTCTGGATTGGGATGTCGTCGCGCAGTTGCGCCACCATTGGAACCCCACCAACTTCTGGGGACGTGCCGATAATCCCTATTACGGCGGTCAGGCCGGCAATTTCGGCACCCTCTACCTGCTCGCACAATTGGAAGCACCACGTTGTCCGGAGATCGAGGCGGCCTGCGAGAACCTGCTCGACAGCGGACGGCGTGCCGATGGCCACTTCGCCCCGGAGGGCGCCGGGGCGGCTCCATGGCACAGCTATACCAGCATGGCGCTAAACGTATTGACCCACTTCGGCTATGCGGAAGACCCTCGTGTCAGGTCCGCCTGGCAACAGCTCGTCGAGACGATATGTGGTGATCCGGCCCACCTCGGATGCGTTACGGATGACCGGGCGTGCCGTGCGGGGGCGATCAAGGCGCTTTCCGCGCTGATCCATTGCGGCGTCGAGGTTCGCGCCTTCCAAGACCCCATCGTGCTGGATCACCTCTGCAAATACCTGTTGGGCCACCTCTATGACTGGGAGCGCGGCGACGCCGACTGGACCCTACCTCGCTTTCCCCGGTTCTACGATACCGACCTCATCGAGCTGTGCCACGTTCTCGCGCACACACCCTATCGGACCCATCATCGGTTCCAGCCTATCGTGCAGCAGATGATCCGGCTGCAAGATCAGGAGGGCCGTTGGCCCAAGCTCAAAGCTACTCACATCCTCCCCGGGGAACGGATCTTCCATCCCAGCCGCTGGCTCACCTTTGAGGCCGTCCACACCCTCATCTTGATGTACGGAGACACGATGTATGCGTCCTGAGGATCAGAGCGACGACCGGGACCGCTATCGTGTAATTCCTCGCACGCTGGTCTTCCTGACACGCGGCAACCAAGTCCTGCTGCTGAAAGGGGCGCCGGATAAACGGTTGTGGTCCGGTAAGTACAACGGCATCGGCGGACATCTGGAACCCCATGAGTCCCCCTACGCCTCGGCAATACGCGAGCTCCAGGAAGAAACGGGCCTTTACGTCGACAACTTGACCCTTCGCGGCATCGTGCATGTGACCCTGCCTCGAGCCCCCGGGGTGATGCTGTTCGTCTTCGTGGGTGAGGCGCCCCAAGGGGATATCATAGCCTCTGAAGAGGGAACGCCGGAGTGGGTGGATCGAGAGGCTCTCGCCACTCTCCCCCTGGTGGAGGATCTCCCTGTGCTGCTGCCGCGCGTCCTCTCAGCAGAGACGGTGACTTTTGCCCACTACACGTTTCGTGACGACAAGCTCCACATTGAGTTCGATTGAGAGGAAGACGCCATGGGTAAGCCGACGGGTGACGACGCAGCAGATACGGTGATCACGGCGGATTTTGTGCTGACGATGAACGGAGATAACGATATCTTCAGCCCCGGCGCCGTTGCGATCAAGGGCGACAGCCTTGTTGCAGTCGGGGAGCAGCAGGAGATCCTCGCGACTTATGTCGAACGGGCCGTAGGCAGAGCTCCCACGGTTCACCGCTGCGGCAACGCCGTTGTGATGCCCGGCCTCATCAATACCCACGGCCATGCCCCAATGACGCTGCTGCGCGCATTAGCCGACGACCTGCGACTCGATGTGTGGCTTATGGGCTACATGATGCCGGTTGAGGGTGAGTTCGTCACCCCGCGATTCTGCTGGCTGGGCACGCAGTTGGCCGCCGCAGAGATGATCCGCTCAGGCACCACGACCTTTGCGGACATGTACTACTTCGAGGAAGCTATCGCCGACGCAGCAGTCCACGCCGGGATGCGCGCTATCTGTGCCCAAAGCGTGATGAAGTTCCCCACGCCCGACGCCGCCAGCTTCGAGGAAGGACTGGCTCGCTCCCGCGACTACATCACCCGCTGGCGAGACCATGCCCTCATCGTCCCCGCGATTGCGCCGCACGCGCCCTACACCGTCACGCCCGAGCTGCTCGAGGCCGCCGTCCAGATGGCGCTGGAGTTCGACGTGCCCCTCCACATCCACATCGCCGAGACGGCACAAGAGGTGGAGGAGCACCGCAAGGCCCACGATATGCCGCCGGTACCCTGGTTGAAGAAATTAGGCGTCTTCGAGACCAAGACCACCGCAGCGCACTGTGTCCACCTGGACGAGGGCGAGATGCGCACACTGGAGCACTATGGCGCCGGTATCGCCCACTGTCCCAGCAGCAACATGAAGCTGGCCAGTGGTGTGGCACCGATCGCTCGCATGCTCGAGGTGGGACTCAACGTCGGCATCGGCACCGACGGAGCAGGTAGCAACAACGACCTGGATATGATCGAGGAGGCCAGGCTGGCGAGCCTCTTGGGCAAGGTCTCAACACTCGATCCCACGGCGCTACCCGCGCGTACCGTCATCGACATGGCGACGCGGATGGGGGCTAAGGCCCTGCATCTCGACGCGATCACGGGGTCGCTCGAACCCGGCAAACGCGCCGATCTGATCTCTGTCTCGCTCGATGATGTGCGACACACGCCCTACTTCGAGCGAGACGCCGGCGCCCTCTACTCGCGACTGATCTACGCCGCCCATCAGGAGGACGTCCAGGACGTGATGGTGAACGGCGTCTGGCTGATGCGCCAACGCGAGTTGCTCACCATCGACGTCGAAGCCCTGCGCAGCGAGGCCAATCAGCTCGCCGGGCGCATCGACCGCTTCCTCATGCAACGTGAGGAGAGCGTACTCAGCAAACTCGTGGCGATTGGCGGTGTGGCCCAAGAGCGAAGTTTTGAGATTCAGGTCAAGATCCAGGACATCGACCTCATCCGCCTCGAGGAGCAACTCCGCGCGACGGATGAGATCCTCTTCGTCGGCGGATCCAAGCGTCATCAGTACGATACCTACTTCATCTTCGATGATCCATGGGGCAGCAGGCTGCGCTATCGTGAGGACGAGGTCTACGACCTCGTCTCGGGCGAGGTCAGCGATGTCATCTATCGCCTCACCCTGACGACGATGGCCAAAGAGCGGGAGTTCGACAACGCCATCCTGCTCTCGCGCTCGAGATTTGACGCTCAGGCCACGCGGAGCCTTCGCTTCTACCGGGAGTACTTCGCGCCGGAGAAAAGCGTCGAGGTTCACAAGTTCCGCCGGAGATTTCATATCCGGTATGGCGGCACCGACTTCGCCGTCAACTTCGACCAGATTCTGAAACCCGAGGGCGGTGGGACCTTCCTGGAGATCAAGAGCCGCACCTGGTCGCGTCAGGACGCCGAGCGCAAGGCTGCACTCATCAGCGATCTGCTGAGGCTGCTCGAGGTCCCAGAAAGTGCCCTGGTCAAAGCTGAGTATCCGGATCTGGCCGCATAGAAGGTCGGCGTGAGCTTGACACCCAGGATGGTCAACCTATAATCACGAGCGTTCTGTGATGGTGGCTGGTCGCCCGGACGTCCCGATGACAGCTCATACATAAGGCGACACGGGTCATCCCTGCAGTTAACGAATCGCCGAAGGAGGCTAGATATGCAGAAATACGAGTGTACGGTGTGTGGCTACATCTATGATCCCGCCGTAGGTGATCCCGACAACGGCTTCCCGCCCGGGACCGCGTTCGAGGACCTCCCCGACGACTGGACCTGCCCCGACTGCGGTGCCGAGAAGGACTGGTTCGAGCCCTACACGGACTAGAAGCGACGCCGAATGACCTACGCCGACCGATTCCCGGCCCTGCTTGAGAAGGCCACAACTATCATCGCCTCACAGGATGGACGTGATGAGAAGCTGATGCAGATCTGCGAACTGCTGCACGGCGAGGTTCCTCATTACGACTGGGTCGGATTCTATCTTGTCGATCCCGATGCAGAGCGCGAGCTCGTGTTGGGACCCTACGTAGGTGCACCGACCGAGCACACACGCATCCCTTTCGGGAAGGGGATCTGTGGTCAGGCAGCGGACACGGAAACGACTTTCATCATCCAGGACGTCGCCCAGGAGTCGAACTACCTCTCGTGCAGTCCCGATGTGCGGGCCGAGATTGTCGTACCCGTGATGCGTGAGAGCATCGTCCTTGGAGAACTGGATATCGACTCACACGCCTTGGCACCCTTCAGCCGGGAGGACCGTCTCTTCCTCGAAGCCGTCTGCGTCGCAGTCGCCTCCCTGCTGTAGAACGAGCCGCGGCAACCACGGTTCTGCCCGGCAGCTTGTCATGACCAAGCCCTTGATCTCACTCGAGGACGTCACTCTCTGCGCAGAGGGTGACGTCCTTGAGCATCTCCATTGGGTCCTCCATCGCGATGAGCGATGGGCCATCCTCGGCGCCGCGGGATCCGGCAAGTCGCTCCTGGCTGCCGCGCTCGCCGGCAAGGTGTCACCCCGAACCGGAACTCTGAGATACTATGGTGATGGCCTCACTGCATCGCTACGGGACCTCGCCGTCCACGTCGCCTTTGACAAACGACCCGGCGGGCGCGAGCTCTTTCACCAGGCCAGGTGGCACGCTGCCCTGGAGAGCACCTCGCCCAAGGTGTCCGACCTGTTGGTCGGCAACGCCTTCGATCAGGGCCACGAGGAGATCCTCATCCGGATGGCCCTTGACGACCTCCTGGAGCGCCCGATCCACGTCCTGTCGGACGGTGAGTGGCGTCGCGTGCAGATTGCCGAAGCACTCCTCTCAGCTCCTCAGCTCCTCATCCTCGACGACCCCTTCACGGGTCTCGACGCCGGCTTTCGCGAGAGGCTACGTGGCCTGGTCTCCACCCTCATGGAGAACGACACCTACGTCCTAATCATCGCTTCCGACCCCGATGAGATCCCGGAGAGCGTGACGCACGTCCTCCACCTAGCCGACGGACAGATCAGAGCCCAGGGCCCCAGGACCGCCGTCCTGGCTGCTTATAGCGATCCTGATGGTGCCGCTCAGGCGCCATCCGTCGAGCCTCAGGCCTGTGTGCCATGCCCCTCCGATCACGACGCCCCCCCACCAATCGTGGAGATGCGCGACGTGACCATCGTACACGGAGGCGTCAAGGTCCTCCAGGATATCCATTGGACGGTGCGTCGTGGCGAGAGATGGGGCGTGGTCGGACCGAATGGCGCAGGCAAGAGCACCCTCCTCAGCCTCATTCTCGGCGATCATCCGCAGGCCTACGCCAATGAGATCGCGTTGTTCGGGCGTCCGCGCGGCAGCGGCGAGAGCATCTGGGAGATCAAACGGCGCATCGGTTGGGTTGCGCCGGAGCTGCACCGTTACCATCCCCCATTGAGCACCGCGCGGGACGTCGTATGCTCAGGCTTCTACGATACCTTGGGGTTGCACCAACCCTGTTCAGATGAGCAGAAGGCCACAGCGGCGCGTTGGATGGCGCTTCTGGGAATTGAGGAGACGGGCGAACGACCCTTTCGCAGCCTTTCGAAGGGAACACAGCGCCTCGTGCTGATCGCCCGCGCGCTGGTGAAAGAGCCGGAGCTCCTCATCCTTGACGAGCCCTGCCAGGGCCTGGACACCGAGCAACGATCACGCGTACTCGAAACACTCAACAGGATGCTGGCATCAGCTGGAGCTATGACGACTATGATCTACGTGACCCACCGTCCCTACGAGTTCCCCCGCCACCTGACCCACAAACTGGAGCTCAGGCGGGGTCGTGTGGTCCGGCAGATCGTCCTGAACAGGACAGTCGATCAGATGAAGAGCGGCTGCTTGGCGAACGGGTCGCGTCCGTCACTATCGATGCCGTAGGCCTCCAACACGCGCAGGTAGACCGCACGCAGTTCCTCCCGTCCCTCTGGGATGAGCGTCCCCAGCTGCAGCGTGGGCAGTTCATTCTCCAGCCACTGCCGGACAAAGGCCCCGGGGATGCCCAGACGCTTGCAGGGCCAGATGATCATGTCCGCCGTCAACCTGGCGCGGTTGAGCAGCCCGAAGGTGGTCACAGGTTGCCGATTGTAGGTCGTCCGGTTGACGACCACCAGCCGGGCACGCTTCAGCAGCGCCTCCACCACCATCACCGCCTCAACAGCATGGCGGAAGTAGGTCGTCTCCGACGTGCCTGCCATCTCCGGCTGGGGTAGAAAGACCTCGTGCGCTGTCCTACGGCTGAAGAGCTTGTACCCTGAGTGGAAGTCGGGGATGTCGTCGATCATCGTCGCATACTCCAAGCGCAATGGCTCGCCCGACAGCGCCGCGTGATAGTGAAGCGCGTGAAGCAGGACACGGTCGGCCACGAGCTCCAACTCACCCCGCAGCCACCCCATCGGTCGGTGAGGCGAGATCCGGCGACCCAGCACCAGCAGGCGGTCGTCCCCCGTCTGCTGCACGACGTGCTCCGCAGCGCGGACGAAGTTTTGCAGTTCGTTGGCAAAATGATCGCTATCACAGTCCAGTACAGCGATATAGTCCAGCTCCGGACGCCTCAGCAGGACGCGGGCCCCCTCCCTAACGCCCTGGAGCTTGCCACGATTCACCGGTGTCAGAGCCAACGATACGCCGTATCGCTCCACCAGTTCTTGAGCCGCCTCGGCCCCGTTAGCGACACCATCGACGCTCAAACAGATCGTGGTAGGATCCTCGACCTGCTCGCAGCATCCCGCCACTGTATCGGCGAGGAGTGCCACGCTCTGCGTCCTATCGACGCCGTTCGGGATGTAGACGGGGATCACGATCCCGGTTGCACGCCGCAGCCGCGGCAGACCACTGGGCATTTCAGCGTTGATCATCGCCGTCGCGTCAGCCTGTCGCCATCTTGTGCGCCAGGATGATAAAGACGCTAGCCGTCCAGGTATAGGCCGGATCGCGCAGCCCCTCGCCGGTTAACGCATCGAAGTTCTCGGCGAAGCCATGCTCTGCGCACATCGCACAGAAACGCTCGCTGATCGTGCGCGCCAACTCCGTCTCACCGATCGACTCCAGCCCCGAGACAATCAACATCGTGGAGGGCGCCCAGATCGGCCCGCGCCAGTAGCCGTCAGAGGCATAGTGTGGGCTCTCCGGATGCTCCGTCGCCAATCCATAAGCGGTCACGAAGCGCCGAATCTGTGCCACCAGCGCTGACTGATACTCCGGAGGTAGCCACTTCCCGAGGATGATCGGGATGCAGGGAATCAGGCTCTCGCTCTCCACCATTTGGTGATCCGTCTGGCGCATCGCCACGAAGTGATCGTTGCGCCACAGCGTGTGAATCAGGTCCGCGATCATCCGCAGGCCCACCTCACGCCACCGGGGCGCATCGCCCATCTCTCCAAGTGCTTCTGCAAGATCCGCAAGCTCCATACAGTGCAGTGCCAGCAGGGCGGCGAGATCCGGCGCGATGAGGGGCACACCGGCATCGAACATCGTGCTGTTGTCCCACCCGCTGTCATTGCCGTGGAGATAGTGCGGCAGGGTCTCGCCCTCGGCCACGCGATAGGTCAGCCACCAGTCGGCCCAGCGACAGAAGGGAGTGTAGATCTCGCGCAGGCGCATCGGGGCAAAGAAAGCCGGCTTCTGCTCGCGCAAGAAACTCAACGCCCAACCGTGAACGGGCGGCTTCGAGAAATTGTAGTGGCGGATCAGGTCATTGACCGCATCCGGGAAGGCCCCATGCCTGTCCTGGTGATCCACCATCACCATCAACTGATCCCACGCCAGCTCCGGATGCCCAAGGCTCAGGGCCATCGCGTTAAAACAGTTGTCCCAGCTCCAGACCTGGCACATGTGGTTCTTGGACATGAACATCGTCGGACGAATCAGACGATCATGGGGATCCACGACGCAGGACCAGTCGACATAGGCCGCCTGAGCCAGCGTCGGTTGCAGCGTGTCCGGCACCGCCGGCATCCCCTCCAACCAAGCCTCGAAGGCCGCCTCGACCACGGACAGGCATGTCTCGAACGGCTGACGGCGGCGCGGCGTCCACGTACTGCCGAACTCATCAATCGCCACATCCAGCACCCCGGTCACGTCCGGTTTGAGCGTGAGGACCATCCGCTTCTGGTGCAGCGTGTGCCGAGCATCGATGAAGGTGGGGGCATCGACCTCCACACTGCCCTGCAGGTGATCGACCATGTAGCGCCGCAGCGAAGGATAAGCGTTGATGACCCACCGCCCGCCCTCCGCAGGGTGCGCGATGACCCCGGGCCCCGCCGGCATCTCCAATCGCAGGCCGATGTCCGTGCCGTGAATCCGCACCGTGTCCGGCTCCGGCATACAGATGACCACCTCTCCCCGACCCTCACGCCGCAGCGTGAGCCGTGAGGGGATCGCCTCGACATCCGCCGGCTCAATCGGCTGTCCATCGGCCCAATCGATGCGGAAGAGCTCGGGTGCCACGACCCCGTGCCCGTGCACGGATCTCAGATAGAGGCCGGCGCCGAGCGGCAAGTCCTCCCCGTCGCGGTATGCGATTGCGAAATAGGAACCGAACCGACTGAACGGCGTGCGGCTAACGTCAAAGGTGGTCTTGTCTATGACACCCATCGACCCTCCGTATTCCTAACTCCTGAAGCAGACCCGGCAACAGCTGGTCAGGACACCGCCCATTAATGGCGCTCGTCGACATCGTACGGCACCACATCGCCGGTCGCCATATACCACGTCAGCATGCGCTCCTTCAGCTGCAGCAGCACCTCGGCATAGGCCGGATCGTGGATGACATTCCGGGTCTCTTGAGGATCATCCCGTAGATCATAGAGCTCGTCTTCCTCATAGAGGCGGCGGATATACTTGATGTCGCGCGTGCGGCACATCGCGGCCTTGGTATGCCAGGGATGATCATCGGTGATCTGATGTTTGATACGGGGCCAGTAGAGGCTCGTCGAGGGATCCTGCATCGTCTGCACGGAGTCCAACTCCATCGCCTGTTGTTCCCCCTGCAGGCGCCCGCCCTCGGAAAAGAGCGCGTCGCGATGCTCGTCGGTCTCGCCTGCCAACACCGGCAGCAGGCTTCGCCCAAATGACCAATACCCGGGCTCGATCCCGGTCAGGTCAAAGACAGTGGCGGAGAAGTCGACCAGCTCCACCAGTGCCTCGCTCACTCTGGGCTCAACCGGCACGTCTTTCGGAGGTTTGATCACGAAGGGTACCCGGACCAAGGCATCCTCAAAAGTGTTCTGCGTCTTCTCAACGATCCCATAGTCGCCCGTGTAGTCACCGTGATCGGCAAAGAGGAAGACCGCGGTTTCGTCGTAGATCCCCGCCTCCTGCAACGCTGCCATCAGCAATCCGAATTGGTGGTCCAGACGTGCGCACATCCCGTAGTAAACGGCACGCAGCTCGGTCCAGCGCTCTTCCGCCCAGCCCTCCAGTCCCTGCGCCTCGTAGATAGCCTTGAGCAGGGAGGCCTTCTCGCCCCAGGCCTCAGGCGTCGGTGCACGAGGCGGCATCTTGTCACGGTCGATGGCACTATACCAGGGCTCCTCCACCGCGTAGGGGGGATGCGGATAGGTCAGGGGTAGATAGATGCAGAGGGGACGATCCTCAGGCGCGTTCTTGATGAACTCGATCGCTCCGAGAACATTAGCCCAGTCCCCGTCGTAGTAAACGTCCTCACCACCCGTGTCCAGTTCGCCCACATAGAATGAGTAGTAGCTGTCGCTGCCGGGCGCCTTGCGCCACTCGTCCTGGCGATCGACCATCCAGATAGGCTTCGGCGGTCTTTCGGGCACGTACTTGACGTCGCAGTCCTTGTCGTAGCCGAACTGTCCCGGGACCAGGTCATTCTTGCCGCCCCACCAGACGAAGTAGCCGTTGTCCCGCAGTACCCGCAGCAGGTTGGGCTCTCCCTCGTGATCGCGGAGCATATGGTGCATCGTGCGATGGCCCCGGACATGCGGATACCAGCCCGTCATAAAGCTGCAGCGGCTCGGCGTACAGACGGTGTTCTGACACGCCGCTACCCGAAATGAGACGGCATCCGTCTCGACCAAGCGGTCGATGTTTGGCGTGACCGCCGCCGGATTGCCCAGATGTCCCATCACGTCGCCCCGCCATTGGTCGGGGTTGAAGATCAGAATATGTGGTCTCTTGGACATCGCAGCTCCTTTGTCCTACAGATGCAGACGCCTCACCAGTGCCTCCAAGTACCGCGACTTCACTTGCTCCGTTGCCATGACCCGTTTGACAGGCGGCAGCTTGAGAATCGCGCCCAACAGCGTCGCCATCGCACGATGGCTCCACAGCACGCGGTTATCGAAGATCAGATCCTGCAGCTTGCCGCGCTCAATGGCCATCATCGCCGCGCGATGAACACCGTCGTAGGGCGTGATCGTGCGTACCTCGCGCGGCTTGAGCGTGATACTCCTTGTCGGGCAGACACGTGCGCAGACGCCGCACCCCAGACAGATCTCCGGATTCACCCTCGCCACCTTAGCCCGGCGGTTCAGCGGGTCGTTGGCTGACACCAGCCCCATGGCCTCGATCGGGCAAACGTTGACACACTGACCGCAGCCCGTGCACGACTCAGGTTGCACCTCCGGCAAGAAGTGCGTGGTGTTAATCGGGCGATCGAGCGCAAAACGCCGCGCGGCAATCATCGCCTCACAGCAGCAACCACAGCAGTTGCAAATGAAGCCGACACCCTCGCGAGTATTCTCCCCAAACTGCACCAGATTGTGCTCCTGGGCCACCTGCAGCAGGTCCAACCCTTCAGCGATGTCGACATCGCGGGCGAAGCCGTGCTTGATCAACGCCGACGCCGGCCCGTTGAACGTCATACAGATGTCCTGCGGTGCGTCGCAAGCGTCCGCATCATCGGCAACCTCAGCCTTAAAGCGGCAATAACAACGGCTGATTCCCCGGTGTGTGGCGGTGCGAATCACCTCGCTGGCGCGCTCGTAGTCCAGCACCTCGACCTGAGGCGGCAGCACCGGCTCGTTCACGAAAATCCGCCCTAACTGCGTCTCGCTTCCACCGATGAGGTCATCCATGAACGCCTCGTCAGCGGTGCAGTATTGATAGTAGAGGTCTGCCAGCAGCTTCTGGTCCACGTCATCGCGTACCCGCATCATCGAGAATTCGAAGAATCCCGCCATCGGCGGCGGCAACACGTAGGTGAGCCGACCGTCATGCTCGATATCCAGCAGGATCGCCCGGCTCGCCAGCTCATCCAACGTCTTACGCGCCGTCGTCACATCCTGTTTCCATACCCGTGCAGCCTTCTCCGCCGTGAAGGGCTTGATCGGTAGTTGCGCCACCAGCGCCGCCTCACGCTCGCTGAAGAGCACCTTCAGGATCTCAAAGAGCGTCTCGGAGGACGGTGCTCCCTGTGGGAAGCGGTTCAGCCGCTCCACCAGATGATGATAGCTATCGGGTAATGGGTTTCCGAGCATGACACCTCCCCAGGATGACCGCCTGAGCTGTAGAGAGAGAACCTTCGGATCGTCCTATGTCGTGAGGCCGAAGTGCTTGCGGATAAAAGGCCACGCGCCGGCCTTGTAGTAACGGTGGCCCGCGTGACCGACGTAGAGCTCACACCTCTCGGATACCCCCGCCACAGCGTAGATAGGCTGAAGCTTCTCAAACGCCGTCCGCACATGCTCGATCGGGAAAATGGGATCATCCTTACCGGCGATAGCACAGAACGGGCGCGGCGCGATGAGCCCGGCGACATCGTACATCTCGCCGAGCCGCAGGATCCCCGGCACGTAGTTGCAGTCACAATGGTGGATCGACCCGATGCTGCCGACAAAGGTGCAGAAGTAGCAACTGGGCACAGCTACCGAGATGCGCTCCTCACACGCGGCAGCGAAGAGCGAAATCGTGCCGCCGCCGGAGTTTCCGGTGATCGCGATGCGATTGCGGTCCACGTCCTGCGTCTCGAGGGCCCAATCAATCAGCCTTGAGATGTCCCAGACCCGATCACCGATCGGCGTACGACCGACAAGCAGATCGTGCATCAGCTGAATGTGACACGAATGGACCTTCTCGTCGGCGATATCCTGTGCCGTCCGCGTCTCGCCGAAGGCTCGTGTGGTCGGTGCGATCGCCAGATAGCCCTCCTTCACCGCTTGGACCGCGATATCGCGCTCCCCCTCTTGCATCGATGCGCGTTCAGTATCGGAGTGTGTAATGCCGGCGTAGATGTGGGGATGGTTGTGGCCATGCGGGGTCAGCACCAGAGGCAGCGGGCCTGATGCCGTCTTCGGGCGCAACAAATAGAAGGGCAAGGGGACCGTAGGCTCCACCCACAGATGCCATGACTCACGGAGATGATCCTCCATCTCCTCGACCGCATGGCGCTCAGCTCGAGGCTGGTAACCGGAAAGGTCGCTGGCGATATGGTCCAGCCCCAACGCCTGCCTCAGGCGCGGGCGGAAGTCCTCACGCCACGTCAGCCACTCCTCCTCGGTCTGCGCTCGGAAAGTGTACTCAGCGGACGTGTTGGCGTAGAGTGATCCGAAATGCTCGGCGGCATCGTACATATCAAACGCTCCTTAGTTCCAGACGATCCAACTGCTCGATCGGCGCTCGGAGGCGGATCAGGGTATCCCTCAGGGCCGATTGCATCTCCCGCACTCGATCCGGGTCGGCGTCTGCCAGATTGAGCAGTTCGTTCATATCGGTCGGTTTGTGGCTCAGCCATGTCGGGGTCGGCCATGACGGGCAGTCTCTCACGCGGCGCCGCCCGCCGACGTAGGCATCGAGATCGTAGTCCAGGAACTTCGAGAGACAAGCGCCATACCAGTTGAGCGGCTCGTTATCGCTCCCCGGCGATTGATGGAGCACCCACTCGCCATCGGTGATCGAGACGCTTTTACCAAACTGCCCATAGACGGCATAGTCTCGCGTAGCGGCATTGGGGTCCGCAAGAGAGGGCAGTAGATTCACGCCGTGCAGCTCTTGATCCCGCGGGACATCCGGCAGCGGTCTCCCCACAGCAGCCAACACCGTCGGGTAGAGATCGACGAGCTGAACCAGCTGCGAACGCCGCTCACCGTGGGCAAGCGTGGGGTGAGCCATAATGAAGGGGATATGCCCCACCGCGTCGAACTCGTGCGTCTGCAACTTGCCGATCCGTCCGTGATCTCCGTTGAAGGTCGCGTGGTCGGTGGTCAAGATCACCAACGTCTCATCCCACAGGTTGAGGAGATCCAGGGCGTCAAAGAGGTGACCCAGCCAGCGGTCGAGGAAGACCACCTTGGCAGCGTAGCGCGCGCGATAGGCGTACAACTGCGACTCACTCAGCACCTCCCGCCACCTGCGATAGGGGGGCGCCGCCGTCACTTCGGGGACATCATAGCCCCGCGGGTCGAACCGGCGCAGCAGATCCTCGGGCGGGTCCCAGGGCTCGTGGGGATCGAAGATATCCAGATGGAGGTAGAAGTCCTGGTGCTCACCTGCATTGCGTTCGAGCCACGCGGCGGCCCTGCGGAAGACCTGGGCGCAGAAGTAATCCTCCTCCGACTGCCGAATGTGATGGATGTTACGCCAATGCCGTTCATTCTTGTGGCGTCGATCACCTTCAGGTAGCGAGAAGCCCGTCAGCGGGGCCGTCAGGTACGCATCAGCCTCACATCCCCGGACGAAATCGAAGCCGGTGTACCCCATGTGGTAGTTGCCGGATCCCTGCTCCCAGAGATGGAAGTGATCGGTGATCAGATAGCTGGCCTTGTAGCCCTGTTCAAGCGTCCATTGGATCGATTGGTTGGGAGGGCCGGAGACCTGGCGCGGAAGATCCGAATCCTCCTCTTCCAAGGGGCCCCAACCACGCTCCAAGAACTCGTACCGTCCGGTGTAGATGTCCCGACGCGCCGGCATGCATGGGGTGCTACCGCAGTAGCACTGGTCGAAGACCGTGCCCCGCGCCGCCAGACGATCCATGTTCGGGGTCGGCACCACCCAATCAGGCGCCTCAGCGCTCCAACAGGCGTTCAGCGGACGCCCCTCGTGATAGGGACCGCAGTGGTCGCGCCTCAGCGTATCGCAGAGAATGACGATGACGTTCATCGGAGATCGGCAGTCAACCGGCGCCGCAGCCGGGAGTCGGCATAGGCGAGTAACGCATCACGACGTGTGATCGCCAACTCAGCGCTGGCCTTCGCAACGGCGACCGCGATGCCTGCAGGCACCCGCTCGAGAAACTGTCGCGCGTCGGTCTCTCCAGCGAACATGCGTTTGGCCTCCACCAACAGGGCCTGAGCGCGATCCGATCCCAGCAACCTGAAGATGAAGAGCGAGAGCGGGGAGTTCTGCAGATCGAAGCTCGACGAACTCGCCCGTCCGAAGGCCAACAGGCCGAAGAGTGTCGAGGTCTCGTCGACCGAAGGACTCGATGCAATACTCGGAAGGTAAGCCTCCATCTTTCGCGTGCCCTCGCTCTCCTCCATCCCGCCCATAAAGAGGGCCACCGGCGCGTCGCCACCGCTGATCATCGCCAGCGCCTCCAGCAGCCCGATCGCCAGCAGCTTCAAACCCAGATACTCACGCGCGGTGCGGACGTTGCGGTGCGCCATCGCAACACGACGGGCATACTCACCGGGCGGTGGCTCATCATCGTAGGTACTGAAGACCGTATCGGGATCCAGATGAACCAGGAACGCCTCCATCTTCTCCAGGGCACGTCGATAGCTGCCGATCGTGTAGATCCCGTGGAGTCTCAGCGAGGGGTTGGTCTCCGGCAGAAGCTTCCAGGTGTTGTCGAGGAAGCTCCCCGTGTCCTGCTCCCCAAAGTTATCGACATCCCGATTGGAGAAGGTAACCGCCCGCCTGACTGCCGCTACGATCTCAGCCTCCTGCATACCCAGGCGCTGAGCCTTGTTGACCCGTAGGAGGCGCGCTGCCAGCAGCTCCATCGGTGACTGCCCATCCTCGCTCGGCCCTCGGAAGGGAATCGTGGCCTCGATGCAGGCGGTCACCTCCAACAGATCACGGCGGCGAAGCACGCCCTCGAGCTTCTTATTCATGAGCAGCGCGCTAAGGAACTCGTTCTGTCCCCGCGCCGGGATCAACGTCTGACCATAGTCAAAGCCAAACACACCAAGGGTAAGATCCAGCGCTCGATCGTCCGCGATCGCTCGATCGTCCGCGACCGCCAGACCCTCTCTGGGCACGCGGTCGATCAGTCGGATATGGCGAGCGCCGGTGCCGAACATCTCCTCCTGGATATATCGGGCCAGCACCGCCTCGACCTCCGGCGTGAAGCCCTGATCGATCTCGTAGTAGACCACATCGTGAAAGAGAGCAGCCAGCGCCTGAATCGGATCGGATCCATCGGTCAAGTTGAAGATATGCTCAGGCGTATGGAAGCTGCGAGCCTGAACCATCATCGCCTCGTGCACCATGATGGCCAGCCGCTCAAGCTGGATCAACCGGATATCGACGCGGAGTCCGTCGAAGGCAGCCTTGAAGAGCGAGATCGTCTTCTGGATCGTGCCGGGTCCTAGTTCACGTTCCATTGTCGCTCAGCGAATGATGGAAGGACCGAGCGGAGGCATAGACGGACACATCGGCGACCGCCGACCCAATACCAACCACGCATCTCTCGACCGTTACACACTCCGACCCTCCAGAAGTTGCGTGCGCGTCCAACCGTTGAGCAGCGGATCGCGCGTCTCTTCCATCCACACCACCAGGCGATGCCTCAACCGATCGAGATCCCCAGCGCAGGTCGGGTCAGCCGCACAGTTATGCACCTCACCTGGATCGGTCGACAGGTCGTAGAGCTCATCCTCCGCCGTCGCGTTCCAGACGTACTTCCATCGCCGGTCGCGGACCATGCGCTGGCTGTAGAGCCCAAACTGGTTACCGTGATAGACGGAGAAGATATCGTCCCGCCCATTTCCCGACGCCCCCTCGAGAAGCGGCATGAGGCTCCTGCCGCGGAAGGACGCCGGGACGGGCGCGCCGGCAGCCTCGCAAAAGGTCATCGCGAGATCGACGCTATGCGAGACGAAAGCGTCGCTCACACGCCCCGGAGCGCAGCGGGCCGGCCATCGAGCCAGCAGCGGTACGTGGACGACATCATCGTACATGACATAGTGCTTGTCCACCATGCCGTGCCCGCCACAGAGATCACCGTGGTCGGTCGTGTAGATGACCAGCGTGTTCTCCGTCAGAGCGAGGCGGTCCAACGCCGCCAACACGCGCCCAATTTGCGCATCGAGGAGGCTGATCTCACCGAGATAACGGCTGACGATCGGCGCCCAGTCGCCCCACGTCCAATCATCCACCCCCCAGGTGCGCCGCTGCTGACGCTGGATATAGGGCTTCCCGGTCAGCGGGTCCGGGAAACTGGGCCACGGCGCCACCGCTTCAGGGGGATAGAGTGAAGCATAGGGTTCGGGAACAACATTCGGCAGGTGCGGCGCGCTCGAATCCCAGCGGATGAAGAAGGGCGTCTCGCCCTCGACCGCTGCCTCGATCAGCCGGATTGTGTGATCCGCACACCATGCCAAGCGTGAATCTTCGGGGCCGATATGACGATCGACGACACCCAACCACCCACCCTGCGTCGGGCGTGGTGCGAGTCCCTTAGCCGCTCGCCACGTGTCATAGTCTCGCAAGTCGACGTAATGGTGGAAGCCGTAGTCAGGATGCGTCGGCCCCCGCGTCGGGTGCACCCCCCATTTACCCACACAGCCGAGTTCGTACCCCTCCTGCCGCAGCATCCGGCTGAAGGTAGGCGACCCTTCCTTCGCGGGCCGCGGCGCCTCAGTATCCGTATTGGCAATACACAAATGTTCTGTGGACCACTGCCCGACCATCAAGCTATTCCGCGTCGGCACACAGACCGGGATCGGTGTGTAGGCCTGCGCGAAATTGAGGCCCTCAGCGGCTAACCGGTCGAGATTGGGCGTCTTAAGCAGCGTATGGCCATTCGTGGCCACACAATCGAAGCGGTGTTGATCGGACTGGATGAGCAGGATGTTCGGTCGTGCCAATGTCGTCTCCGCGGCATAGACTCTGCCGTTCCAGGTTACCTACACGTTGAGTAGCATCCCCAGTATAGTTGGATGGGAGACCCCGGCAAGCTAGCGGCCTAGGGTTAGAGCACAACCCAGTAGCGTGACACCGCCTTCCCCGTGAAGTCTGAGATGATCTCACTATCGAAGACCCCACCGTTGCTCCGGATGATCTTCGCCGAGGCGACGTTGTCGGTATCGCACGTGATCAACACACGATCGACCTCCAGCAGATCGCGTTGCTCGCGGACGATGTCCAGGACCAGTGCCAGCTGCAGGCTCCCCAGGCCCTGCCTGCGATAGGAGGGCGCAATCGTGTAGCCGATATGTCCGCCCTCCTTCTCAAGCATCGCCGTCAGCCGATGACGCAGATGAGACACCCCGACCAGCGGCGCCCCGCCCGAAGCCACCATCCAGAATGTGGTAAACGGGACCCATCCGGGCTGCAATCCAACCCCACATGCCGCCTTCTGCAAGCGCTGCACATAGGCCGCGAAGTCATCGCCGACATCGTAGAACCGTTCCTCACCCGCTCGGTGATAATCCTCCACCATCGTCAGGAACGTCTCACGGTAGCGAACATCGGGCGTGACCAACCGATAGGCATCGCTCATCGCCTCACCCGGCCTCAAGCCACACCTCACCGGCGGCGTAGCGGGCCACGGCCTCGAGATCGAGCTCGATGCCCAACCCCGGCCCCTCAGGAATCGACAACATGCCCTCCGCATCGAGGCGCCATCCACCCACGACCAGATCATCAAGATAGGGCGAACCGGTGATGTACTCGACCAGATCCGTTGCGGGCAGGGCCGAAGCCAGGTGGAGGTCAGCCGCCAGACCGACCGCGGTGTTCCAGCCGTGCGGGATCAAACGTACCCCATAGTCCTCTGCCATCCACCCGATGCGGCGCGATTCCGAGAGGCCACCGACCTTGGTCGCGTCGGGCTGGACGATGTCGAACGCGCCGGCGCGCAACCACGGCAGGAAGGCTTGGCGGCGCGTGATGACCTCACCGCCCGAGATGGGCACCGGGGCGTGCTCGCGCAAGCGCACATAGTCATCGAGCGCGTCGTGCTGGAGCGGCTCTTCGAACCAGGTCACGTCGTAGTCCGCCAGCATTCGCGCCGTCCTCAGCGCCCATTTGAAGCCATTGGACCAGAAGGCGTCGCTCCCACCTGCGTCGACCATCAGCAGGCTATCCTCGCCCACCGCCTCGCGGGCCGCCCGGACGATCGCCTCGTCCATCGCGTGGCTCACACGCCCAAACGGTCCCCAGCCCATCTTGAAGGCACGGAATCCCTGCGCCTTGATCTGCAGCAGATGGTCGGTCAAGGGGCCGGGCTCATCCATCAGGAGGGAGGCATAGGGTTTCACCCGCTCGCGATAGCGTCCACCCAACAGCCGTCCCACCGGCTGTCCGGTGACCTTGCCAAGGATGTCCCACAGGGCGATATCGATCCCGCTGATGGTGTGCTCAATGCTCCCACCACGTCCCATCCAGAACATATGCTGGCGCAACTTCTCGGTCACCCGCTCGGGCTCGAGCGCGCTCTCACCCAGGTAGAGGGGGCCAACACTGCCAGCGACGCCTTCACCAGGCCATCATTGGTGTAGGCACTACCGAAGCCCGTGATGCCTTCATCGGTGAGCACGGCGACGAGCGTGTGAACGCAGTCCTCATGCTCGATCTCCTCGGACCAGCCGCCCTCCGGCGTCTCTCCTCGCAGGCCCACAGCCCGAATGTCTCGGATCTTCATCTTGGTCTGGGCGCCTCCCACGCGGCAACCTCACGCACACACGCAATGACCTCATCGACCACCGCAGAGAAGAGCGCCTCTCCCTTCTCCACCGCCGCCAGCTCCGGATGGCCATAGCCCCCCGTGAGACTGATATGCTCGAAGGGCCGCGCCACCGTCACACGGCTGGCACGGCGCGAGTCGGGCGAGTAGAACGCCGACTCGAAAGGCACAATCGCACCGCGGGCTGCCGACAAGTCGACAAGCTCGGGGCGTAGGCTCAGGACCATGCTCGTCTCCAGCTCACAGGCGTGGGTGACGTGATCCTGTTCCAGTCCCGACACCGCAGCGATCTGCGGTCGGGCCAGCTCAAACCAGGTCGCGAAGACCAGCCACAGATCGCGCCGGTCGCGATGGCGCATTTGGACGCGATAGAGCGCCGACTGCCCGGGGAGCGCGTTGCCGCCGTGGGCGTTGAGCAGCAAGATGCGCTTGAACCCGCTGCCGATCAGGCTCTCCATGATGTCATCCAGCATGTCGGCATAGGTCGCGTGGCTGAGGGTCACCGTTCCCGGGAAGCGATTGTGATGCTCCGACGCACCGACCCACACCAGCGGCAGGAAGAGCGCGACGTCCTCCAGCTGCGCTTGGGCCCGCGCCACGATCTCGGTGCAGATCAGCGAATCGGTCAGCAGGGGCAGGTGATGCCCGTGCTGCTCCAGCGATCCCAGCGGCAGCACGACCACCCGGTCCGCGAGATCCGGCATCTGGGGCCAACGATGTTCACCGTATTGCATACTAGCCTCCTGACTCCCTCCCCCGGCTCACATGTGGGCCGGGAGGCTGTCCCGGCCTCTGGACAACGGCAGCGAGCGCCGGGCGGGTCAGCTACCCACCTTACATTTCGATATCGTGCACCGGCGCGAGTTGTGCCCGCGCGTAGAGCTCCGCCCACGCCGGAGATCCATCGTCGGGCAACGCCGTCATCCGCACCCCGCGCGCCTGCGCCGGAATGGAGCCGTTGAAGGCGTCGTCCCACACCTGGTGGATATCGGCGTAGTGGCGCACCAGCCCACCGGGCCACGTCACCGTCAGAAGCAGCCGCGGCTTGGGCAGCTCGTAAGGCGGCGTCATGCGATAGCGTGCGAGCGCCTCCTCATCCACCTCGATGCCGAGGCCTGGCGCCTCCGGCACCCGCGCGTAGCCGCCGGCGATCGTCAGCGGTTCGACGAGCAGGTCGTCAGCGTAGTTGTTCAGGCAGTTGACCGCGGGCCACTGCGCCATCGGCAGGACGGCGCCCAGGTGGAGCGAGAGCGCGGTCGTCAGCCCCGTGCCCACCATCTGCAGCCAGAAGGGCTTATCGAACGCCGCCGCCAGCGCTCCCTGTTCCAGCACGCGCGCCACCCCTCCCCCGATGACAAAGCCGTCACAGGCCTCATCACGCACGACGGTCGGAAATGGAGGATTGCCGAAGTGCAACGCGATCGGATGAGTGATCTTGGAGCGCAGCTGTCGCAGGCCCTCCACATCGCGCTGCATAATAGGCGACTCGTAGATGCTCACGCGCCCGGTTTGGTCCAGCTCGGTCAACACAGGGGTCGCGTTGCCCGCGTTGATCAGCATCTGGTTCCAGTCCAGCTCCAGCGTGAAGTGCGGCGGCGTCACCTCACTGACGGCCTGCACCTGCTCATAGACATCCCACCAGGGCCGCGCTTTCGTCTTGTAGGCCCGATAGCCCTGTGCCAGCGCCTCCTGCGCCTCCTCGGCGAGCGCCTCCGGTGGCATATCGATGTTCCACCACGAGATCGGGCACCACTGGCGCACGCGAGGTAGGTTGAAAAGCCGATAGAGCGGCACCCCCAGCGCCTTGCCCACCAGATCGTAGAGCGCCATCTGTAGCCCGGCTCCCAGCGTGTCGTCACCCAGGTAGTTCGCCGGGTTGCCGCCCTTGACCTGCTCGATCGCCGCGTCCGGGACACGTCCCCACGTATAGTGCGGCAGCGTCTCGCCGTAGCCGACGAGGTCGGGCACATCCGTAGCGATACGGATCACCTCACTTACCCGCCACTGCCACACCTCGCGTGCGTTCCATGTCTGACACCTCGGCGTGAAGGGGACGTCGACCACAATGCGTTCGACCTCCGTGATGCGCAACTTAGTCGATCTCAACATCGTCTCACCCCATCCTTCCGGAGCCGTCACGGCTGCTCCTCCTCTCCCTTGATGTCGGAAATGACGCGCAGCGGAGGATCGGCGCGCAACGGCGTCAGGTCGTGACAGCGGACCATCGTGTCGCCCTCTGCGGTGTAGATCCGCAGTTGGCTCAGATCGTTCGTCCCCAGGCCTGCCCCAGCCGCCACCCTGAGATAGATCAGGGCCTGTGGGTCAAAGCCCATCAGGTAGCTGGCGACGCTATCGACCGCCACCATATTCACGCCGGCGACGCAGAGGCCCAACGTGTAGTTGGTCCCGCGATTGAACCCCGTACCGTCCCGAGCCACGATCCCATCGACCAGATTGAGAGCCGGCTGAACCACCTGCGCCAGGTCGGCAAGCCGCCGCGCCAGCCCCGTCTGCCACCGCTCGTGCATCGTCCGATCCATCCAGAGCTTCTTCGGCTGGTCGCCCGCGTTGACCGCCTCCGGCATCTCCTGCCACGCCTGCGAGCAGAAATGCCGGTCGAAGACGTTGACCACGCCCATCAGGTTCTTCATACAGAGGGTCGTGATGCCCAAATTGTGCGTCTTCATCTTCGGCGTGTTGATGAGCACTGTGTTCGGCGCGATCGCCAACCGGCTCACATTGAGTTGATCATGGCACAGCGGCTGAGGCACGGGCTTCTTGACGCAGGTATAGCTCGTTGGGGAGCGCAGCTTGACACCGAGCGTTGCCTGCAGGTCCGGATATCCGGTCTCGCGCCAGTGTCGGGGGCGATTGTCATCGGTGTTGCGGGGATCTTCGAGCACGTAGATGCTCCCACGGCGCGAGCCGTGCGTCAGCAGATACTCAGCCACGCCATGGACAAAGCTGGGATGCGTGCCCACGCCCGAGTCAGGATCGGCGAAGCGCTCTCCGACCGTCGCGTTGGGCTTGATCACCGCGTTCTCGCCCTCCAACACGACCTCCATCAGCGACAATGTCTCCCGGGCCGCTCGGCGGAAGTCCTCCCACGTGGCCGAGCCCGCCGGCGGCGTCCGAGTAATCAAGACAGCTTGTGAGTCATCCAACCAAGGGTGTAGCTTCAAGATAGGCCTCCGAGTTCAGATCAGGTTTCGTCGGGACATCCAGCCATACATCGCCAACGGTAGCACCGCCATCGCTGCCAGCGTCAGGTCCAAGGCCACGGAGCCCGTCCAGGTCGGCAGGGGCCGTGAGGGTTGAAAGAAGTTCATCCCAAAGAAGCCCGCCAGGAATGACAGCGGCATAAAGAGCGTTGTGATCACCGTCAGCGTCTTCATCACCTCGTTCATGCGATTGTTGACCACGGAGAGGTACATGTCCAGCATACCGTTCACCTCGTCCCGCATCGTATCCGTGATCTCGTAGAGGCGCACTAGATGGTCGTAGATATCGCGGAAGTAGACGCTATAACCACGGTCAATCGTCGCGAAGTCGCCTCGGGAGAGCTTGTTGAGCACCTCGCGCTGTGGCACCAGGGCGCGCCGCAACCTGAGGAGCGCACGCTTGAGGACGAACGCCTCGCCGAGCAGCTTTTCGGAGGGTTCCTCGAAGACGATGTCTTCCAGCATCTCGATCTGCCCATCAAGCTCCTCCAGCGCGAGCATGTAGTCGACCATCAACCCATCCAGCAGCTGATAGGCCAGGTGTGGCGCACCGCGGCTGAACGCCCGCGGGTCGCTCCTCATCGTCCGCCACATGTGTTCGATCGTCGAGTCGGCGCGCGCCTGATAGGTCACCAGACAGTGCGGGGTGACGAACAGATCGAGCTCCAGCAAATCGAGAGGATCATCCCGGGTCAGATCCACGTGGATGGCGTAGAGCACAAGATAGAGGTAAGTGTGCCAGTCATCCACCTTGGGGACGTGCGTCTCCTCCAGAGCATCATCGACAGCCAAAGGATGGAATCCGAAAACGCCCTCGAGCAGCGGGCGAGCCTCCGCGGCGGGCGTTTCGACAAGATCCACCCACAGAACGCCCTTCGACGCACGAAAGGCATCGGCGACCCGATCGACCGACAGGTCGGTGTGGAGCTGCTCGCCGTCATAATAGAGTGCACGAGCCATCCTGCTATCTCCAGAAGAGGAGCGGCGCAAACGCATGCAGGCTCCTGCGCCAAGTTTGCCACTCGTGCGCCGTCCCCGGTGATTCGTAAACAATGTAGGCGATACCCAGGGTGTCGAGTACACCACGGAAGTGCCGAGCACGCTGCACGAAGTGCGGCTCCTCGGTGCCGGCGCTCATCCACAGCAACCGGACCCGACGATTGAAGGCTGCCGGATCACTCAGGACTCCACCGTAGTCGGTCTGTGGATCGACATCAAACATAGGGGCCCCGCTGAAAGCCGCAATCGTGGCGAAGGTCTCGAGATGATTCAACCCAACGTGGAGCGCCTGCATGCCACCCATCGAGAGCCCGGCGATGGCGCGATGCTCGCGATCGTCCAGGGTGCGGTAAGTCGCATCCACCATCGGCACCAGCTCACTGATCACGAAGTCCTCGAAGGCCTTCACGGTTCGCTGCATGGACTGCCTATCAGGGGGACCGCTACGCGCCGGTGTAGGAGGGACGGTGTAGCCGCAATCCATCACCACAAGCATCGGTCGCGCCTCGTCGTTGGCGATGAGGTTATCCATAATGAAATTCGCCCGGCCCTGCCTGACCCAACCGGTCTCATCTTCTCCGGCTCCATGCTGGAGATAGAGGACCGGATACCTCGTCCTCGGCTGGTCCTCATAGTCAGGAGGCGTATAGACCATCGCCTGCCGCCACGCCCTCGAGATCTCCGAGTAGTACCAGTGCGCACGCACCTCACCGTGAGGTACATCCTGGGCATCGTAGAAATCGACGCCAGGCTCGGGAACTTCCACGCCGGAGGTCGGTTTGCCATAGCCGACGTAGGTCCGGCTCGAAGGGTCGTTGACCGCCACACCATCGATCAGCAGCCAGTAGTAGTGGAATCCGGGCACAACGGGCGGCAGGGTCACGGACCACACGCCCTCCGTGTCGCGCACCATATCAAACGGTCCGTCACCCAGGCCATCGCCGCCCTCTATCTGGACCGATCGGGCCTCCGGCGCCTCAACACGGAAGGTCACACGAAGATCAGGATGAATGCGAGGGAACTCAGCCCCGCGGACATTGGAGGTCGCCGGTTGCGTCTTCGTCAGATCGATCTGCATGATGTCACCCCTTTGGATAGGCAGTCAGAGATCATCATCTCGGACCTAGCTCGAACGGTTATCCACGGAGCGTTGGTGGTTAACCGTTGGACAGGTCCCTCGACGGCAGCAGCGCCGTCAACCGATCGACATACGGTCGTAGAGCCGGAAAGAGCTCACGATACACCTGATCGTAGAGCCGATAATAGACATCACGTCGCACCGCATCAGGCTCGGCTATCTCTGGAACCCTGCGCGACATAGCTCGTGTAGCCGCACCGACGTCCGGAAAGATCCCCACACCGGCTGCTGCCAGGATGCCGGCACCGAGTGCCGCCGCCTCGCCGGCCTCTGCGCATACCACCGGTTTACCGGTCACGTCGGCGACGATCTGCCGCCATCGCCGGCTCCTCGCCCCCCCTCCCATCGCAGTATAGCTCGCCACCGGGCGCTGCAAAGCCACCTCGACCCCCTCGGTGTGCAAGCGCACCTCGAAGGCGATCCCCTCCAGGATCGCCCGATAGAGATGCGCGGGCGTGTGGATTCCCCGCCATCCCACCGCGATGCCACTCGCCTCTGCGTCCCAGTAGGGATTCATCGCGCTGTTCATATAGGGCACGAAGATCAGCCCCTCCGCCCCCGCCGGCGTCCCCTCAAGTCCGTCGTCGAAGCTCTGCAGCAGCCGTTCCGCAGCCTCCCCGTGAGCACCCATCAAGGTCTCGATGAACCAGGTCACCGTATAGGTACCCCCCAGCAACACCGTCTCCAGGCTATAGGTGCCGGGCACAGCCCCATACATCGTGCGGAAGGCGCGATCGACGACATAGTGATCGGTTGTGGTCCCGGTGATCACCGCCGTGCCCAAATTGAGGTAACAGTCCCCGGAGGCGACAATGCCGGCGCCTAAGCCCCCCGCCTGCCCATCACCCACGCCCGCCACAACCGGTGTGCCGTCCGGCACTCCGCAGACCTTCGACGCCTCAGCCGTCACCTCTCCCACGACGGCGCCCGGCGGGTACGCCACCGGGAGTTGATCGATGGAGATGCCGAGATCGTCGAGGAGCGCCGCGTTCCACGTGTCGCGCCGCATATCGAAGAGCCCGGTGGGGTCGACACATCCCCAGCCGGTACGGTAGCTACCTGTCAGCCGGTGGGTGAGGAAGGCGCCAACGTCGAGGAACTTGCCCACGTGAGCATAAAGCTCGGGCTCGTACTCGCGCAGCCAGGCGATCTTGACCAGCGTCAGATTGCCCGAGAGCGGCTTTCCCGTCTCGTGATGGATCCGCTCGGCGCCATACGCCGCGGCGAGGGCAGGGAGGAGGGCGCCCGCCCGCTCATCCATCCAAACGATCGCGGGACGCAAAGGCGCACCCGTCGCATCGACCGGGACGAAAGTCTCGCGCTGCGGGGCGATAGACACCGCCGCGATGCGCCGCGCCAGATCTGGTCGATCGCCGAGCGCCGCGCGTACCGCGATGAGCAGCGCATCCCACCACGCTTCGGCGGACTGCTCATGCCACAGGGGACGGGGCTTTGAGAGGGGAATCGCTGCGCGACCCTCGGCAGCGGCACACCCATGCAGATCCCACACGACCGCCTTGCACGCCGTCGTGCTGGCATCAATCCCCAGGACCAGCGCCTCGCTGCTCATCCACTCACCCCTTCAGTCGGCCTATCGCAACCTATGGTAGTCCAGGTCCTCATCGCCCGCAAACGGACGTCCACCCGAGAGCACACGCCGGGAGGCGCGGGGCCCGACTTGACTTCGTACAGACCGGGCGCACAGTACCGTCATCCCCGCATCGGAGGACACAAGCGTGACGATGAAACAAAGTCAGAGAGGAGCCCACAATGGGTAAGTACACCAGCTTTCACTTCAGCCCCCTGAACAACCGGTCGATGCTGATGCCGCGTGTGCCCAAGGGAACCAAGGTTGTACCCGACTTCAAACGCAGGCCTGTGGATGAGACGATCCCGATCGACGCGGCGAATCCGTATGCCCAGCCCAACACCGGGCTCTTTCGGAAGGAAGCGGACATGGGGACGCACAAGCGCGCCTACGCTGTCTATGTGCCCCACGATATGCGGTCCAAGGGTCCGGCGGCGCTGATCTTCCCCGATAGTGGCGTCGAAGCAGAGGCGTTCCTACAAGCCGGTCACTGGATCGCGCTGGCAGACAAGCACCGGGTGGCGCTCATCGTCCTGGAGAGTGAGGCGTGGGAGAGCGAGGACATCTCGGAGGCGTTCGATCTCGCCCAGAAGATTGTAGATCTGGAGTACCTCGCCCGCGAGACGGTCGATATTTGCGAGGCCTTCATCTACCCGCTGGGCTTTGGCGAAGGCGCCGCCATCGCTACCGCGTTCGCCTTTACCTACAGCGCCACCTATCCGGCCTTCGCCGCCGACGGCAACTGCACTGTGGATCCGGAACTGCTGGACACCCTGCGGGAGCTGCCCTCGGATGGCATCGACACGCTGAAGAAGACGGACATCGCCCTGCCGGGCTTCATCGTGGACCGTAGCGGCAGGGCCGGTGCCACAGCAGCCTATATGCAGGAGACCATCCGGGCAAAAGAGGAGCACCTTTCCAACGGCTTTGCCCGCGTCTATCTGGAGCAGCCGCGGCGCGGGGCCTATTTCGTCAACGAACAGCCAATCTCGCAGGTCTGGATCGCGGATGACGAAAGCACCGCCGGCATGAGCCGCGAGGAGCTGGACGAGGCGATGTTGTCCTTCGTACTCCGGTTCGCCCGGTGGGGCGGCTTCGGCAACAACCACCTGCGCCCCCGCAGAAGCCCCGAGGAGACGGGCGTCGAGCGCGTGCACCGGCAGATCGACGGGCTCGATCGCTACTGGGACGTCTATGTCCCTTCCTGCTACCGGCCCGGCGACGGCAAGACCTACCCGCTGGTGTTGGCGATCCACGGCTACTCATGTAACTCGGAGTATTTTGCCCAGACGAGCGACTGGCACCGGCTCGCCGAGGAGCGCGGCTTCTTCGTGGTGTACCCATCCGCCTATCCGCAGGGGGGCATGCTTGCGCGCCTGCAGCTGCCCCGTTGGGTCGGTGGGTCGCTGCGTAGGGAGGGCGACATCAGCGAGACCCCCTATTTCGAGACCCTTCTCGACCAGATGACCACGGACTACGCCATCGACACGTCGCGGATCTATGCCGTCGGCCACTCCAACGGTGGCATGATGGTGCAGGAGTTGGCCCGCACGATGCCCGAACGCTTCGCCGCATTCAGCCCCACGGGCGCATTGGGTGCGATGCCCGGCGGCGAGGTTGAACCCTTTCCTGACGATACCCAGCGCCCTACCTGGTTGATGATCGGCGAGGTCGATCTCTTCTCAAGCGAGCTCAGCCCGGGCTCGTTGGCATGGGAGACGCTTGCGGCGTACTGCAGCGTCAATGGTATGCAGATGCAGCTCGACAACTGGTACGACAACGGGGCCTATCACACGCTCGTGATGGTCGACGAGCGCCACATCCCGATGGTGCAGTTCACCGTCATCCGCAACTGCCCGCATACCTACACGGCGGAGATGGCGCAGCTGACCTGGGACACGTATCTCTGTCACTTCACCCGCGAGCCGGATGGCACCGTAAGGTATCACGGATGACCCGCAGGCCTCTCGCTTGACAGTCAAGAAGGTAGCCGGAAAGGACCGGAAACCGAGCTAGCCGCCCAGATCCGACATGCCGGCTCTTGTGCGCTGTGGCTGGTTGCTCACCCCGACCGTGAGGGCCACGGGCGCTCGCCGCTTCTCGCCCGGTTGGTCTCCATAATCCAGGACAACGGCGGTATCTGCCTGCCACAGCTTCACCTTGGGCAGCCACGTGTGCACGAGGTAGCCCTCAGATTGCGGGAGCTCAGCTGCCGAACCACGGTGAGGGCAGCGAGCCGACTGCCTTGCCGGCAATCGGAGTGAGAGCAAGGGACCTCTCACTCGGGACTCGTCCGCATCCTGAGCCACGGTCGTTGCGCCGACCGCGACAAGATGATACGGCTCGCTCGCATGGATGCGTCGCCAGACGACGGCATAGTAGTGATCCGGTACCAGGGCCTCTGCTGCCATGCCCGCAACCAGAGCTCGCCAGAGGTCGTCCACAAGCGGTGAGTTCTCGCTATCCGCGAGCGTCTGCAACGCCACGAGGGCGCGTACCGGTTCGGAGATGAGGTCAGGCCTCTCGGCGGACGCGTCAACACGGTAGGCCAGATCTGCCATAGTAAGCGGGGGCATGGGCCGGCGGTAGGGCAGACGCTCAGAGCTGCGCGCCTCGCTGGGCGTCATGCCGAACATGCGTCGAAAGGCACGTGTGAAGGTCTCGGGATTGGCGAATTGGTAGTCGTAGGCGATGTCGATGATCAGACGCGCGCTGCTCAGCACCTCCTCGGCTGACGCTGAGACACGTCGGCGCATCAGATAGTCGTAGGGCGTATGTTGCACGATGCGGTTGAAAGTGCGGGAGAAGTGGAAGAGCGAATAGCCGACCGCGTCTGCCACGTCCGCCACAGTTACCGGCGCGCGTAGGTGCGCTTCGATGTACCGGACTGCTGCGAGGATGGTCGTGAGTTGAGACATGCGCCTAAGGGCCGGCGGAGTGACCGCGTGCACGCGTCATCGGGCCATAGGGATCTGTGGGCGCCTTCATCCGCTCATTCGTTGATCCCAGGTTGCTGCCGCTCCACCGGGATGTAGACGTCGAACCGGGAGGTCGTGACGTTCTCGATGCCTTGGAATCGCGGATCGTACCACTGAATCATGTAAGGATGAGCGGAGCAGTAGCCGTGCTCGGCGAGCCAGCCCTGGTAGATGGAGCGGGTCCAGTCTCCCGTGATCTCGTCGCCCTCCAGGGTGAAAACGGCGTACGTGGTGGACGGCAGCAGTTTGACGAGCAAAGGCACCGGGATCTGTGTCACCGTATGTACTTCGACGCCGACGAAGACGTCGAACTGCCCGGTCACCCGTGTATCGTCGTCCCAGGAATGGATCTCCAGCATCACATCGGCATAGCGGGCGTGGGCGATCTCAGCGCCCCGTGTTCGATAGAAGGCCATGAACCTTTTCCATAGGCGCCCGATCTCATTCTCCTCCGTCCAGCCGGCACTGGTCTCGAAGGGATCCCCGTAGAAGTGCATGCCGACAACGGTGAGTTGCGGATAGTCAACCAGTTTGGGTTCACGCATAGGGTGTTCCAGTGTTGCTCCTCGTCACAGGCAAATGCAGGTCGCGGGCTTAGGGCGCACGGCCCCCAAAGCGATCTTAGCCCGGAACCTGCACTTGCGCAATCCGTGAGATGACGGCTACTGCTCGTACTCCTCAAGTCCCAGGCCTTCATCCGGGACCCACTCCGGCCAGTCCTCAAGCCACGCCGGGATCCTGGCGTCCCTCACCCGATCACAGACCGGGAAATAGGCCTTGAGATCGACAATGGGCGTGCCGTTCAAGGCATCGATATTGTCGACGACCAGGCTCCCGGCGCTTTCGTCCATCTCCAGAATCCTGCACGCGGTGACTGCAATGGGATTGGGACGATAAGGAGCGCGCGTGGCGAAGACGCCGCAGATGTGCCCTGGTGCATAGGGTGGATCGGTCAACAGCATCTGGCGCCAGTCATCATCGTCGAGCCCGTTGGCCCACCAGAAAACCAGGACATGGCTGAAGTGGTCAAGAAGGCGCATCGCCGGGCGATATGGCTCAGCGATCTCAAGGCGAATCTGTGTCTCTGTGCGTCGTACTGTGCCGATCTGCCGCAGTTCGAAGTTGCTCGTTTCCATAGGTTCCTCCTGATCTGTTGGATTGGCGATGGGTCATCGTGCTCGATCACGCCCTCAGGATAACTGAGGAGAGCGTGGCTGTCTTGATGCCGGTTGCTGAGCTTGCGCACGTGCTCGGTGCCGGGAAGTGCGTTCACTTGACGTTACTTGCTAAGGCGATGGGCGGGCTTGGTGTCCGGACCGGGGTAAGCTCCGAAAAAGACTTGAGCGCATGACTGGACGTGCGCTTGGCTCTAATGTACTCAAGTATATAATTAGACTATGGTATACAGATAGGAGCCAAGATGAGTGAGTCAACGCTTTCCCGACGAGAGCGCAAGAAACAGCGAAACCGACGCCGCATTTTGGAGGCAGCGCTCACGCTTTTTGAGACGCAGGGCGTAGAGGCCACCACGATCGACGCCATCGCCGAGGCAGCCGATGTCTCGAGGGGCACGTTCTACAACTACTTCCCTGCTAAGGAGAGCCTGCTGAGCGCCATCGCTACTCAGGAGTTGCGCGACCTGGAGAGCCGCTGTAGCCACAGAGATGGCGCCGGCGCCGTTGACCACATCCTCGACCTGATGCGTGCGCTGATGATCGACAGTCTCGCCTTCCTCCAGGTGACACGCTACATTCTGCTCGATGCCATGCTCCACCCCACCGGCGCTACGTCGCCCAGCGCGCATCTGGACGCTATGCTCAAGTCGTTTGTGCAAAAGGCACAGGCGCAGGGAGAGATCCGTGCCGACGTCGACCCTGCCGGGGTCACCGGTGCGCTGATGGGCGTCTATCTCGGCGCCTGCTTCCGCCTGATCGCCGATGATGCCGTCGTGGACCAGAGCACCATGGCGGAGGTCGAGGCTACAATCGGCATGCTGTTCGAGGGCATCGCCGGGCCCAACGCCCGATCACAGACCCACGTGGTTTCTGGGAGAGAAAACGATGAGTAAGATGCGGCAGCAGCCTGCCGGGCGGCAGCGGCCGGCCATCAGAGGGATGTTGAGCTATCTTGCGCCGTATAAGGCGCTCTTCGTCGCGGGGCAGATCGCGATGCTGGCAGGGACAGCCGCCGGACTGGCCTTCCCCTGGATGGTGCGCAACGTTTTCGATGCGCTCTTCGACACTAGGGCCAGGGACACGCTGCTCGTCGCCATCGGTGGGCTGGCAGCGGTCTCCGCGGTGCGCGAGGTCGCGAACTTCGCCAAGAACCGCGCGTTAGGCCACATCGGTCAGAAGATCATCCGCGACCTGCGCGCCAACGTCTACGAGCGTCTACTCCACCTATCACTTGATTACTACGATCACCAGAACTCCGGCGACATCACGTCCAGTCTGACCAACGACATGGCACTGCTGCAACAGGGGGTCTCGTCGGGCCTAACCTATATCGTGCAACAGGCGCTGACCCTCATAGCCGTCGTTGTCCTGCTGTTCAGCATCGATGCCGTGCTCACGCTCATCCTCTTCGGCACCCTGCCCGTCATCCTGATCGTCTCCAAACATATGGGAAGCAGGGTCAAGGCGATCTCCAGGAGCACGCAGGAGCGCCTGGGCTACCTGATGGGCATTCTCAACCAGAGCGTCTCCGGTATTGCCGTCATCCAGGCGTTCGTCCTGGAGAACTACGCGCGGGGTCTCTTCCGCGATGAGAACGACCGGATCCTCGATAAATCCATCGAGAGCATCCAGGTGAGCACCGCGGCCGGGCTGCTCATCGGCCTGGTCAACGCGCTCTTCCTGCTCGTCGTCATCGGCGTCGGCGCGCTACGGGTGACAGGCGGCTATCTCAGCCCAGCCGACTTGATCGCCTTTATCCTCTACTCAGAGATGGTCGCCGGGCCGGTCTCGGTCCTTTCGGGCATCTACATCGAGATCAACCGCGCGACGGCTGCCTATCAGCGCATCGTGGCGATCCTGGAGACGCCGGTTGACGTGGCCAACCACGCCACCCGGACGCTGGACATCGTCCAGGGCCACATCGAGTTCCGCGACGTATCCTTTTCCTATGATGACGGGAAACCGATCCTGGAGAACATCAGCTTCAGCCTCGCGCCGGGCGAGACCGTCGCTCTGGTCGGGCCGAGCGGCGCGGGGAAATCCACGCTTGCCAAGCTGCTGCCACGTTTCTATGACCCGGACGCGGGCGTGATCTACCTCGATGGGGTGGATATCCGGAACCTGGACTTGCACGTCCTACGTCAGCAGATCGCCATCGTGCCCCAGGACACCTATCTGTTCGGCATGAGCATCCGGGATAACATCGCGTGCGGCGAGCCCGAAGCATCCGACGAGGCCATCGCGGACGCTGCGCGCCTAGCCAATGCCGACGACTTCATCCGCGAGCAGGTGTATGGCTACGACACCGAAATCGGCGAGCGTGGGGCCCGGCTTTCCGGCGGACAACGGCAGCGCATCGCCATTGCACGCGCCTTCCTCAAGGATCCGCGCATTCTGATCCTGGACGAGGCCACGTCCGCGCTCGACACTTACGCCGAGCGTCAGGTACAGAGCGCGCTGGACACGCTGATGCGCGACCGCGCTACCCTGATCATCGCCCACCGGCTCTCGACCATTGAGAAGGCCAACAGGATCATCGTGTTGAAGGATGGGCGGATCCTGGCGACGGGAACGCACGCGGAGCTGTTGAAGACCTGTGCGTTGTACGCAGATCTGTACCGAAACCAGCCTGCGCAAGTGTAGTCCGAGCGCCGAATCACGCTCCCGTCGCTATCAACCCTACTCACCTACGCTATCTCGGGTAGATCCTCGAAGTCGCCGACCTTGACCATGTACATATTCGAGTAAGAGGTCAGGT
>CAZYYC010000012.1:0-35574 GCA_964650935.1 uncultured Anaerolineales bacterium
GGACTACAATCGCGCGATTGCTTTGGATCCGCAGCGGGCGATCACCTATCATCATCGGGGTCGTGCCTATGCGCGATTGGACCGCCACACGGAAGCGCTGGCGGACTATGCCCGGGCGCTGGAGCTGAACCCACGCGATGCCGCAGTGCACAACAACCGTGGTCTGCTCTACGTGCGCATCGAGGCCTACCCGGAGGCGGTGGATAGTTACCAACGAGCGATGGCGATCGAGCCCGATTGGGCAACCCCCTACTACAACGCTGCGTGTGCTGCTGCTCTGATGGAGGATGTGGAACACGCCGTCATCTGGCTGTCGCGGGCTATCGCACTCCGCGAAGGATATCGGACCATGGCCCTGAAGGATGCCGACTTCCATGCCATTCGCGACGAGCCACGCTTCCGCCGGCTCGTCGGGCTGGAGGAGCATTGACGATCAGAAGATGGGGATCGTCAGGACTTCGCGCCCATCCTGGAGGGGCAGGCGTCCCTCCGGCGTGTAGAGGCCGATGCGCAGGGTGCAGTCCTCGCAGAAACCGGGTGCCATCAGGTCATCGGTCATCCTAGGATTGCTCTCCGAGACATAGAGGAAGAAGCGATCCCGCAGACGTGTCCCTACACGCCAGCGACTGGTCGCGTAGGCGTCGGCTCCCGCAATGTGGTCATGCTGGGCGATAATGGTCTCATCGGGTCCTACCAGGTGGACAAAGACGGTGTAGTCGACGTCGAGGGGGCCGGTCGTCCGCCACCAGAGATCCACCTCCCATAGTGTCTCGGTCTTGATCAGATGGTAACCCTCAAGCACGATCGGCGCCTCGAACGCTGTCTCCAGCACGGTTGCCGGCTCTGCTAGGCGGTCCAGCGGGCGGCACGTCTCCAGGTCGAAGAGCAATAGGTAGACGTTGACGAACCCTTCGTCGACGGGGAGACGCCGGCAACGCTCGATGAGCACGCTCTGAATCAGGTTGGTCGGGTCTGCGAGGTGGTGCTGCCACAGGACCAGCCAGAGGCGACGGTGGCTCCCTGCTTCACGCTCCAGCACCTCCAGATCGTGGAGATCGACCACGTCGAGCGTATCCAGGACTCGTTTGTCGTAGGGGACGCCGAACAGGTGGGCCTCTCCTTGGTAGTAGTAATCCACCGCTGAGGTCGCGTACCCGCCCACGACGACGATGGCATCGTCCGCTCCTCCATGCGCCTCGATATGTCGTGCGACGCCGCGGAAGTCAGGCTTGGGATGCCATTCGTCCTGAATAGCGAGGGCCCACGTCCCCTCCGACTGCCTGACTAGAGCGGGCGTTACCAATGCGACCCAGACGCTGATGAGCAGGAGGCCACTCCCGCGCAGTGCCGTAGCGAGCCGGGGTCGGGAGATCGGCGTCCCCCGCCGTAGCAGCAGCTCCCATCCTGTGCCTACGGCGACGACGAGGGCCACACCCCAGGAGGGCAGGAGATAGCGCTCGCTCCACTTGGCCTTGATCGCGGTCATAAGAAAGAGGGTGACGATGGGCAGCGTTAGGGTCAGCAGGAACCATATCCCGGCGAGCCGGCGCGATGTGCGGTGGGGCGTGCGTGCACTGAAGCAGCCCATCAGGGTCACGCACAGCGACGCGATGGCTACGACGACGAAGAGGGCATTCCAGGGCTGCGCCAGATACTGCCCGACACCGTAGATGATCGGCAGAAAGCGCAACGCCTCGGCAGGAATGGCGCTCACAGCGGTAGCGTCGACGCGCAGACGCCATAGCGCCCACCCGGCGATGGGCAGGGCGAGAAGGGCAAGCGCAATGTTGGTGTGCCACCACGTGCCGGCGATGCCCCGACGCAAGCGCGGCTTGCCGCCCGGGCGCGCTGTCGCGGGTCCGCCCGTCAGCAGGGGACTGAGCGCGCCCCACATCGCCGTGGTCAGCCAGGCGAGCCCGGTATAGAGGTGCGAGCTGAGCATCAGGAGGCCCAGGAGCACGTAAGCTACGGCGTCTCTCCGCCTCCGTGAGGTGCTCTGCACCGAATCCGGTTCTCCACATCTGGAGACTAGACGCCAGCCGGACCAGAGAAATCCCGCCGTGAGAGGGATGGCGAGGGCATACATGCGGACTTCCTGGCTGTAATAGACGAAGATGGGCAGCGTGGCATAGGCCAACGCACCACCCAGCCCCGTGGTCCGTCTGTGCGTGAGAGATCGGCCCAGCTGGATCACGAGCGGTGCGCCTAGGGTTGTCAGTAGGACGGAGAGGTACCGCACGGAGAACTCCGAGTTGCCGGCGACCTCAATCCAACACGATAACAACAAGCCGTGAAGGGGCAGCGCATTATCCTCCTGGAGCAATCCCAGGACCGCCGCTCTCGGGCCCTGCTGGGCATGATAGAGCATGAACGTCTCATCGTACCAGAGCGACGTCGCGTTGAGACCCCACAGCCTAAGGGCCAGGGTGAGCAGTACGATCAGCCCACCGACGAGCAGCCGCACACGATAGGATCGACGGGCCGTGGGTGCTGCGGGGACGCCCGTCATAGGCTACACCGCGTGAGCAGGGGAGGGCTCGACGGGGGGAGCGATCGCCCAAGGTCAGCTCGATTGTCCACAGCACTATTATACCCGTGCCGCAACCTACTCAAAGCGGGGCTTTCCCCTATAATCATAGCCATCAGTGAGAGGCGCAGCGTCGGATGGGGGAAGGCAAGTGATGGGACCATCATCGTACGGGACTGAGGTGTTGATCCGCGGCGGCACGGTTGTGACGCCTGAGGCGATGTTCGTGGCGGATGTGCTGATCGGTGACGGTGTCATCCGCGCGCTGGGCACGGATCTGCCCACGCCGCCCGGTAGCGAGGTCATAGAGGCTGAAGGTCTCTTGGTGCTCCCGGGGATTGTGGACGCTCATACGCACCTTCAGTTGGACACGGGCATCTTCCAGACCAGCGATACCTGGCTTCAGGGAAGTCGCGCAGCGGCCTTCGGCGGCATCACGACGGTGGTCGATTTCGCGACCCAGATGCAGGGCCAAACCTTCGCGGAGGCGTTGGCGACACGCCTCGCGGAGGCTGCGGGCTCGGTCATCGACTACGCTCTTCACATGATGGTCACCGACCTCCCCCCGGGCCAAGAGGAGGAGCTGGGGGCTTTGCCCGAGTTGGGCATTCAGAGCATCAAGATCTACACGACGTATCGTCCGATCTACTACGCTGACGATGCGACGGTGCTGCGGTGGCTCGAGACGGCAAGCCGTTATGGTCTAGCCAGTCTGGTGCACTGTGAGAACGATGCCCTAGTCACGGCCCAGACAGCCATGTTGGTCGCCGGAGGACATACCGGCTGGGCCTATCATGGGGCCTCTCGTCCACCTTTGGCCGAGCAGGAGGCCGTATCCCGCGTCCTGCTGCTCGCCGGTGCCGTGGATGCCCCTGTGGTGATCGCCCACGCTTCGACGGGTAGGAGCGTCGAGATGGTGGTGGAGGCGCGCGCGGCCGGGCAGGTCGCCTTCTCGGAGACCACACCTCAGTACCTGCTCCTGGATCGCACGCGGTACGAGGGAGGAGAGCCATGGCGCTACATCCTGCAGCCGCCGCTCCGCGCCCCCGCTGAGCTCCAGGCGCTGTGGGATCTGGTCGCGGCAGGCCACGTGGAGATGATCGTGACCGATCATTGTGATTACAAGCGCGCTCAGAAGCTGGCGACCGACGACTTCACCAAGACACCGGGAGGGTTGCCCGGGACCGAGACCTCGCTCTCGTTGATGGCGACCTATGGCGTAGCGACAGAGCGCATCGGCTGGCCCGACTTGGTGCGGATGATGGCTGCCAACCCGGCCCAGATCTACAACCTCTGGCCACGTAAGGGGGCCTTGATGCCCGGATCGGACGGGGATGTGGTGCTCTTCGACCCCGCCTATGAGGGCGTGATCGCCGGCGAGGATCTGCATGGTGTAGCGGGCTACAGTCCGTTCGAGGGCATGCAGGTGAAGGGCCGGGTCGTCAGCACGCTGCGGCGCGGCGAGTTTCTGGTTCGCGAGGGTGCCTTCGTTGCGGAGCCTGGGAGCGGAGAGTACGTGAAGCGCGAGCCGCGCTTCTGGGACTGAGAGTTGTCGCTTACGGCGTGAGATCTCTCGCGCATAAGGAAGCCTGTGATGGATCTGGTATGGGTGCTTCTGGGTATTGTGGTCGGGGTCGCGATCTCGGCTTGGCTGTTCCGCACGCGGGAGCGTATGGAGCGTGATGACTTTAGCGGCGAACTTGCACGGGCTGAGGAGCGCGCCATCGAGACCTATGCCGCGAGGGCTGAGACGGAGCGAACACGGATCGTGCGGGCGTATGAGGCTCAGATCCATCACCTCCATGAGCAGCATCGCTCGGAGGTTGCTCAGGCGCGCCTGAACACCGTCAATGCCAGCAGGGCTGTCCTCAAGGGTAAGATGGCGGAGCAGATCGCCCCGCTGCTACCCGGTTTCGCTTATTGGCCTTCGGATGCCAGATTCCTCGGTGATCCGGTCGATTATGTTGTCTTTGACGGCTACAGCGCGAGCAAGGACGAGGCTGCCGATGATGAGGATATTGAGCTGGTCATCCTCGACATCAAGCGTGGCAAGTCTATGCTGACGCGTGAACAGCGTCGTATCGCTGACGCGGTGGCAGCGGGACGGGTACGCTTTGAGGTCGTCAGGGTGTTGGCTGACGGTACCGTGCGGACCCGTGTGTGGCGTCCACAGCATAAGATGGGAGATGACGGATGCGGGACTTGATCCCGGACCTGAGGCGTTGGCAGGAAGCGGATCAGAGGGAGATCGCAGTGGCCACGATCCTCGAGACCCGAGGGTCCTCACTTCGTCCTGCGGGGACGCGGATGGTGTTGACGGCGCAGGGCGACGTGGCCGGATCGGTCAGCAGCGGGTGTGTTGATGGCGACGTGATCGCCGAGATGGAGGCGGTTCTCGGCGGAGCGGTTGATGTGCGGTTCCCTGCGTATGGCATCAGCGACCAACAGGCGTGGGGTGTCGGACTCTCATGCGGCGGTGAGATGGAGGTGATGGTCGAACGGTGGAATGAGCTGTACGATCAATTCATTGATGAGATCGAGGCCGGTCGTACCGTCGGTTTCGCCTCGCGCATCGATGCGGCGCCGGCACAGGACCGGCAACTTGGTGAACGTCCCGCGCATCTGCTGATCACGTCGGCGGGCGAGACGCTGGGGAGTCTGGGTCACCCTGACTTGGACGGCGAGGTGTTGCAGGAGATCGCAGCAGCCTGGCCCGGGCCCTACGTCAGGCGACACGCCTATGCCCTGGGCGAGGTCCTGATCGAGGTCGTTCCCCCGCCGCCGGTGCTCTTGATCTTCGGTGCAACCGACATTGGGATCGCCCTATCCCGCATCGCGCAGGTCTGCGGGTTAGAGGTCATCGTGAGCGATCCACGGCGGACCTTTGCCCGTGAGGAGCGCTTTCCCGGTGCGACCCTGCACCTTGGATGGCCGAATGAGCTGGAGGGTCGTTTGTCGTCGGACTCCCAGGTAATGGGGCCAAACTGGGCCGTCATCGTCCTCTTTCACGACCCGAAGATAGACCTGCCCGCCTTGACGCTTGCGTTGCGGAGCGAGGCCTTCTATATTGGACTCTTGGGCAGCCGCAAGACGCAGGCAGATCGGCGGGCAGACCTGATTGAGGCGGGCTTTGAGCCGCGTGATCTGGCGCGCATACACGGTCCCGCGGGATTGGACATCACGTCGCGTGATCTCCCTGAGGGCAAGTCCCCGGCGCTGATTGCATTGTCGATGATGGCCGAGGTCATCGCCGTCCGGCACAAGCGTAACCTCCAGCCGGCCGGCAAGATGGGGCGATGAGAGGTAGGGAACTTCTTGACCTACGCTATGGATAGAGATAACGAACCCGAATTGGACGAAGATAGGACGAGCACTGATTCGGGCAGCGGTGATACCTCGCCGTGGCTGCCCGATCCCGTGCCGGCAGTGCGTTTCCATGCTGAGAGCCCGCGAGTCAACATCAACCGGGCGCCCCATGACCGCGTCTCGGGCGTGGTCTATAAGCGCGCTGCCCACATCAAGACTGTTCGCTACGATTTGACCTCCGAGTCGCCTCAGCAGTTGTCCTTACCGCTGACACCGAACGATGCTGAGACAGGTGTGTCCGGCAGCGGGTTCGTGGACATCCGCTGGCTCTTCAGCGAGTTGGACGGCTTGGACGAAGGGCTCCTGAAGGGACGCTCCTTCAGTTATCTCCAGGAGTGCATCCTTGCACCCGGCGCCGCGACGGCGGAAGCAACTCACGCAGATCTCGCCACTGTGATCTGCGTACTCGAAGGGTATGGCGAACTCGCCTATCGCCCGTCGACCGGAAGCCCGATCCTGGTGCGGACCCTGCGCTCGGGCGACGCGGCGCTCATCGGGGCGAACGAGCTGGTCCGTCTCGTGAATCGCAGTCCGGATGCGCCACTGCGTTTGGTCATTCTGGGGCTGCAGGTCGGCTAGGCGTGGTCTGGGGTGATGTTGACAACCTCTCCTGAAAGGGGAATGATGGTGGAGGTCTATGGCTAGACAGGTTGTGATTGTTGGGGCCGGCGCGGCGGGCCTGATGGCTGCGGGGCGCGCGGCGGAGTTGGGTGCGCGGGTTACCCTTCTGGAGAAGATGGACGAGGCGGGCAAGAAGATCCTTGTCAGCGGTAAGTCGCGCTGCAACATCACCAACACGGCGCCGTTGCGCACCTTTCTCTCCTATTACGGTCGTCATGGGCGGTTCCTGACTAATGCGTTTCATCGCTTCTTCCGCGATGAGCTCTTGGCCCTGCTCGAGCGCTACGGTGTCGAGACCCAGGAGGAGCGTGGGGGACGTGTGTTTCCGGCATCGGGACAGGCGGCGGATGTCCGCGATGCGCTACTCCGCTATGGCCTCGAGCACGGGGCCGAGATACGCTATGGGAGCGAGGTGCAGTCCGTCTCCGCCGTCGATGGGCGCGCGAGCGGCGTGGTCTCGTCCGGCAGGTCCTCGAGTCGCGGTGGGGGCGAGCTGGAGGCCGACGCCGTGATCCTCTCTACCGGGGGGGCCTCCTGGCCCGATACGGGCTCGACAGGCCTTGGTTACGTGATGGCTCAGCGTCTGGGTCACACCATCGAGCCCTTGCGACCGGCGCTTGTACCGCTGACCGTGGTGGAGCGCGCGACGGTCAAGCGACTTCAAGGGATCAGTTTGCGGAATGTGCGTTGTACCTTTCGGACGCGTGACGCCCAAGGACGGGAACGTCCGCTGCGCATCCCCTATCCCCTTCCCGACACGGGGGAGATGCTCTTCACCCATTTCGGTGTTTCGGGTCCGCTGATCCTGAGCGCCTCGAGCGCTGTGGTCGATGCGCTCAGAGCCGGGAACGAGGTGGTGCTGTCGATCGATCTGAAGCCCGGTATGAGCGAGGAGGTCGTCCATCAGCGGCTGCAACGCGAGTTCGAGACGTACCCTCACCGACACCTGCCTACGCTGCTTCGTGGGTGGGTCCCGGGCGAGCTGGCGGATGTGCTGGCTGATTTGAGCCCCATCGAGAGCGATGCGCCGGAAGATGAGCGCCGGCACGTTCATCGCATCCGCTCCGAAGAGCGCGATGCGTTGGTGAAGTTGCTGAAAGAGTTCCGCTGGACGATCTCGGGCTCCCTGCCCATTGCTGCCGGTATGGTCACCGCAGGTGGTGTCTCTCTCAAGGAGGTTGATCCGATCACGTTTGAGTCGAAGGTCGTGGGGGGGCTCTATGTGGTAGGCGAGTTATTGGATCTGGCGGCGGATACCGGGGGATTCAACCTCCAAGCGGCCTTCAGCAGTGGGTATCTTGCCGGCGAAGCCGCTGCACAAGGGGAGTAGCCCATGTCCCAGAGACCAAGGAACGATCGGGGTCATTCTTACATCGCGATCGAAGGCGTCATCGGGGTAGGCAAGACCACGTTGGCGCGTCTGCTTCAGCCGCGATTCGGGACACCGGGACAGCTGGCGATGGAGACGGTCCTCGAGGCTTTCGATGAGAACCCCTTTCTCTCAGACTTCTACGGTGACCGCTCCCGCTATGCGTTTCAGACGCAACTCTTCTTCCTGTTAAGCCGCTATCGCCAGCAGCAGCTCGTGCCCGAGCGGCTACAGCGAGGCGCGTTGCTCGCCGACTACATCTTTGAGAAAGACCGAATGTTTGCGCACCTGAACATCCAGGGCGTTGATGAGCTGGAGATGTACGATCGGCTTTACGAGGCACTCGCCGAGAAGATCCGTCCACCCGACCTTGTCGTTTATCTGCGTGCGAAGGTCGACACATTGATGGCGCGCATCGCCCGACGTGACCGCACCTTCGAACGGCAGATGGACCGCGAGTATATCGCCGCACTTCGCCGGGCCTACGAGAGACTTTTCGCCGGATTCGAGGCCGTGCCGTTGCTGGTGATCGAGTCCGATGAGATGGACTTTGTGCAGAATCCCGACGATCTGGACGCCATTGAGCAGCAGATTCTTTCAGCCCTGGCGGGTGTGCGACAGCCGATGTTGCCCAGGATCTCTCTGCCTGCATCGCCGCCGGACGCCGTGCAGCGCCCACCGGTATCTCAGGAAGCACCAGCTGCAGTGGAGCTGCAGCCTTCTGAGGCTCAGTGGAGAGCTGTTGAGGGTTTCCTGGCTCTGGCTGAGGCTGTGGGGCGGGTGGGCGGCGCGTTGACCACATACTCTTCTCACGGCGCGGGCTCCGCGTCGCCGGACCGTTCCGTTGGAGATCCTGTGCAGGCTGCACTGAGGGAGGCACGGGGTGCCCTGCAGCGCTTGGCCGACCAGATGGGCGCCGGTCTGGATGACTGAGTGTGGCGGAATCGCTGATCAAGGGGGTTTCGTGTGACGAAGTACTTCATTGCCGTAGCCGGCAACATCGGAGCCGGCAAGTCTACACTAACGTCGCTGCTGAGCCAGCGGCTTAGGTGGGAGCCGTTCCTTGAAGGGGTCAGCGACAACCCCTATCTCGCCGACTTCTACGAGGATATGGAGAAGTGGAGTTTCCACTCACAGGTCTTCTTTTTGGCACGGCGACTGTTGCACCACCGGCAGCTGCTGGAGCGCCCCGATTCGGTCATTCAGGATCGAACGGTCTACGAGGATGCTGAGATCTTCGCCCGCAATCTCTATATGCAGGGCTCGATGAGCGAGCGTGATTACACGACCTACACTGAGCTGTACCGAGCTGTGACCGCCATCTTGCCGCCGCCCAACCTTGTCATCTATCTGCGCGCCTCGGTGGCGACGCTGCAGTCGCGGATTCAGCAGCGTGGGCGAACCTATGAGCGCCAGATCAGCGATGACTACCTTGAGAAGCTCAACCGGCTCTATGAAGACTGGCTGGAGCACTTCTCGCTCTGCCCGGTGCTGACGATTCCCTCGGACCGACTGGATTTCGTGGACAACCCGGATCACCTGGCTCTGGTGACCGACAGGATCTTGGAGCGGTTGCGCGGCAAAGAGGTCGTGCGGCTCAACGGAGGAGAAGGGTCGTGATGTCGGACCCACAGACCATGCGTCTCTATTACGCAGACGCCAAGTTGTGCACCTTCACGGCGCGGATTGTGGAGCAAAAGGCGATGGCGCTCAGCGAAGCCGTGCCGGAGGCTGAGCGTGTTGGCGACGTGGTTCACGCCGTACGATTGGATCAGACGGCGTTCTACCCCACCTCGGGGGGGCAGCCTTACGACAAGGGTGTCTTGGGGGACGTGCCGGTGATCGAGGTTCTTGAGGATGACGAGGGTCGAATCTGGCATCTGGTGGCTCAGCCCCTCGAATCGTCAGCGCCGGTGCGCGGTGAGATCGACTGGGCGCGCAGGTTCGACCACATGCAGCAGCATTCGGGACAGCACCTGCTGTCGGCAAGCTGTGAGCAACACCTGGCTGCACCTACCGTGGGCTTCCATCTTGGGCGCGAGGCGAGCACGATCGATCTTGAGATCCCGGACCTGAGTTGGGACGAGATTGGGGTGATCGAGGATGATGTGAATGTGGTCATCTGGGATAATCGCACGATGGCGATCAAGACCCTGTCCCAACAGCAGGTAACCAATGCCGACGCCCACCTTGGGCTGCCCCTTCGCAAGCCCCCTACCGTCTCCGGCGATATTCGGGTGATCCTGGTGGATGGCTATGATGCGTCCGCGTGTGGCGGTACGCACGTCAGCGCGACCGGTGAGATTGGCATGCTCAAGATCACGGCGGTGGAGCACTACAAAGCCGGGATGCGCGTCACCTTCCTCTGTGGAGGACGAGCGCTGCGCGACTATCAACAAGCCCAGCGGATTCTGCAAGCGTCGAGTCTGACGCTCTCAGTGGGGCGTGAAGAGCTGCAGGAGGCCATCGCGCGCATCGAGGAGAGGGAGAGATCCGCTCGCCGGGAACTGCGACAGCTTCGGACCAGATTGATGGCCTATGAGGCGGATGCTCTATGGCGCAGTGCGCCCGAGCTTCAGGGCATGCGCGTCATCGTGGTGTATGACGAGGAGCGAGGTGGCGCTGAGGTCCGTGCGTTGGCGGGGCAGCTGCGGGAGCGCGAAGGGACGCTGATCCTGTTGGCAGGGGCAGGAGACGCCTCCGACAGCCGGCGGGGCCTGCATCTGGTCGTCGCAAGGAGTGATGATCTCTCGAGCATCGATGCTGCAACGATCCTGCGTGATGTTGCTGCGTTGCTCGGCGGGCGCGGCGGGGGTAGCCCGTCTCTGGCTCAGGGCGGTGCACCTCCTCACGGATCCGAGCCGGTGATGGCGGCCTTCCGTAGAGTCCTAGGCCAACAGGGCATCGAGATCCGCGGTCAGTGACACGTCTCGCGGGCGCGTTGTTTGCCATTCTGCACGAACTACGTAGACTACGTTAAGCTGCCGGTACATCATGTACGCCGGGTCTGTTGGTGCATGGCGGGTCTGCCGGCGCGACGCCGGTACTCCGGCGCACTGCCGAGATCGGCGCACCGCCGAGGTCGGCGCATGGTCCAGGAGGATGCAATGAAGGAAGTCGCACCAGGCCTTTTCGTGGAGTCTTCATACGCTCCGTACAATCTGGTCCTGATCAAGACCGATCAGGGAGGGGTGCTCGTTGACCTTCCCCCAAACCCCGCGCAGGCGATGAACTGGTTGGAGCAGGCACGGGCTGTTCTTGGCGCGATCCGGTACGTCGTCATGACCGATGCTCAGCGCGAGCGGCAATTCGGCACGGTCCTGTGTGAGGCTCCGATGATCGCTACAGAGGCAACGCTGCGCGCTATGATGGCGTATGATGAGGAGCGCCCGCGCCGAGACTTTCTGGAGGATCTCGCGAATCAGTTCCCCGATGAGATGGAGTCGTTGAGTCAGATGTCAGCGGAGCACCGCCCCCATCCCCGCAAGCCGACGGTAGCGTTCAACGAAGCTCTCTCGCTCTATGCCGACGATCGTGTCCTGCAGTTTGAGGCGGTCGAGGGGGCCGCAGAAGGCAGCTTGTGGATCTTCGTACCGGATGCAGGGATCCTGATCGCGGGAGATACCGTCGTTGGCGACGATGTGCCGTTGATGGCCGCGACCCGCGACTCCAAGGCGTGGCTCAATACGATGACCGGGTTGGCACGCCGTCAAGATGTGAAGATGATCGTCCCGGGGCGGGGTGTTGCGTCGCTGGGATTGGGTGATATTGAGCCGCAACGCGAGTTCATGCGTGTGATGCGCCGTTCGGCGCGGACCTTGGCGCGCAAGGGGCACCCAACGCTCAGCCTCACGCAGACGGCCCAAGAGCTGGGCCAGACCTTCTATAACCAGCAGGGGAATCGAGCTGTGAAGAAGATCAAGGCCGGTCTAGAGGCTCTCGTGGTGGAGGTCAAGAGCGCGGAAGCGGCGTTAGCCGAAGAGCAAGCGTTAGCCGAACAACAAGCGCTCGCGGACGACGAATCGCAGGCTGTTGAAGGACCGCAGACCGAAACCGACCTCAGCAGCTGAGCAGCGCTGAACCCACGTCACGCGTCCGGTCGCAGGTAGGCCCAAAGGTGTGCCAGCGCCGCCCGCGCTGCAGCGGCGTTGTTGCCTCGGCGGTCATCCGTGAAATGATGACGCCAGCTCCAGCACTCGCCCGGTACGGCAAGGCCGATGTAGTAGAGCCCCAGGGGTTTGAAGGCCGTTTCCCCTGAAGGCCCGGCGATACCTGTGATGCTCAGGGCTACCTCCGTCCCCGTTGCCCGGCAGACGCCCTTCGCCATCTCCATCGCCACCTGGGCGCTGACCGCGCCCCAACGCGTGAGGCTCTCTTGGTGAACACCTAACAGCCCTGTCTTGATCTCATTGGCGTAGGCGATGACCCCACCCCAGAAATAGGCTGAGGACCCCGGTTCGGAGGTGATGATGTGCCCTAACAGGCCGCCGGTTGCTGACTCGGCAACGGATAGCCGCCAGTGCCTTGCCGGCAGGAGCTGACCGATCTGGGTGACCAGTATGCCTTTCAGTTGTCGCCTCCGCGTCTAGATCGATAGTTGGTTGCGTACCATCGTGACCAACGCGCCTGCATGCAGGCCGGCAGGTGTGTAGCATGTGCCGCCCAGGTGGTCGGCCAGAGATTGAGCCAGTCCTTTGTCATAATCGGCTGCCTCCATATTGATGACGATCGACTTGACTTTGGCTTCGCGAAGCTGCTCTGCCACGTGATAGGCTTCTAGCTGCGGCGGCATCTCCCCCATCGACACATTGCCCGCGCCATCGGTGAGGATCACCAATAGCGGCACGAGCTCGGGGTACCGTTGGACCTCTCGCTGAATGGTCTCGTGGGCTAGCCAGAGGCCGGCGGCGAGCGGTGTCTTGCCGCCTACCGGCAGGTTGACAAGCATCTTCTTGGCCAAATCCACGCTGTTGGTCGGAGGCAGGACGAGCGTGGCACGGTCCTTCTGGAAGACGATCATGCCGACCCGGTCGCGGCGTTGGTAAGCGTCGGTCAGTAGGGAGAGGATCGCTCCCTTGGTGGCCTCCATGCGTTCCGAGACCGCCATCGACCAGGACGCATCGACCATAAAGACGATCAGGTTGGCTGAGCGTCGCACGCGGACCTTGCGCTGGTAGTCCTCGGGACGCAGGTGAAGGGCCGGCGTCGTCGCCTTCTTGGCATCCCGGGCGGCTTGGTTCGCACGCCCGCGTTGGTGAGGAGCTGCCGCCCGGAAGGTTGCATCGAAGGCTAGGTCCGAAGCGTCGCGGGGAGAGGCCTCAAACCCTGAGTAGCGACCCCGCTTGCGCGTGGTGCGCGTGCGGCTCCGTCGCCCGCTGAGCGAGCGCACCGTGCGATCCTGAGGCGTCTCCAAACGCCGGGCCTGGAAAGCCTCGCCCGGGTCGATGAACTTGCCACCCTCCCACCACTTGCCGTCGGTGGGCCATTGGGGAACGTCTTGTGCGTAGGGTTGTGGTTGAGGCGAGCCGGAGGGTTCGGTCTCTTGGTCGCTCGGCTCAACCTCTAGGCTTTTTTTCCGGGGTCCTCCCCGGAGGTCGCGCCCTCGTGAGTGGTTTCCTGCTCCTTGGACGGCTCTGCGTCCGCCCGCTCCCGGGCGGCTGCGACCATCTTGTTGAGCTGATCAACGGAGGTCTGCACATCGTCGAAGGGGCGCCGTTTGAGGCGGTGGGGCAGGGCCAGCTCTGCGGCAAGCAGGATGTCGCGGTCGGTGACGTGCCGGCGTTTCTCCCAGGCCGCGTGGGCGACTGCCGTCTTGAGGATGACGAGATCGCCTCGATGTCCGTCGACGCCCAGCCCAGCCATCATATCGGCGATTGTGGCCATGTCGGCACGCGTGTACTTGACCTCGGGCAAGAGGCAGCGAGCCTCCTCGATGCGTTGGGCGAGGGTTGCTTCCTGGGGCGCCCACTCCTCGTAGAACGCCGTACCATCCTGTTCATAGGCCAGGTTGCGTTCCATGATGGCCATCCGCGCGCGGGCGTCGTGGACGCCCGTCACATCCACGCAGAGCGCGAAGCGATCGAGCAGCTGTGGGCGCAGGTCACCCTCCTCCGGGTTCATGGTACCGACGAGGATGAATCGTGCAGGGTGCTGGAAAGAGATACCCTCGCGTTCTATCGTGTTGACGCCCATCGCAGCGGCGTCGAGCAGGACATCGACGATGTGATCGTCGAGCAGGTTGACCTCATCGACGTAGAGGATACCGCGGTTGGCCGCCGCCAGGACACCGGGTTCGAAGCGTCGCTCGCCTTTCTGGATGGCGCGTTCGATATCCAGCGTGCCGACGACGCGATCCTCGGTAGCGCCTACCGGTAGCTCGACAAACGGGACCCGCTTGGTCTTCGTCGGCAGCCGGTCGCCCTGCTCCACACGGCTGCGGCAGTTCGTGCACCAGGTAACGGGTTGATCGGGGTCGCAGTTGAAATCATCGTCAGTCACAACCTTGATCTCGGGGAGGAGTGCCGCAAGTCCCCGGGCGGCGGTCGACTTCGCCGTGCCGCGCTCGCCGCGGATCAGGACGCCACCGATGCGGAAGTTGATCGCGGTGAGGACGAGCGCGCGCTTCATCCTCTCTTGATTGACGATGGCGGTGAAGGGAAAGACCGAACGTCCGTTGTCAGCCACGTGTCCTCCTTGCGCCGGCAGCCTGCCGTGCCTCCTCTTGCATAGCCGTAGATTATACCACCGTGACGGCGCTTTCCCATCCTATGTGCCCGTTTCCAGCTCCCCGATTGTGCCTATAATGAGGCTATGTGCACAGCTGGCGTGGGGATTGAGGACGTGCTTCACGCGTTAGCGGAACCGAGCCACCGAACGCCGGAAGGCCTCTTGTGAGCGCGAGAAAGTACGCCATCGGCGTTGATTGCGGCACCGAGTCCGGGCGCGCGGTGTTAGTGGATGTAGCGGATGGCAGCCTTGTGGCGATGGCCGTCCACGTCTATGCGAACGGCGTCATCGACGAGGTGCTGCCCGGTACCGGTATCCGCCTGGAGCCTGATTGGGCCCTACAGGACCCCCACGACTACCTGGAGGTTCTCAGGCAGACGATCCCTGCCGTGCTGAAGGAGAGTGGTGTCGATCCGGCTGACGTGATCGGCATCGGCATCGATGGCACGGCCTGTACGATCGTCCCCGCCAAGGCCGACGGTACCCCACTGTGCTTCTTGCCCGAGTGGCGAGATCACCCTCACGCGTGGGTCAAGCTGTGGAAACACCACGCCGCGCAGCCGGAGGCCAACCGGATCAACCTGCTGGCCCGCGAGACAAAGCAGCCATGGCTCGATCGTTACGGCGGCGGAATCAGCTCCGAGTGGTTCTTTCCTAAGGTGTTGCAGATCCTCAACGAGGCGCCGGAGATCTACGAGGCTGCCGATCGTTTCATCGAGGGGACGGACTGGATCGTATGGCAGATGACGGGACGCGAGACGCGCAACAACTGCGCGGCGGGATACAAGGCGATCTGGTCCAGGGCCGAGGGGTTCCCCAGCAAAGCGTTCCTAAAGGCGCTGGACTCGCGGCTGGAGCACGTGGTGGACCGGAAAATGTCGCACGATGTTCAGTCCCTGGGCGACAGGGCCGGCGGGCTCACTGAAGAGGTCGCCGCCTGGACGGGCCTCAGGCCGGGTACCGCTGTGGCGGTGGGTAACGTCGATGCCCACGTCGCGGTGCCTGCCGCCACGGTGACCGAGCCTGGGCGCATGGTCATGATCATGGGGACGTCGAACTGCCATATGGTGCTTAGCAAGGATGAGTATTCTGTACCGGGTATGTGCGGCTACGTGGATGGCGGCATCATCCCCGGCTATTTCGGCTACGAGGCCGGACAATCCTGCGTGGGCGACCACTTTGCCTGGTTCGTCGAGACCTGCGTACCGGCAAGCTATCAACGGGAGGCAGATGGCAAGGCCATCACGCTTCACGAGCTACTGGAGGTGAAGGCCGTTGGGCAGCGCCCGGGCGAGCACGGCTTGTTGGCGCTCGATTGGTGGAACGGCAATCGCAGCGTGCTCGTGGATGTCGATCTGACGGGTATGCTGTTAGGGGCCACGTTAGCCACCAAGCCTGAGGACATCTACCGTGCTCTGATCGAGGCGACGGCCTATGGAACACGGATGATCATTGAGACCTTCGTGGACAACGGCATCGCCGTCGACGACATTGTTGCAACCGGCGGGCTGCCCGACCGCAACAGGCTCTTAATGCAGATCTATGCCGACGTGACAAGGCGTGAGATCAAGGTCACGGCAGCGTCCCAGACATCGGCGTTGGGATCAGCGATGTTCGGTGCGGTGGCTGCGGGTAAGGCTGCGGGGGGCTATGATACGATCGAGGAGGCGAGCGCAGCGATGTCACGACTGCGCGACGAGGTGTTTGCCCCGATCCCTGAGCATGCCGAGGTCTACGATCGGCTGTATCAGGAGTACGTGACCCTCCATGATGAATTCGGTCGGGGAGGCAACCATGTGATGAAGCGGCTCAAGGGGCTGCGCCGGCAGGTCTTGAGCGAAAGGGATAGCGACTAGGGCATAGGTGTCGCCGATTCCCCCTGAGATCAGAAAGGAGTTGGCCCATGCTGGAGGCATTGCGTGAAGAGCTTTGGCACTTGCACCTGGAGCTGCCGAAGAACGATCTGGTGAAATGGACGGGGGGCAACGTCAGTGCCCGTGATCCCGAGACCGATTATATCGTCATCAAGCCGTCGGGTGTGCGCTATGAGGCGCTACGCCCCGAGGATATGGTGATTCTTGATCTGGAGGGCACCCTCATTGAGGGCACGCTGAAACCCTCCTCCGATGCCGCCAGCCACCTCTACATCTACCGCCATCGCCCGGATGTCGGCGGCATCGTACACACTCACTCTCCCTACGCCACCGCCTTTGCGGCGCTGGGAAAGCCCATCCCGGTCTATCTGACGGCGATGGCGGATGAGTTTGGAGGGCCGATTCCGTGTGGTGACTTCGCTTTGATCGGCAGTGAGGCGATCGGTAAGGTTGTCCTCGAGGCGATCGGTACGTCCTGTGCGGTGCTGCTCAAGAACCATGGTGTCTTCACCCTAGGCGCGGACGCCGAGGCCGCGGTGAAGGCAGCGGTGATGACCGAGGATGTGGCGAAGACGGTCTGGCTGGCGCTGCAGATCGGGGAACCGGATGAAATCCCGGCTGAGGATGTCGCCAAGCTGCACGACCGTTACACGAACGTCTATGGGCAATGAGGACGCGTCCCGATGAATGCTAGACGCGTAGGAGATCCCGCTACGCCCCACGTGACTCAAGACGACCTGATCGCCGGGCTCCGTGATCTTGGCCTGGTTGCGGGAATGGGCGTCATGGTCCACTCATCGCTACGCAGCTTTGGCCGTGTTGAGGGTGGCGCGGTAGCCGTCGTCCAGGCTCTGATGGAGGTGCTGACGCCGGAGGGCACGTTGTTGATGCCGAGCTTCAACCATGGTGCGCCTTTTGAGGCGTCGGGCCCCGGTTACTATCATCCTCAGGAGACGCCGACGACCAACGGCGCGATCCCGGATACCTTCTGGCGCATGCCGAACGTGGCGCGGAGCCTCAATCCGACGCACGCCTTCGCTGCCTGGGGAGCTAACGCCGAACGCTACACGGCGCGGCATCATCGTACGTTGACCATGGGGCCCGAGTCGCCATTGGGGCTGCTCTTGAGCGACGATGGCTACGGCTTGCTCCTCGGCGTCGATTATACGAGCAATACCTTCCACCACGCCGTCGAGATGGCCACGGGTGCCCCTTGCCTGGGTCTGCGTACCGAGGCCTATCCTGTGATCTTGCCGGGAGGGCGGAAGGTGATGGGAAGGACATGGGGGTGGCGTGCAGGCACCTGCCCCTTGACGGACAGCAACCGCTACGCTGACGAGATGGTTGAGAAGCAGCATACGCGGATGATCGGATCGTGTCGCGCCATTCTCTACCGGTTGCGCGACGGCTACGCGGTCATCGCCCGCATCCTGGCCAACGGCAAGGCCGGTTTCCCGCCATGTCAGGGTTGTGGTATCCGTCCGCGCCATGTACCTGAGACGGTGGACTCGGATTGGGATGTCAACCGGGCGTCTCTTCTGCCCGACTCGGAGGCACTGACCTACTAGATCGCGAGGTGCTATGTCTGAACTACGTGTTGAAACGCTATTGATGCCCGCTGCCGACCTGGGGCCTGAGAATCCCCTACCTCCCTTAATGACCGGACGTGACCTCCACGTTCCCGAGGGGCCACTGCCCGGTATCCCCGACGAGATGCGCCGCAACATCACCTACGGTCGCGTGAGCAGCATCTTGCCCTATACCATGCAGGATGGCTACAATCGCGATCGGAGACCGTGCGAATTCCAGGTAGCGGTGCTGGAGAACGAGATTCTGCGGGCCACCTTCCTGCTGGAGTTCGGCGGACGCCTCTGGTCGTTGGTGCACAAACCCTCGGGGCGTGAACTCCTGGATCGGAACCCTGTTTTCCAGCCGGCCAATCTGGCGTTGCGCAATGCATGGTTCAGCGGAGGTGTGGAATGGAACATCGGCACGATCGGTCACTCGCCCTTCACCTGCTCGCCGCTCTTTGCCGCGCGCGTGGAGGGCTCCGAGGGGATGCCGATTCTCAGGCTCTACGAGTGGGAGCGTATCCGGCAGGTTCCTTTTCAAATTGATGCCTATCTCCCCGACGGCTCGCCGGTTCTCTTCATCTGTGTACGCATCACAAACCCGCCTCCTGAGGACGGGCGCCGGCAGACTGAGGTGCCGATGTACTGGTGGTCCAATATCGCCGTGCCGGAGACGGAGTCGACGCGAGTGATCGTGCCGGCGACCTCGGCCTACAGCTTCGGTTACGCCGGTGGCGGGCTCGCGCGCGTCGAGATCCCTCGGGTGCGAGGCGTAGATGTCTCCTACCCGACCAACATCGGGCGAGCAGCGGATTTCTTCTTCCATATCGAGGATGACACCCGCCGCTGGATCACGGCCCTGGATGAAGAGGGCCGTGGTCTGATCCAGGCCTCCACGGCGCGCCTGAAGGGACGTAAGCTCTTCCTGTGGGGAACAGGCGAGGGCGGCAGGCGCTGGCAGACGTTCCTGGCCGAGCCGGGCCATGCCTACATCGAGATCCAGGCCGGGCTGGCGAGGACGCAGCTAGAGCATCTGCCGATGCCTACCGGGACCTCCTGGTCCTGGCTAGAGGCCTACGGTCTGATGGAAGCCGATCCTGCACGGGTGCACGGCGCAGACTGGCCGGCTGCCGTTGAGGATGTAGGGGCACGGCTCGATGTATTGATCTCGAGCCAGGAATTGGAGGCCGAGCTGGTGCATCAACGACCATGGCTCGATGCGGCACCTGCGGAGCTGATTCAGCGCGGTTCGGGCTGGGGAGCACTGGAGCGGCTGAGGCGTGAGGCGATCGGCGAGCCCCCCTTTGCGGGCGATGGCCTGATCTTCGACGATGCGTCCCTGACGTCGGCACAGGCCCCATGGGTGCATGTGCTGGAGCATGGTGAGTTCCCCGATGCGGATCCCACGGTGGCCCCCTCCGGTTACGTGATCCAGCCTGCGTGGCGTGAACTGCTGGAGCGGAGCGTTCAGGTCGACCCGGAGCAGGGCGCCGAGGAGGCGACCTGGTTCGCCTGGCTCCATCTCGGGGTGATGCGCTATGCGAGTGGCGAGGTCGAGCGCGCACGGGAGGCGTGGGAGCGATCGATGACGGTGTGTGCTAACCCGTGGGCAGCGCGAAACCTGGCGCTTGTGGCGTGGGAGGTGGGACGCTTGGATGAGGCCACCGCGCGATACGTCCAGGCCCTTCAGATGGCGCCCACGTTGCTGCCGTTGATGATCGAGTGTGGGCAGAAACTGATCGCGATGGGGCGGGCCCAGACCTGGCTCGATCTATTGGATGTTGCCTCTGCAGACGGACAGGTGCAGGAGATGGCCGGCCTTCGACGTGCCGGGCGCATACGCCTCCTTGAAGGACAGGCTGCGTTGGCGACAGGCGACCTGGATCGGGTGGCATCACTCTTTGACGGAACTTTGGTCGTCGACGATTTGCGCGAGGGTGAGGTATCGCTCTCGCAGCTGTGGTACGACTATCATATGCAGCGCCTCAGCCGGCTCGAGGACGTGCCCGTGGATGATGCGCTTGAGGCGCGTGTCCGTCGCGAGTATCCTGTGCCGGCGTTCCTCGATTTCCGTATGTCGGCAGAGAGATAGCCGTCAGCGAGGTCTGTCACAGGAACTCAAGGGACGCCGTCGTTGCTGGGGGTGGTTCAGCGCGTCTGATAGACGGTCGCCTCCTTCATCTGGAGGTCGACGGTGATCAGGTATGTCGCCGCCTCAGTCGTGACCTCGATCAGCATGTTCGTGGATTCACCCTGAATGGCCAGGGTAGCCGGGTGAGCGGGCTCATCCGGCCATCCGATGGTATTCCAAAGGCTTTCCTCACACCACACGCGTCCGATCCCGTGGGTGGGATCCGTGTAGCCCGGGGGTGGGATCAGCGGCGCGCAGGCGGCATCCCTCTCAGGCATCCCTTCAATCCAGGTGTTCTGGTAGGCATATGCGGCGGCTCGATAGGTCACAGCATCCTTGCCATCCAGTACATAGATCGTCCGTGTGTCATTGCGGACGATGACCAGACTGCGCAGGCGAAGGGGAGGAGACGACTGGTCGATTTCCTGCCAATAGACCTGGAGCCAGCCGGCTTGAGTCGAGATGGACGTAGAGACACAAGGGATCCGCAACCCCAGCTGATTGACTTGGTAGATCAGCGGGCCGAACCGGGGATCGATCCCGCCACAGGGCGCGGCACTCACGGCAGTCGGTTGCTGCTCGGTGGGTGACGCATCAGAGGTCGCTGTAGGCATGCTCGTCGTGGGCGGTGTAGGCGATGCCGTTGGAAACGACGTCGGAGAGGGGATCGCATGGATCGGCGGAGGATTCGCGTGTACGCTCACTACGATCTCGAGATAGACCACGGCGCCGAATAGGTCGCCTCCTGCCGTCTGAAAGCGCCAGAAACTCGTGTACCTGGCCGGTTGCTTTGGGGCGGTGAGATCCACGGCTACATCGATCTCCTGGCCCGGCGCTGCGGCGGGGGCGGGCACGCGGTCGGGACCGGGGATCGTGTCGCCTGAGACACGCACCAACTGCACGCCCTCCGGCCACATGCAGGTGCCGGTGTTGCGCACACGCCAGATCTTGCGAAACGGCGCATCGGGCGGGACGGCCGTGCTGTCGGCGAGGCCAAGATCGGCGACAAAGACGGCCCCAAGATCCGAGATAGCCTCGCAGACTAGCGGCTCGGCGGTCGGTGGTTGCAGGGTGGGCTCGGTCCGGGTTGTCTCGGTAGGCGTAGGCTCCGCCACCGGAGGTATCTCGACCTGTGGCATCAACTCGGTCTGCGATGCTGTCGGCGCTTGTCCGATCTGGGGCGGCAGGGGTGTGGGCTGCGTTTCTCCGGCAGGCGGAATCTGCTCCGGCAAGGCACCGGCGGCGCCGTTACACCCATAGACGATCAGCAGGATCAGGAGTGAACAGAACCATCCTGCTGTGCGGCTGACACTGCGCCTGGGCCTTGGGGTTCCTCTGTCGGTCTTCATTGGCTTCCGGACAGGTTCGACGGCGTCGTTGAGGGCATCCACGAGGTAGTATACATGCAGAATGCGCTTTGTCGAACCATCCGGTCGCAACACCGGAAGCCCAGCGTCGCGATCCGGCGACCCAGTGTGCGCGGCTAAGGAGCGTGGTCATCAACTTGAGTTAGGCAACCAATCGAAGGAGCCGTTGCGGATCGTGGGCTCTTACGCCCCTGAGAGCGAAAGATCGGATGAGGTGGGCCCTCTCAGGGTATCTACAAGCGGGGCTTTCTCGCTTCCCCTTTGAACGAGGAGCCATACCAGAAGTCCACCGATCACCGAAATCAGTCCCCCGCTCAGGAGGCCGAAGAGCTTGAGGGCCTGTCCTGTGCGCTCCTGCTGGGTTGCCTGCTGCAGCCTGGCCTCTGTGACCAGGTCTTCCCTGAGTCGGCTCACGAAGTGTGCAGGGGGTTTCGCTGCGGGCATCACTTGGATGACGGCCCGCTCGATGGCCCATTGCTCTTCAATGGGCAGGGCATCCTGTAGCACTACGTACTTCTCACTGGATCTCCGGAACATTCCCGGCTCCTTCTCGCATCGCGTGTCTCAAACTGATCAATGTTCGATGGTAGAGGGCCTTGATCGCGCCCTCTGTCTTTCCCAATATCTCGCCGATCTCGGCGTTGGTCATATGCTCGAAGAACTTGAGGATAATGAGCGTCTTACGGTCCTCGGGCAAGGCATCGATCACACGACGCAGGGCTTCGCGCCGCTCAGCCGTAGCCAGCCAGGCTTCCGGCCCCATCCCCGTAGACTCCAGTGGTATGGGGTCCTCCACGTCCAATGACACGGTGGGTCGATTGCCGCGATCCCGATACCAATTCACCAATAGATTATGTGCAATACGGTATAGCCAAGCCTGGAAGGGCGCGCCGGTGTCCCGATAGCGGTGCAGGCTGCGAAGCGCGCGATAGAACGTACGCGAGGTCAGGTCCTCCGCCTCCACGTGGTCGGATGTGTGCCGGACGTGATAGCTGTAGATCCTCTCTACGTAGCGCTCATAGAGCGCTCCAAACGCTTCCGGATCAGCCTTAGCCCGAGCCACAAGATCCCGTTCATCTTCGTTGGTCATCAGATCCCCCGGTCCTACATCCGCGGACTGCCGGAAGTATAGCATAGCTCCGAGCCCGGTTCAGGGAGTCTGATGTCGTAGCCTAAGACGCCGCTCTCCTTCACACTCTATAACACCACGGTTCCCGGGAAGTTGCGCGTCGTTGCGGCAATTCGCCCTACTTCTTGCGACTTCGTTCGTAGGCAGCGATAAGCTGCTCCGGCGAGGTGCCGGCAATCAGTTCGGCTAGCGTATCAAGCGGGATGTCCTCGGTCCGCCTGAAGCGTAGGCAGGACTTGCCCATATCCATAGGCTTGTCCATGGCGTCGAAAGCGGCCTCAAGCCGGCGCATATGCTCAGGCTCCTGGTAGACCGCCATCAGGTAGAGTGCATAGTAGCGCTTCTGTGCAGCCAGCCCGATGTAGCTCAACGGCTTGTCATTGTAGGTGTGGGGATAGGTCTCTAGGGGCAGTTCGTAGCTGATCATACCCCAATTCATCGTTTCAGCGTAGCCATCGGGTAGATTCGCCAGAATCAGCTCGCGGATCTGAGCGATAACCGCCCGTTGTTGCGACGGCAGCTCCTCCAGATAGGCCTCCACGGTTGTGGCCGTGCTTTGTACCATATTAGCTCGCCCTCCCTTGCCGGATTGCGCTCATGTGACACCCTACGTATAATATCGGATAGTTTGATGAAATGGAAGGGATGATCGTGAAGGAACGCGTGCCGGGCATTGATGTGTCGCGTTGGCAGGGCCAGATGAATTGGCGGGAGGTCGCTGCCGGTGGGTTTCGCTATGCCTTTCTCCGCGCCACGATCGGCGATGCCTACACCGACCCACGTTTCTATGCTAATTGGGATGGTGCACGCGAGGCGGGGCTCCTTGTCTCTGCGTATCACGTGATCACGCCCAAGGTCTCTGCGTCCGCGCAGATGGCTCATTTCTTCGATGTCCTAGATGATCGCATTTCGGACCTGCCCCTGGTCCTGGATGTTGAGCGCGAAGATGGCGTGGCGCCGGCAGGCATCACGCGATGCGTCAAGGACTGTCTGTATGAGGTTGAGGGCCGTGAGAATCGGAAGCCGATCATCTACACGGCGCGCTGGTTCTGGGATCGCCTGGTCCTCCCTGCGCGCGAGTGGGCGGAGTATGATCTGTGGGTCGCCAGCTATACCTCGCTGCCTCTCTTGCCGCGCGACTGGACTTCGTGGCGTTTCTGGCAGTATTCGGAGACCGGACGCGTTGCCGGCTCGGGTTCACGATCGACGGACCTGAACTGGTTCTCCGGATCCTACGACGACCTGCTCGCCTATGCCGGAAAAGAACGTGAGGCCCTCCCCGAACCCGTGGTGCTGTGGCGTGCGCGGGTCATCATTCCCAAGCTCAATGTCCGCAGCGGGCCGGGTAGGCGCTTCAGAAACATTGGCGACCTCCACGAGGGTGATGTTGTTGAGGTGTTCAGTCTTACCGGTCAAGATGTCTGGGTCGAGTTTGAGCCCGGCAAGTGGGCAGCCTTCACCTTGGGCGACGATGAGGACACGCCCTATATGGAGATCCTACCGCCCGAACCGGATCTTCCTGAGGATGAGCCGGATGTTGAGGAGGAGTGAGCGCTCGGGGGGACTTGCGCTTTTTTGCGTTTCCTGTCATGATTGTGTATAATCATTTGAGAGGTGGTCTATGACACGATCGAGAGCTAAGTTGCAGAACGCTTCGGCACTTATGTGGATCGCGTTTGTCTTGGCCTTGTTGGGGCTCGTCTTGCCGATGCCACTTATGGCCCGCCAGCCCGTCGGCGATGCCCCGCCCGATCCCGGGCGCCGCTACTTCGAGGAGACACAGTTCTGGGTCAGTGGTGACTTCCTCGCTTTCTTCGATGCCCATGGGGGTTTGGAGGTCTTCGGGTACCCCATCTCGGCACCTTTCAATGATAGGGGCGTGCTCACGCAGTATTTCCAGAACGCGCGTATGGAATGGCATCCGGAGAACTCGGAGGCCTACAGGGTGCAGTTGGGCCTCCTTGGTGATGAGTTGGGCTTTGCGCAGGCGCCGATCGAGCGTCCGTCGTGGAGTGTGGGCCGGGCCTATTTCCCGGAGACGGGGCATACGATCAACCACGTCTTCCTGCGCTATTTCCGAACTCGCGGTGGGGTGGACCTCTTTGGTTATCCGATCAGTGAGATGTTCGTGGAAAACCAGAAGGTGGTGCAGTATTTCCAGCGGATGAAGCTAATCTGGACGCCGCAGACTGCGCGTGTCGCCGTGGGCAATTTGGGTGAGTTGTATGTTAACGCGCACCGCACTTCATTGCCCGTGAATGCGCTCGAGTCGCTGCCCTACAGGTACAACACTCTGGGTGTGCAGGATCTGCGTATGGTGATCGGCCTCTCGCGATCCGTGGCGAGATCCCAGAAGGATCAGACGGTGACGGTTGTGGTGCTCAGCGATCGCGATGATGAACCTCTGGCTGAAGCCCAAGTGAAGGTCGCGCTCAGCTTGGAGAACGGTGAGCCCCTCCCCAATCTGACACGAATTGTCGGTACCGACAACCGTGGGCGTGCCCGAGTCACCATCCCGCTCGAGAGCATCGATCCCGGGACCTGGGTGGTTCTCGATGTCGAAGCGACCTATGGAGCTGTGAGCACCTCGCAGAAGCAGTTGTTCCTAGTCTGGTGGTGAGTGCGCCGGGACTCAATATCTCAAAGGGGCCGGTCTCTGACCGGCCCCTTTTCCTATGACCTCTCTTGGTCAGGCTCCGATGCGAAGACGTAGCCCACCCCACGCACGTTCAGGATGTAGCGCGGATTCTCCGGGCAGGGTTCCAGCTTACGGCGCAACCGCCGGATATGGACCCGCACGATCGACCGCGCTCCCCACGCATCGGTCTCGTAGCCCTGGGCGCACTTGACCAGCTCCTGCGGTGTACAGACCTCATCGGCGCGGTTGGCGAGGCACTCGAGTAGCTTGAACTCGGTGGGCGTGAGATCGATGGGCTCTCCCTGATGGGTCACCAGATGTTTGGCCTTGTCGATGACGACATCGCCCACCGTGAGGGTGTCATCGTCGGGCGGCGGGACGAGGGTGACGCCTTCGAGGCTATCGGTCTTGACCAGCTGCTGAAGCGTCGTCTGCAGTTGCTGGACCAAGGCACGGCGATGCCGTCCGGCTTTCAGTTCGGACAAAGCCCGCCGGACCGCGCTGAGAACCTCGTCCACCGGGCACGGTTTCAGTAGGAAATCGTAGGCGCCCTTGCGCAGCGCGTGAATCGCCGTCTCCAACGTACCATAGCCGGTGATGAGAATGACCACCGACTCTTCGGAGATCTGTCGCAGGCCATCCAGCACCTGAAGGCCATCGATGCCCGGCAACCTGAGATCCAGGATCGCGATATCGAAAGGGGCTGTTTGCTGTTGAGCTAAGGTCAGGGCCTCCTCGCCTGATGCTGCCAGCGTGACCTGGTAGCCCTCCAGTCGGAGCACCTCCCCCAGGGTGATGCGCTCGGCTGCCTCATCATCGACAATCAAAATCCTCGCGTAGGTCTCCATAGCTCACTTTCCCTCGGGGTCTAGGTACTCTGGAAGACGGATGATGAACGTTGTTCCGCCACCGGGTGGACTCTCGACCTCGATCGTCCCGCTGTGGCGCTCGACAATCCCGTAGCTGATCGCCAGTCCAAGCCCGGTTCCGGTGGGCTTCGAGGTGTGGAAAGGTTCAAACAGGTGATCACGAATCTCTGCCGGAATGCCCGTCCCACTATCCCGGAATGCTGCGACGATCTGCCGGGCTTCTGCATGATAGGCCGTTCCTACCCATAGGGTTCCCCCCTCGGGCATCGCCTCGATCCCATTGATGATCAAGTTGAGGAAAACTTGGGTAAGTTGGTTGGCCGTGCCGCGCACCAAGGGCAGCCGTGGATTAAGACGTGACTCGACCTGGATGCGCGACTGTTGAAGTCGTTTGCTGGCGATGGCGAGTGCGTCCTGTACCGGGTTGTTGACGTCCAAGGGCTGCATAGCCGATGAAGGGCGGTAGAAGTCCAGCATGCGGTGGACTATCTGGACGAGACGGTTGACCTCATTTTGGGCCATCTCCAGAAAGCGCTGTCGCTGATCCCCATCCAGCCCCTTGTGGGACGCCAGGTGAAGGCTGTTTTGGATCGCCTGGAGGGGATTGTTGATCTCGTGCGCCAACGAGGCCGTCAGGCGCCCCACCGCTGCCATCTTCTCGGCCTGAATCAGTTGGTTCTGCGAGCGCTCCACCTCATCGGCAAAAGCCTCCAGGTCGTGGAAGAGCCATGCTTTCTCCACGGCAATCACGAGGGTGGCTGCGACGTGCTCGGCGAGCGTGATGTCCTGTTCGCGAAGCGTGTCGCCGCGCCCGAGTGCGACGAGCGACCCGACCGCTTCTTCGTTCTTGATCAGGGGCACGCAGAGGATATCAAGCGGGACGAGTTCAAGGGCTCGGCACCAGAATCCCGACGTCATACGCCGCTTCAGGATCGGACGTATCTCGCCGGCGACCTGCCGGAGCAAAGGATCGTCTTGGGGGATCAACCTGCCTTCCAACCAGATGCCCACCGGCGTGTGAGCGGCGCGGACAACCCAATCATCGGTCTCCTCGTCGGCTAACACCACCGCCAGGGCATCGGCGTCCACGAGTCGTCCCAACCCATTGAGCGCAGCGACCAAGACCTCATCGAGGTTCAGGCTCGAGGAGATCGTGCGGTTGATCTCATCCAATGCCGCGAGCTCTTGGTTGCGCTGGCGAAGCATAAGCTCGGTTCTGCGGATTCTGGCGACCACACCGACGCGGGCGAGAAGCTCCTGTGGATCGAAGGGTTTGATGATATAGTCGTCCGCCCCCATCTCCAATCCACGTGTCTTGGCCGCGATGGAGTTGAGACCGGTGATAAGGATCACCGGGATTTGTTGTAGCTCGGGGTCGGCTTTCATCTTGGCGAGGATGTGGAAACCATCCTCACCGGGCATCATAATATCGAGTAGAACGATGTCGACGGGGTGCCCTTCGGCGACCTGGCTGTGCAAGAGCCGTAGCGCGGAGTCGCCGTCCTGCTTGACGAGGATCTCACTGGGCATCATCGCTAGGACATCCTCGATCAGCTTGATCATCTCCGGTTCGTCGTCGACGATCAGGATGCGAGGGCGCGAAGCATCCCAATGATCCGTCGCCGACGGTGCCTGGGACCAAGTTGTGATCAGCGGATGCAGTGACATAGCTGCTCGCTAGATGCTATATCCATAATCTGTTCGGGCGGTTAGATCGACCGAGAGGTGCCGTGCGTCCCTGGAGCTGGTGGCGCCGAACCGCCGCCTCAACGGCCTCGTTCAGGGCCTCAAATCGCGCTTCGCTGAGCACAAGACCGCCGACTCGCGGTGTATCGGTCAGTCCGGCAAAGACCGCACGCCGGCTGGCGTGAGTGCCTGCGAGCGGCACGAAGAAGGTGCTCGCGGGCGGGTAGAGATGCCGTGTATGGACGCGCACCGGCTGGTTGTAGTGGACCTCCAGAAGACGCCCTTGGATACGATAGCCTTCGAGGACCTCCTCAGGCAGATCGGCGTCGCCTTCGTGCCCTGACCAGTGACCGATCGCGTCGGCGAATGTCTCCATGACCGCATCGTATTCGGAATCCCCCGGGAAGCACATCGCGACGTCCCCATCCCAATAGACGATGATCCAATCGGCCTGAGCTTTGAACGACCTCAGGAACCAGAGGGGGTCCTCATTCGTCAGCGCGTTCGCCCACCAATAGATCAGCCCAGCCACCAGGGCTAGGATGAGCAGTCGACTCAAGAGCCTCGGGCGTTTGCCGGTCATAGATGATCCTCCCAACAAGATTATAACTTGCTTTGCGCAACTTGTGAAGCGAAGCGTTGCCGGATAGTTGTCCCGTTCGAGAGGATGATAGGCTATGCACCACCGGCGCTATCTTCACGCCCGACGTATCAACCGACCTCCTTTTCGACCCACCAACATGCGACCCAGTGACCCTCTCCGTAATCTTTAAGGGGTGGCTCCTCCAGATCGCAGAGCCCATTCATCGCGTGGCGACAACGGGGGTGAAAATGGCAGCCCGGTGGCGGGTGAATGGGACTTGGGACATCGCCTTCGAGGATGATGCGATCGCGGGATCCTGCAAGTCGCGGGTTGGGGACCGGAATCGCCGACATCAGCGCCTGGGTATAGGGATGCAAGGGCCTGGCGAACAGCTGTTGCCGCCCTGTGAGTTCGACAATCTTGCCGAGATACATCACCGCGACTCGGGTGCTCACGTGTTCGACCACGCTCAGGTTGTGGGCGATAAACAGATAGGTGAGGTCGAGCTGCTCTTGGAGGTCCATCAGGATGTTCAGCACCTGCGCTTGGACTGAGACGTCCAGCGCCGACACCGGCTCGTCGGCAACGATGAACTTCGGATCGAGGGCGAGGGCGCGAGCGATACCGATGCGTTGGCGCTGGCCTCCCGAGAACTCGTGCGGATAGCGCCTTGCGTGATGCTCCTCCAGATTGACCTGCCGCAGGAGCTCGACGACGCGCTCCTGGCGCTCCTGGGGTGTGCCGATGCGGTGGACAATCAATCCCTCCATGATGCTCTCACCGATGGGTATGCGAGGATTGAGCGATGAGTAGGGGTCCTGGAAGATGATCTGCATCGACTTGCGGATCTCCTTCATCTCCTGGGCATTGAGCTGAAAGAGGCTACGCCCCTCAAAGATCACCGAGCCCGACGTAGGAGGAATCAGCCGCAGAAGGGTCCTGCCCAGCGTCGTCTTGCCGCAGCCGGACTCCCCCACCAGGCCCAAGGTCTCTCCGCGTCGAATGGTGAAGCTCACCCCGTCAACCGCCTTAACGTGTGCGGTAACGCGCCGTAACACACCGGTGCGCACGGGGTAGTGTTTCACCAGATCTTGGACGATGACCAGGTCGTCCGGATGGTTCTGACGTCTATCCACCGTCGCGCTCAAACTGATCCCTCGTTGTTGGGGTTTTGATAAAGCCAACAACGGACCAGGTGCTCAGGTTTGCTCTCGATGAGATCGGGTTCGCGCTCCGTACAGATCTGAAGACCGTGCTCGACTCTGGCTCTGCATCGTGGGGCGAACTTGCATCCCTCTGGAAGGTCGATGAGATCCGGTACAGAGCCGGTAATGGTATCCAGGCGCCTTCTAACGACACCGCTGACCGGAATAGAGGCCAACAGACCCTGTGTGTAGGGATGCAGGGGATCATCAAAGAGGGTTTGCACCTTCGCCTGTTCGACGATGCGCCCGGCATACATCACGGAGACGCGGGAGGCCATCTCGGCGACGACGCCCATATCGTGGGTGATCAAGATGATCGAGGTGCCGAGCTGCTCACGGAGACCGCGCATCAGGTCGAGGACTTGGGCCTGGATCGTGACATCCAGCGCCGTGGTCGGCTCGTCGGCGATGAGCAGCTCCGGCTCACACGCAAGGGCTATCGCGATCATGATCCGTTGTGCCATCCCGCCCGAGAGCTCGTGCGGATAGGCGTGGACGTGCTTCTCGGGCTCGGGAATGCCGACGATCTGCAGCAGCTCTACGGCTCTCTCCCATCCCCGGGCTTTGTCGAGGCCTCGGTGGACCTCCAAGACCTCGGAGATCTGGTCCCCCACTCTGTAGACCGGGTTCAGGCAGGACGTCGGCTGCTGAAAGATCATCGAGAGCCGGTCCCCGCGCAGCAGGCGCATCTGAGATTCGGATAGCTTGAGGAGGTCCTCTCCGTTGAATAGGACCTGTCCGGCGATGATTCTGCCCGGTTCATCCACTAACTGCATAATTGAGAGCGAGGTCACGCTCTTGCCGCATCCGGATTCGCCGACCAAGGCCACGATCTCGCCACGGCGCACATCGAAATCGACGCCGTCGACGGCTTTGACGGTGCCGTTTTTGGTGTCGAAGTAGGTCTTGAGTCCGCGGACCTCCAGAATGGGCTGGTCATATCTCAATGTCTGCACATCATCCCCTTCGCCGGTCGACTGCTATGAGGCACCCTGTAGAAGCCGCGAACGGCGCCATGATGGATCGCGGCGCCGTTCGCATCGAGGACCTCACTGATTCCTCTTACTCCAGATCGAAGGCCTCGATAGCCCAGAGGCCCGATGTGTCCACCGCGTCCGGGACGAAGCCCTGGACCTCTTCGCGTGTGACCGCGAGACTGAGGTGCAGGAACAGGGGGATGGCGGGGAGTTGCTCGGTGAAGATGCGCTGTGACTCCCGATGTCCCTCGATAGAGTCCACGGTGCCGGGCAGCGCGGAGATCGCGCGTAGACACTGCTCGTCATAGGACTCAGAACTGAATCCGGTGTTGTTGCTGCCGTCCCAGCCGTTGACATCGGTGGGAATGCTGGAACTCAGGTAAAGATCGCATAAGGGGATCACGTCGGCCATCCAGGCGAACGAAGCCATATCAAAGCGGCGACCGAAGAGGGCACCCGCGGGGCCATCGGCATAGAAGTCCTCTGTCGGCAGGATCTCAAGGTCAACGCCGACGCCACAGTCGGCTAAGTTCTGCCGAAACAGCTGCAGATAAGCCTCACGGACGGGTAAGCCCGTTGACTGCCAGCTGAACTCTAGGCGGGTGCCATCGGCGATGCCGTCCACATCACTGGCCTCGCGGATACCATCACCATCCGCATCGAGCCAGCCGACCTCTTCCAATAGGGCCCTACCTGCTTCAGGATCATGGGGCCACTCGCTCACGGAATCGGCATAGAGGGGATGCGTCGGCGGCACATAGGAGTTGATCACAACCGAGCGACCGTACAGGAGGTCGTCGACAACGCGTTGGCGGTCCAGACACATAGCGATCGCCTGACGGACCCGAACATCCCCAAAGAAGTTCGGACGCTCGTAGTCGGGTGCCGGGTCGATTCCGAAGCCGGCGAGTTCCCAGACTGCCGAAGTCGTGAAGACCGGCTTCACCACGTTTTCCTGCTCCAGCTGCAGTAGGAGTTCGGCGTAGTCCATCAGCGAAGGATACTCTACGGCGATATCACACTCGCCGGAGATCAACTGGGCGATTACAGCGTTGGGATCTGATACGAAGCGAAAGATGACGGTGTCCAGATGAGGCAGTCCCTCATCGGCTCGGAAGTAATACGGGTTTCTGGTCATCGTGATGTGATTGCCGCTCACCCAGTTGTTGACGACAAAAGGTCCCCAGCCCATAGGCTCGCGTGTGCTCTCCGGAACTTCGAGCAGGTCTGCCGCTTGGAAGCCTAACTCGTCCTGCCATAGACTGCGAGGGAAGGGATGCCAGAAGTTGGTGAAATAGAGATCGTCGACGTAGCCGGGAACACCCGTCCACGTAACGGTGGTGTTGCTCGACGCAGCGTAGGAGGCGGTGCGGTCGACGCTGTAGCGGTTGGCGAGTGAGTCGAAGTCGGCGTTGAGCTCGAAGCTGTAGATGGAGTCGTCAACGGTCAGAGGATCGCCGTTCGACCACGTCAGCCCCTCGGTCAACTCAAACGTCACCACCATCTGATCCATGTCGATAGGCACACCGTCGAACTCGATCATGCAGTCAGTCCGGCGACACCCTGAGGGGTGGATGGGCGTACCTTCGAGAAGCTCGACCGGGTTGCCGTTAGCATCAACGACGATATCCCCGATCTGAACCGTCACGGTTCTGATGATCGCATCGCCATCGTCGAGACTGGGGAGTTTCCTGAGGATCACCGGGTGGTAGGCATAGCCGCGGTTGTCGATAGGCCCGTCGTAGATCGCCTGTTGGACCAGAGCTGCCGCAGCATTGGGATTCCCGTATCTGTACAAGCTGTCGGGTTCATTCTCCATACAGATGACCAGCGTCTTGCTGGTCTCCGTGGGGGGCTCTGACTCATCCTCGACCTCTCCGGTGACATCGGGTTCCCTCTCGACTTCAACGGTCTTCTCAACCACGACGGTCTCGATGATCGTCACAGGCGTGGGTGTGGCACATGCACTGAGCGCCAGGCTCAGCATAACTAGAATGCCCAGCGCCCTCTCAACTCCTCTGGTCATAGAATCCACTCCTTCTCCAATCACATAGACATCCACTGCAGACTCATTATACGCTAAGTTGGCGACCGGACGATGTTACCCACGACTACCGGGTTACCTGAGCCCCAGCCTGCTCTTGGTGCGCCGTTCCAGTGAGATACCGAGCATCACAAAGGCGAAGCTCAGCAGCATGAGGAGGGCAAGGGGCTGGAGGATGAGATGATGCTTCTCAGCGTAGATGTTGCGTGTGAGACCCTCGGCGATCAACTTGCCCCAAGTGGGCAGGACCGGGTCGCTGACGCCCATGAAGGCGAGCGAGGCCTCCAAGAACACATAACTCGGGACCAGGATGACGAGGTGCGGGATGAGCACCGAGGCGATGCGCGGGATCAGGTAGCGGACGATGATCCGACCGTCGCCGGCGCCATAGGCGAGAGCCGCCTCAATGTAGGATGACTCACGGATCTGTAGAAAGAGAGCGCGGTAGTTCTTGATCGACGTGCCGAAGATGCTCAGAAGAACGGTCACGCCCAGGATCGTCCAGAAGCTCTTCGAATAGAGGACGTAGACCAGGATGCTGACAGGCAGGAAGGGTAAGATCATATTGATCTCGGTGAAACGCTGAACGAGGATATCGGCCCAGCCGCCGAGCCAAGTACCCACGGCGGCGATCAGGACAGAGCTGAACGTGGTAATTGCGGATGCCAGGAGACCAAACGCCAGGGCCGTGACCATACCCCAGAGCAGCGGCACGGCGAGGTCGCGGCGTCGACCATCGGTACCTGCCAGGCCGAAGACCTGCCCGAAGAGCACGACCTTGGCGTCAATGTCGGCATCATCTTCAAAGACAAAGGAGGTCACGCGAAGCTCATACCCGCCTTGGAGCACGGCGGGATCTGTCGCTTCGGGATCCGCCAAGAGCGCCATTAGCGGGGAGCCTGTCCCCAATCGGCGAGCGAGATTCTCGTCCTGTGAGACACGGTAGGCTAAAGTCTTCCCGTCCATCGACGCGTTCGTCAACTCGATCTCCCTGCCGTCCGGGGTCAACCATGAGAGGATGACCAAAGGCCGTTTTCTGTCATAGTGTGCCTCGACGAAGACAGCTAAGTCTTGGGGCCAACCGCCGGTCAGATAGTCGAAGGGGTAGGTGAGTTCGATCTTGGTCATCTCCTCGGAGACGCCCTCGATGGTTCGGGTGGGGATCCCGACGGTGTCATCGGATGGTCTGCTGTCCATCATCAGCGTGGTCGGTAGCTTGTCTTTCCTGAAGAGATTCACCCAGGTTGGGACGGCGTTCCTTGGGTTGTACATCCACTCAGCCGTTCCGTCGCGCCAGAGCCACAACATCTGATCGTAGGGGATCGCGATCACCGCGTAGATGGAGGCCACGATCATCCCTGCGATGATCAGTAGGCCCACAATAGCTGCCGGATAATCCGCCAGTTCCCGTAGCGTCGACCTTGTACTCTCAACGACAAAGGCGCGACGTTGCCTCGGTGACGGACGTTTGACCCCGCTAACGTGGGGCTGCCGGCCCTCGTCCTCTGCGCTGTGATCTACATCGTGGCTCGCGTGCACCGTGCTGCGACGGGACGCTGCCTTGGTGATCGCATGCAGACGGGTCCGAACTCGAGCTAAGGTGCGTCGACCGGGGGGCTCGATGCTGATCGTGCGACCTTGGTTGCTGATTCTGATCCTGGGATCAACAATGACATACACAAGGTCGAGGATGAAGACGGTGATGGCCAGCAGGTAGGCGAAGGTGACCACGAGGGCCACGATGAAAGGTGTGCGTCCGGGGACATTGAAAGTGATCACCCTGAAGAACAGAGATCCGATTCCCTTGACGTTGAAGACCTGCTCAAGGATGATCACTTCCTGCCAGAGATTCACAAAGATGAGGGCAAAGCTGGTCAGGAGCGTGGGCAACATCGGCCTGAGGATATAACGGCGCTGCAGTCTGCCGGCGGGTAGTCCTTTGGCGCGGGCCAGTTGTAGGTAGTCCTCGGCTGCATGAAGCTGAAAGTAGGATCTCGTGGTGTAGATGCCCTGGAAGAGGCCGCTGAGGAAGATCGCAGCGAGGGGCAAGGCGAGCTGCCGCAGAAGCATCGGGAAGTAGACCAGCCTAGATGAGGTCTGCCACGCGTCGAAGGCGCCGCCGGTAGCTGCGGTTCCCAGGGATCTGATCGCGACCAGATTCAGGAGAACCCCATAGACCCAGGCCGGTGCAGCGGATAGCGGGGACAGGAAGACGACGAGTCTATCCAACCACCGTTGCTGCCGGCTGGTCAGCACCAGGGCAATCAGGACGGTGGTGATGAAAAGTAGAAGGTTGGCGGTGCCGAAGATCAACATGCTACGAGGAAGAGCTTCCGCGATGACGGAGCGGATCTCCCTTGTTCGGCTGGTCCATCCGCCTGCGAAGCTCATGTTGGTCTCTCCCCAATCGAGCGTCAAGCCTCGCCGGAGCCAGTGGAAACAACGCACGACAAAAGGCGTGTTCAGGCCGGCTGCCTCGTAGGCGGCCTGCCGGCGCTCCTCTGCGATGGTCGCCCTTTCCTCGGTCGTGAGACCTCGCAGACCCCGCATGCTCTCACCGACCGCAAAGGCGATATCGCCTCTGATGAAGTCATCGATCTGGCCGCCGAAGTTGGCGATGAGGATGGTGAGATAGACCGCAGCAACGACCGTGACCAGCAGGGTCGTCGCGCGGACGAGGACGTACTTGAGGATGCGTGAGAGGCCGCTACGTGTCGCTGCAGGCATTACGACACTGGTCGAGTGCATGAAAGTGACTCCTCGGTGTGGATCAGGAAGGTCGATCCGTACCTGGTCGGGTGTTTGATGCTACTGGTTCAGATAGCTGATGAAGGCGCCAATGCTGAGCAGCATCACGACGAGGGCGAGGAGACCTATGACCCACCAGCCCA
>CAZYYC010000013.1:0-3405 GCA_964650935.1 uncultured Anaerolineales bacterium
ACCGCGTGGTGATCAGCGACACGCTGCCCACCGTGCTGAGCTCGCTCGCGTGGACCTCCAGCGGCACGCCGATCACCCAACAGGTCGGCAGCGCCTATGCCTGGGATGTCGGCAGCCTCCCCGCGGGCGCGGGCGGCGTGATCACGGTCACCGGCGTCACCCCCCTCGGCTACCAGGGCACGTTGATCAACCGCGTCGAGATCTCGACCACGACGCGCGAGGTCGAGACCGGCGACAATGCCGGCCAGGTGACGGTTCAGGTGGCGCCGAACCCAACGGATGTCGAGGTGTCCGACCTGACGGTCGTCGGCGGATCCTCCTCGACCCATTTCCGACCCGGCGATCCCATCACCTTCACCCTCACCTTCCTCAATGCCGGGCCCGAGATCGCTCACACCGTGGTCCTGACCAACGCGCTGCCCGACCTCATCACCAACGCGTCGTGGACATCCTCAGGGGCGCCGATCACGCAGCGCGCCGGATCGCGCTTTGTCTGGGATGTCGCAGATCTGATGCCCGACGCTGGGGGGACGGTCACCGTCGTCGGCGTGATCGGCCCTAGCCTCTACACCGGTCCGCTCACCAACGTGGTAACCATTTCGACCGGCGCCGTGGACATCTACGAGGGGAACAACACCGCCGGCGTCACCGTGATGCTCGCGCCCCACCGCGTCTACCTGCCGTTGACCCTGCGCGGCAGACCCTAGCGTCGCACACAAAAAGCGCCCCGGCCTAGGCCGGGGCGCTTTTCATTCAGGCTGGGGGCGGAGGATTTGAACCCCCACATACGGATTCAGAGTCCGCTGTCCTGCCGTTAGACGAGCCCCCAACAACTCAACGGAGCGTAGTATACCACGCTCCCCGAAATCTGCAAGGTTTCGCCGCGTCAGGCCGCCTCGGGCTCCACAGGCGGCTCGGTCGGCAGCTCCACCGCCGTCTCGACCGTGGGCTCGGCTTCCTGCTTCTCTTTGCCCAGCGCCTCGAGCTGCGCCTGCATCTCGTGGGCGCGATGCTGCAGTTCCTTGGTGGCCTCCTCGAACTTCTGGTGCGCATCCGCCAACAGCGCCTCGGCCTTTTCGCGCGCCTCTTCCGCCTTCTCGGTCGCCTGCTCGCTCAGCTCAATCGACTTCTCACGGATCTGATCGCGCGTCTCCTGTCCGGACTGCGGCGCGAACAGCAGCCCCGCGGCTCCGCCCAGCAGGGCCCCGAAGAAGAACCCAACAACGAACGTCCCAAAATCACTCTCCTGCTTGGCCATCTTCCTTACCTCCCTTTGAACCGATGTCTACACGTGTCACGTTACGAGGCCGCGAAGCCTTCACCACCCCCACCACATCACTCATCACCCGCCCGAAGCCGGAGGTGAAGCCTGCCAGCTTGATGATCGGCGAGACCACATTGTGGCTGACGAACTCCGTCGTCCCCCTGACCGTCGAAGCGGTGTCATTCACCGTGTGCAGCAGCGGCTGGATCTCATCGCGCAGCACCTGAATCAGCACCTGAATCTGGAAGATCAGCAGGAGCATCGCCAGGCCGATCAGGAAGGTCATCACCGCCACGAAGACAATGGCAATATCACGCACCACCTCGGTGGCGGTGGGGAACTTCGCCATCAGCACGATGGCAGCGACCAAGAGCACCAAGAAGCCGACAGCGCCCCCGATGATCATCGCCTGCGTGCGTTTGGCAGCGCGCTCCTCGGCGGTCAGGGATGCCGAGGGCTCGGGCGACGGGGGGGGAACAGGCGCCTCACCTGACGTGCGGGGACGGGTTTGTGACGTGTCAGACTCCATGGCTACCTCCTCAAATGACGTGACATAGGTATTGTACCATGCAGTCATAGGCCGCACAAGCGGATGCGAAGATAAACGTTACGAAATTAGCGCAAAGGCGAGACGTGCACCCGCATCGCGGCGCCGGCGTCAACCTCGCGCCAGTAGCCACCCGGTGCCTCACCGTTGTACCAGGCCAGCCCCGGCCTCAGGACCGTCATCGGATCCCCCTTGCCCAGGCGGAACCAATAGCGGACCTCGTAGATCTCGTAGCGGCACGCTTCCGGGTCGGGACACGTCGCCGGATCCGCTCCCAGCGAGGGCGCCTTCGCGAAAATCACGCCGACGTTCAAGGGCTCCCCGTCAGACAATGCCCCAATGGCTGCCAGTCGCTCGAGGTGATCGCCCTCCAAGGTCACGCCGGTCGGCGCGATCCGCCAACCCAGGTGGTACACCTGCCCCGGCACGGAAGCATCGTCCAGCAACCACGTCTCCCCGGCACCGTTGTTCCAGACGTAGGCATAGACATAGGGAGCAGCGGTAGGGTTCGTGATCTCGAGTTCGGCGTGGAGGCCGGAGCCACGGACAAAGGCATACCCATCGATCAGATGATCGTAGCGCCCGGCGTTGAGCCGCCCCACCTCGCGCCAACGCACCGGATCCCACAGATTGCCCCGCGTGACCGTCGCCAGCACCTCATAGTAGGCGGCGAGGCCGGCATCGCGAAGGCGGTTCTCGCCGCTCTCGAGCGTCTCCAGATAGCCCTCCGGGGGTCGCCGCCCAAAGTGACCGACCTGCCAGTTGGGGTCGGTCACCGGCAACCGCGCCAGCAGCGGATCGCCCAATCCCAGCAGGTCGACCACGTGCACCTCGGGGCCTGCCTCGTACCCATAGAAGCCGACCGACCCGCGCACGCTGATCTGCTGGCCCGTTCCTCGAGCACGCCGACCCTCCTCAGCCCAGTCGTGGGCGATCGGCTCGCCGTCGCGGGCGAGCGCGGGCAGCAGGCCCGTGACCATGTAGTAGTTGGCGCGCTCATCGGTGATGCTGCGACCCCGCACCCAGAGCGCAGGGTCGTCATCAGCACTCGTGCCGCCCGGCGCCCGCAGCGGCGTATACGGGGCCGTCAACCCCACACCCAGGCAGGCGAGCAGCAGCACGCTCCGGGACAGCCGTGCAGAACGAGGCCATGGCCATGCCGTCGTCGCCCCCACCGCCACGGCGAGGAAGAGCGGCGCCGTCAGAAACCGCCCGCTCATGAAGTCGCCGCCGACCCGCACGATATAGGCCAGATAGAGCAGGCAGCCCGCCGCCAGAGGCAGCCTGCGCCACGCCCTGCCGACCAGGGGCATCACGACGCCGACCCCTATCGCTCCCAGCGTGATCGGGTCCACCCGCCACGAGTTCAGCAGGTAGAGCAGCCCCTCCCGACGGATCTCCGCTGCCGGGATCAGCCCTGCATTGAGCTTCGCCAGCGCTGTGTTGGGCACGGGCGACCCATAGTAAAAGAGCGAGAACGCCGTCCAGGCCACCATCGGCGCCAGCCCCACGGCCCCGATCAGGAGCGATCGCCAACTGCGCGTCTCCCAGAGGGCGTAGCCCAGCGCCGGGAGGAGCAGCAGTCCGGCATCCA
>CAZYYC010000013.1:3505-34566 GCA_964650935.1 uncultured Anaerolineales bacterium
CAGATAGACCAGCAGAAAGGCCGCGAGCAGCAGGTGCGTCAGCGGGTTCTCCAGGCCCGAGGTCGCGTAATCGATGAAGGCCTTGGAGAGCGAGAGGATCACCAGCGCCGTGACCGCCCCCACGGAGGTCACCGGCATCTTGATCACGAGCAGCGCCACCGCCGCCATCGACAGCGCCATCGAGACGGCCAGGCTGGTGTAGAAGAGCTCACCGGTCAGCGCCGAAGCCCCCGCCATCAGGAACATCCAGAGAGGGTGCGTGTAGACCTGGACACGCTCGCCCACGTTCCAGGTGAGCCCATATCCGTGGACGAAGTTGTCCACCGTCCGGAAGGTGATGTAGGCGTCGTCCGAGAGCCACGCGTTGCGCACGATCAGGGCGAAGGTGAGCAGCAACAACAGCGCGATCGCCGCCCATGCCGCCCTCCCGCGCGCCTCGTGGGGTGGGCAAGCCTTCGCATCACCGACGTCGATGGGTGCGGTCGATGCCTGCTCCCGTCTCACCGACCCATCGCTCATGGCATCGCTCCCGCTCGCGTCTCGAAGAGGAGCCGGGGAGAGAGCGCACCCTCGCCCCCATCCCACCGGTAGACGTACAGCGGCGCCGCGTCCCAGGAACCTTCCGCGTCCCAACGGATCTCGCCAAGCAGACCCGCTCGCTCCACGGAGATGAGCGCCTGCCCCACCGCTTCACGCTGCGCACCCCCACCCCGGTCGCGCGACGCCGTCGCGATGGCCTCCGCGATGAGATAGACCGCCTCATAGGTCGGCAGCGCATAGGGGCCCGGAGGCGCCACGTGCGGCCCCATCGCGAGATAGCCCTCGATCCACGAGCCGATCCCGCCCAGGTCCTGGGGGAAGGGATACGAAGTGACAACATAGGTCCCGGCAGCATGCGAGCCCGCCACCCGACCGAAGGCCGGTGAGGCCAGGTCGGCGTCGCCCAACAGCTGCCCGGTCCAGCCGGCGTCCCGCTGCGTCGTCAACCACTCCGCGCTCTCGACCGGGGTCAGCAAGGAGACAACCGACCGCGACGTGATCGGTCTTTCCGGCTCAACCGATGTCCAGCCCCGCGCCGCCAGCGCCTGACCGAGATCGCCGGCTCCCAAGACAACCCCGGGTACCGCCTGCGGATCCGCGACGACCTCCGTCATCGCCTGCGCCAAGGCGTCCGGCGGGGCCGTCAGATAGCGGGTCGTGCCGCCGCCCTGTCCCCATCCGCCGACCACCACATACGGCAGCCCCGCCTGGGCATAGACGGACGCAGCCACCGCGCTGGTCTCCGGACGATAGTGACCGATGACCGCCACGACGTCAGGATCCGTTGCCAGATTGCCGGCGACGCGGGCTGCGAGTCCGAGCTCACCGCGGTCATCGTAGGCCACAAGCTCGAGGCGGCTCCCTTCCACACCGCCCGCGATGTTGATCTCGCGAACGGCAAGCCGCGCGGCATAGATGGCATCATAGCCGATGTCACGGTAGCGTCCCTCAAAGGGCGCCGCGATGCCGATCTTGAGGATGCGGGGCGTATGAAGGGGTGTACAGCTCAAGCAGAGGAGGCTCGCCACGGTCAGGCAGAGCAGGGCCTTCCCGATGGCGCCTGGCGGAGAGACGTCGCGACGTGTTGCCAAAGGGGCACCCGCCGGCACCGGCTACCGACCGAGGAAGGTCAGCGCCTGACGGATCTTCTCATCCAAAGAAAGTTCGCCCTCACGTGGAAGCTGCTGCAGCGCGCGCTGGGCCTCCACAATGCTGAACCCCAGCGCCGTCAGCGCCGCGATCACGTCGGCGTCATCCTCGGTGACCTGGATCTCCGCGCCGGCATAGCGCTTCAGCTTGTCTTTGAGGTGCAGGACGATCGCCTCGCCCGTCTTCTTGCCGACACCGGGCGCACGCGAGAGGACCTCGGGCTGCCCGTTCAGGATGGCGCGGCGCAGCGTATCCGGAGAGAGCGTGCTCATCACGCTCAGCGCCGCCTTCGGCCCGACGCCGGTGACGCCGAGCAACAGCTCGAACAGCTGCTTCTCATCGGCCTCGACAAAACCATAGAGTGTCAGCTCGGTCTCACGGACCTGTAGATACGTGTGTAGCTGCAGTTTGTCGCCGACCCGGACCGCGAGATCCAGCGGTACGTAGACGGCAAACCCAACCCCGCCGACATCCAGCACGATGAGGCCCTCGTCCACCTGCGCGACGCGCCCATTCAGCTGTGCGATCATGCCTCACCACCCCGTCCTACAGATTGTCCAGTTTGGCGCGGTGCAGGCAGCAGATCGCCACCGCGGCGGCATCCGCCGCATCATCGGGCCGCGGCAGCTCCGCAAGGGCCAGCAGCATCCGCACCATCTCCTGGACTTGGCGCTTATCCGCATTCCCGTAGCCTGTCACCGCCTGCTTGACCTGCATCGGCGTGTACTCCGCGATCGACAGCCCGGCCTCGGCGAGGGCCAACAGCGTGACACCACGCGCATGCCCCACCGACATCGCCGTCCGCGCATTGCGGCTGAAGAAGAGCTCCTCAACCGCTGACGCATCCGGTTGATGCTCGCTCACGAGCATCAGAAGCTCTCGGTAGATCTGCTGAAGCCGGGTGGGTAAGGGCGTCTTCGCCGGCGTGGAGATGATCCCCATTGTGACCAGCGCAAGACGCCCGGCCTCTTCCTCGACAACTGCGTAGCCCGTCGTCGCGGTTCCGGGGTCAATCCCCAAGACGCGCATCGCGGGCATCTCCCAAGCTACGGCTCACGCCGCCGCCGCGTACGCGCTGACCGCCTCGTCCGTCATCTCGAGATTGCTGAAGACCCGCCGGACATCATCCAGCTCCTCGATCTCACCGATCAAGCGCAGAATCCGCACCGCATCCTGCTGCCCCAGCGACACCTCATTCTGCGGCACCATGATCAGCTCGGCATCATCCACGGGGATATCCATCTCCTTAAGCTGCGTGCTCACAACGTGCAGGTCGGTGGGATCGGTGTAGACCTCGTGGGCGTCCTCATCGGTTCCCTGAACTACATCCGCAGCGCCGGCCTCGACCGCCGCCATGAAGAGCTCCTCGAAGTCCACATTGTTGGGAACGGTGATCAGGCCCCGGCGATCGAACTGCCAGGAAACGGCACCCGGGTTCGCCATCGAACCACCCGCGCGGCTCAGCGCGTGGCGCAGCGCCGCTACCGAGCGGTTACGGTTGTCGGTGAGCACGTCGATCATCATCGCCACGCCGTTGGGGCCATAGCCCTCATAGACGACCTGGACGATCTCATCAGCGTCCTTGTCCTCGCCGGTGCCGCGTTTGATCGCCCGCTCGATATTGTCCTTGGGCATGCCCATCGAACGGGCATTGTCCAACACCATCCGCAAGCGGATGTTGGTATCAGGATCCCCACCGCCGCCTTCACGGACCGCGATGGCGATCTCGCGGGCAATCTTCGTGAAGATGGCGCCCTTCTTCGAGTCGGTTGCTTCCTTCTTACGACGAATCGTCTGCCAATGGCTATGACCAGACATAGAACCTCCCTTTATTCACCCAGATGATTGACCTACAACCACGAGCCCACAAGAAAACCAACCGGGCGATCGTGAGACCTCACGCGCCCGGTTGTGGAGAGCCCAACACGGCTCCCACGAAATCCTTTCTGCCACGCACAAAGGCGCCGCCGTCCATAGGACGCTTACCGGCCATCTGTACGTACAACAGCGCGAGGGCCCCCTCGCCGGTGACCACCGCGGGCAAGTCTCCATAGAGAAACGTCGTGCCCGGTATGGCGTCCGCCGGCAAAGTCGGCCTATCGTCCTTATCCAAGACCTGCGATTGCAGTACCTTCAGCCGGACGTCGTCGAGGGTCGTATAGGCCCCCGGCACCGGCGAGAAGGCGCGCACGCGGTTGTGCACGCACGCCGCGGTCGCGGTCCAATCCAAACGAGCGTCCGACGTGCGCAGCGGTCGCGTCAACGTCACCCCCGCCTCAGGCTGAGGATGGGGCTCAAGCTGTCCGTCCAGATACATCGGCAGGACCTCCATCAACAGCTCGGCACCCAGCTGCGCCAGACGCTCCTCCAACTCACCTGCCGTCTCATCGGCTGCGATCGGCGTCTCCCGTGAAGCCAGAAGCGGGCCCGTGTCCATGCCCTCATCCAGCTTCATGATCGTCACACCCGTCACCTCATCGCCCGCCAACAGCGCCCCCTGGATCGGTGAAGCTCCCCGCCACCGCGGCAGCAAGGAGGCATGCACGTTCAAAACGCCAAGCGGCGGTATCGCCAACACCGAGGGCGGCAGGATCTGACCGTAAGCCGCCACCACGATGATCTCAGGGCGCCACGCCCGCAGCTGCTCCACCGCCTCCTCACTGCGCACGCGGGTCGGCTGCAGGACCGGAATCCCCTCCGCTACCGCAAACTCCTTCACGGGCGACGCGACCAGACGCCGACCACGACCCGCGGGTCGGTCGGGCTGCGTCACGACGCCGACGACGCGGTAGCGTTCGACAAGCTTTTCGAGTGTTGGGATCGCGAATTCGGGCGTTCCCATGAAGACGACACGTGGTTCCACGTACGCTATTTTATCACAAGGCGCCCGGGGATCAAGATGACCCAGGGCGATGGAAACCACCTGCCGGGAAGCTCGCCGGGCCCCCACACAACGCCACGAGGGCCACGGACGCCGCATCCGTACGGCGCGGCGGGTCTCCGAGCTTCCCGGCAGGTCACCCGCGATCGAGGGGAGTGACGCCCTTCTTGAGGATGATATTACCGTACTTCGCCGTTTCACCCGTCATGACCACCGCGAACGCCTCACCGGCGCGATCATAGAAGGCAAAGCGCTCAATGCGCGCGATCGCCGGGGTGGCAGGCCAGTGACGGTCAATCGCCCCACGGTAGGCCGCTTCGACCGACGGATCCAGCTCATCACCCGGCACGGGCGCCATCATCATCACCGGGCTATCCACATAACTATCCAAGGCGAAGAGCGGTAGGATGGCGTCGAGCAGCTCCGCCACCTGCAGTCCATCGGCCCGCACAACGTAGGGGTTGACGCTCTCGCCCGGGAAATGGGCATCCGCCAGCACGATCTCATCCCCGTGACCCATCCGGTACAGGACCGAGAGCAACTCGGGGCTCAGAAGCGGTGAAATACCGATCAACATAGCTACCTCCCTCACGATTCAGATTGACCAACGGGCAGAGTATAGGTCGATCGACCGGAATAATCCAGCCGCCCGCATCCCCCCTGGACCATGCTATAATCGGGGCAGCATCCACAGGCGGCACACGAGAGGACGAAGAGTCGACGTGAGCTATAGCATCAAACGCTTTCTAAAGATCACGTACATGGCCTTCTTCGAAGGCGGGACCACCACAGCACGCATCACGCCCAAGCGCATCGGCGTGCTCCTGCTCTTCTACGCCATCTACATCACGGTGGAGCTCCTGACGTGGGCGAGTTTTCTACTGGACGAACTCTTCTTCCGCGGCTATCGTCACGTTGAGGTCAGGGCGCCCGTCTTCATCGTCGGCAATCCGCGCAGTGGCACCACGTTTCTTCATCGCCTGTTGGCCAGAGATGAGGCCAACTTCTGCAGTATCAACCTCTGGGAGATCCTCTTCGCGCCATCGGTCACACAGCGGAAGTTCGCGTGGGCCGTCGCCGCTGTGGATCGCCGGCTGGGTGGTCTCCTGCATCGCATCCTGATGTGGTTCGACCACCGCTTTGTGCGAGCGTCCAACGTGATGCACAAGATGAGCCTCGTCGTCCCCGAGGAGGATGAGTACTTCCTCATCCACCAGGGGGCCACGATCATCGCAGGCCTCTTCTTTGGGTTTCCCAAGGCCACACGGCCTTTTGTTCACTTTGACAGCGAGCTTCCCCGGCGCGAGAAGCGCAAAGTCATGCGCTTCTACCGGCATTGCCTGCAACGCCATCTCTACGCCCACCGTGAGTCGCGCCAGATCCTCTCCAAGAACCCGTTTTTCACACCCAAGGTCGATGCCCTCTACCAAACGTTCCCCGATGCGAAGATCATCTACCTGGTCCGCAACCCGCTCAGCGTCGTCCCATCCTACGCCAGCCTTTCTGCCCATTGGTGGCAGATGCTCGGCGAGCCTGAGAAACGCTACCCCCACGCGGACTATATCCTGGAGTCGACCCAACACTGGTACCGCTATCCCGTCGAACGTCTGCAGCAAGCCCCTGCGGAGAGCCGTGCCTTCGTGAACTTCCACGAACTCGTCGCCGATCCTGAGAAGGTCGTGACCGAGATCTACGAGCACTTCGGGCTGCACCTCAGCCCGGAGTTCGCAGCGATTCTCAAGGAAGCAACCGTGCGCTCGGCCCAGCATACCAGTGATCACCAATACTCGCTCGAGGGCACCGGCTTCACGCGTGACCAGATTGTGTCAACTTATGCGGACATCTTCGAACGCTGGGGGTTCGATCCCGAGGTTAGCTAGCGCGGCGTACCCGCCTCCACGCGGAACTTTCTCGGCCCCTCAAGCGTCAGATCCATAGAGGGAGGTGCTATGAGAAAACTGCCGCTGGCCCTAATCGCCTTTTCGCTGTCTGTCGTCCTATTCGCTGCGTGCGCTCCTACCCCGCCACCGACACCCGTTACGCCGTCCATCACCCCCAGCCCGACACCGCGCGCGACGAGCACGCCGCTGCCGCCGCGCCCCGTCATCCCCTACACCCCGATGCCACCCGAGATGTTGTCCCCTATCGTGATTCAGCGCAGTCCGAATCGCGGGCAGACACTGGCACCTGATGGCGCGATCGAACTGGTCTTCGACAAGGCGATGGATCAGGAGGCGGTCGCCGCCGCGCTGCACGTCGAACGTGCAGGCGCCGGCGAGGTCGTCGCGGGCAACCTCAACTGGACCGACGCCCGGACGGCACGTTTCCAGCCGGCGAACGCTCTACCACGTGACACGACCTTCGATGTCATCCTCACGCAAGGCGCCGCCGCCCAGACGGGCGAGCTTCTGGGCGCCCCTTACACCTTCCGCTTCGCGACGGCGGGCTTTCTCGAGGTGGCCCAGACGATACCGGCACCGGACACCGTCGACATCGAGACCGACGCCACCATCACGGTCATCTTCAACCGACCCGTCGTCCCCCTGACGACGCTTGCCGAGATGGCCGATCTCCCCGATCCCCTTTCGTTCGACCCGCCGGTCAGCGGATCAGGGGAGTGGCTGAACACCTCTATTTACGTCTTCACGCCCGACGAGCCCCTCGCGGGGGGCATCACCTATCGTGCCACCGTCTCCGACGAGCTTCAGGACATCTCAGGCGCCGTGCTTGCCGAGCCCTATGTGTGGACCTTCAGCACCCTCCCGCCCGACGTCACCTGGGTCACACCGCGCGAGTCCGGCACCCTGGTCGATGTCAATACAGCGATTCGCGTGCAGTTCAACCAGCCGATCGACGCGACCTCGGCGCAGGAGGCCTTCAGCCTGCGGCGTGACAACCTGCTGGGCGGAACGGTACGCGGGATCGCCGCCGTGGAGGGTGACACCCTGATCTTCACCCCCACGCAATCGCTTGCCTTCGACACCACCTATACCGCCCGCCTTGAGGCGGGTGTGACGTCGACGGCAGGGGGCCAAGGCATGCCGCAGCCCTTCTCCTGGCAGTTCACCACAGTCCCCCTGCCCCGTATCGTCGAGACCTATCCTGAGGATGGGGAACGAGATGCGCGCCCACGTACGGAGTTCCGCATCGTCTTCAATGCCCCCATCGACCCGACCACGGTGATGCCCAACCTGACGGTGTCACCGCCCATCTCGCCGACTGAGGTTTACACCTATTACGCCGAGTACGACAACGCCTTCATCCTCTACTTCGGAGCGCAGCCGTCCACCGATTACGTCGTCACCATCGACGCCGGCATTGCCGATCCCTACGGCAACACCATCCCGCGAGGGATGACCGTCCGGTTCCGGACCGGTCCCCTGTCCCCCAGCTATCAACTGCGGGTCCCGGACTTCGTCGGCACCTACGACGCAAGCCTGCCGGCGCGCCTGGTGTTAGCCCATCTCAACCTCAATCGTGTCGATCTGCGCCTCTATCGCCTACCTGCCGGTGCCCTGACGGAGTCGCCATGGCGGTGGCACAGCCAGGATCAACAACCACCACAGGACGCCCTCCTACGCGAATGGCAGATGCCGCTGGAGTCGCCGCTCAACCGGCAGCAACACACCTCCGTGGCCCTGACCGACACACCCGGCGGTCAGTTAGCGCCCGGCATCTATCTGCTCGAGGTCGAGGCGCCACAACTGAACCGCGAACAGGGGTGGCGCTCACAGCGCCACATCCTCGTCGTATCCGAGATCAACCTCACGCTGAAGACCGGGCCTGAGGATGGGTTGGTCTGGGCGACCGACCTGACCACGGGCGCACCCCTATCCGACCTCACCCTCAATGTCGTGGAGATTGACGGGCGGCGGCACGAGACGGTGGTCACCGACGCCGACGGCATCGCCAGGTTCGACCTCCCACGGAATCACCGCACGATCCTCGTCAGCAGCGAGGCGCCCTTCGGCGTCGTCTCCGCCGACTGGGGAAGCGGTATCAGCCCCTGGGACTTCCGCGTCAGCGAAGGAGCCCATGGACAGGAACTTCGCGCCTACCTCTACACGGATCGCGAGATCTACCGCCCGGGTCAGACCGTCCACTTCAAGGGGGTGTTGCGCGCCGAGGACGATGCGGAGTACAGCCTCCCGGCGCTGACCCGGATCACCGTCGCGATCGGCAACACGATGGGCGAGGAGCTCTACAAGGAACAGCTTCAGGTCAACGACCTCGGGACCTTCGAGGGCACCTTTGAGCTCTCCGAGACCGCCCATCTCGGTGAGTATGCGATCAGCGCAGCCTTCGAAGACGACTACAGCGTGGCCTTCTTCACCGTCGCTGCCTATCGTGCCCCGGAATTCGAGGTCACCGTTGAGGCCGATCGCGATGAGATCCAGCGGGGTGACGCGTGGGTTGCCCGTGCCAGCCTCAGCTACTACTTCGGAGGCCCCCTGAAGGCAACCCCGGTTACGTGGCACCTTCTGGCTGAGAGCACCACGTTCCGCCCCCCCTGGGGCGGGTCCTACACGTTCAGCGACACCGATGACCCCTACCCACGCTATGGTCACTGGTGGTATGAGCCGCCGCAGCCCGAGCCCCTGCTGAGTGGCGAGGGCGTGACCGACGAGAACGGGAACCTGACGATCACGGTCCATGGCGGCGAGTTGGCCGAGGCCCTTGAGCGGGGAACCCAACGCATCACGCTCGAGGCGGTAGCGACGGGGCCGGACCATCAGGAGATCGCCGGACGGACCTCCGCCATCGTCCACCCGGGCCCCTTCTACATCGGCCTGCGACCGCGCACCTACGTGGGTCGCGCGGGCCGGGAGAGTGAGATCGAGCTCGTCACCACCGACTGGGAGGGCGAACGCCAACCCGATCTACCGATTCGCGTCACCTTCTATCGCCACGAGTGGATCAACACCTTCATCGAGAATGAGACGGGCGGCGGCAGCTGGCAGTGGGAGACCAAGGAGACCCTCGTTGACGAGACAATCGTGACCACCGATCGCCTGGGCGAGGCGTTGGCCTCCTTCGTGCCCGAAGAGGGCGGCGCCTATCACGTCGTCGCCACGCCGGCCTCACCCACGCCGGCGACCGAGGCCATCCGTACCTCGCTCTTCGTCTGGGTAGCGGGGCCCGACTATGTCTCGTGGCGGCGTGAGAATCACGATCGCATCACCTTGATCAGCGACAAAGACAGCTACCAGGCCGGCGAGACCGCGGAGATCCTGATCCCATCGCCCTTTGAGCCCCCGCATTACGCGCTGGTAACGGTCGAGCGCGAGGGCATCCGCCGTCACGACGTGCTGCGCCTCGACAGCAACAGCAGCATCTACCGGCTGCCGATCGTTGAGGGCGACATCCCCAACATCTACGTCTCGGTGGTCCTCATCCAACCGCGTGGCGACGATGTCGCGGCCCTCAAGATGGGCGTCCTCCCCCTCACCGTGGACCCCGCTCCCAAGACCCTCGACGTGACCGTCGAAGCAGATCGTGAGCGGGCACAGCCGGGTGAGGCGGTCACCTACACCATCACCGCCCGCACGCCGGACGGTCGACCGGCGGCTAACGCGGAACTCTCCCTTGACCTGGTCGACAAGGCCATCCTGAGCCTGAGACCCCGCACCCGAGACATCCTAAGCCAACTCTACGCGCACCGCACACTGCAGGTCGGCACATCCAGTGGGCTCAGCGTCTCCGTGAACCGCTACCAGCACGAGCTCGCCGAAGAGCTCGACATCGCCCAGAACGACGCAGCCTTGGGCCGTGGAGCAGGGGCGGACGCTGTGGAAGAGGAGATGGCGATGGAGGCGCCGGCACCGATGGCGACCGCCATGCCCGACGCCGTCAAGAGCTTGGAGGCCGCGGTCCCAGAAGGCGTGGAGATCCGCGAGACCTTTGCCGACACGGCGGCCTGGATCGCGCGGATCGTCACCGATGCCCAAGGGCGGGCGACGGTGGAGATCACCCTGCCCGACAACCTGACGACGTGGGTCGCTCGCGCGGTGGGGCTCACCGCTGAGACCGTCGTCGGAGAGGACACGGCGGAGACAGTGGCAGCCAAACCGCTGCTGATCCGCCCCGTGACCCCGCGCTTCTTCGTAGTGGACGACCGCGCCCAACTGGCAGCCAATGTGAGCAACAACACCGAGGTCGCGCTCGAGGCGGAGGTCACGCTGAGCGCTGCAGGCCTGCAGCTCAGCGCCGACACACCGGCGCGCCGGACCGTCTCTATTCCGGCCTTCGGTGAGGTGAAGGTCGTGTGGTGGGTCACGGTCGACGACGTGCCCGACGTCGAGGTGATCTTCAGCGCGGTCTCCGGGCCCTATGCGGATGCCAGCCGCCCCCGACTCACCACCGGCCCCGACGGCACCCTGCTGGTCCTGCGCTATACGGCACCCGACACCGTCGGCACCGCCGGGCAGCTCGTCGAGGGCGGTGCGCGCACAGAGGCGATCGCCCTGCCCCCTGTGTATGATGATCGTCGTGGCCAACTCACCGTCCAGCTCGATCCCAGTCTCGCCGCGGGTATGCGGGAGGGTCTGGACTACCTCGAGCACTACGAATACGAGTGCACCGAACAGACGGTGAGCCGCTTCCTACCGAACGTGCTGACCTACGACGCGCTCAACTCGCTGGGCATCGATGATCCTGACCTGGCGGCTCGCCTGCCTGCTCTGGTGGAGGAGGGTCTCAGCAAGCTCAAACTCCAACAGCTTCCTGACGGTGGTTGGGGATGGTGGTACCGCATCCAGGATCCCCAGTCCAATCCCTATGTGAGCGGCTATGTGGTCTTCGCACTCCTGAAAGCTCAACAAGCCGGCTTCTCCGTGGACCACGAGATGCTGGACCGTGGTCTGGCCTATCTGACCTCGCAGATCGAACCGATCAGAGGCCTTGAGACCTATCGCGAGGCCAACCGCCAGGCGTGGCTGCTCTACGTCCTGGCCGAGGGCCAAAGGGTGGATGGGCGGGCCCTGGACGAGCTCTACGGTGAACGCGATAAGCTGAGCACCTATGCGCGCGCCTATCTGGCGCAGGCGCTCTGGCTCCAGGCCCCCAACGATGCGCGGCCGGCCACGCTCCTGTCGGACATCAACAATGCAGCCATCCTCAGTGCCACCGGCGCCCATTGGGAAGAGGCCCACCATGACTGGTGGGCGATGAACACGGACACACGTTCGACCGCGATCGTGCTCGATACCTTGGCCAAGCTGGACCCTGACAACGCCCTCATCCCCAACATCGTCCGCTGGTTGATGGTCGCCCGCCGGACGGGCATCTGGGAGACCACGCAGGAGACCGCCTGGGCGCTGATCTCGCTCACCCGGTGGATGGTCACGACAGGCGAGCTCGATGCAGCCTACGACTTCGCCCTCTATCTCAACGATGTCGAGGAGGCCCACGGCACAGCGACCCGGGACACGGTGCAGGAGAGCCTGCGCGCCACGATGCCCCTCACCGCACTCACCGCCGGCACGACCAACGCACTGACCATCGCCAGAACCGATGGGCCCGGACGCCTCTACTACAGCGCCCATCTACAGGTCTACCTGCCCGTCGAGGAGATCCAAGCGGAGGATCGCGGTTTCATCGTCAACCGGCGCTATACGCTGGCCGGCTGTGAGGCAGAGGATCGCCGGGCGTGCCCCGAGGTACGCGAGGTCAGGCTGGGCGACGTGATCCGGGTAGACCTCACGTTGATCACGCCTCACGATCGCTACTACGTCGTGGTCGAGGATCCCTTGCCTGCAGGCGGCGAAGCCGTGGACACGGGGCTGGCGACCACCAGCCTGCTCGCGATGACGCCACGGCTCGAGCGACAGAACTCACGCATCTGGTGGTGGTGGAACTGGTACAGCCGCAGCGAGCTACGCGACGAGAAGGTGGTGCTCTTCGCCGATGTCCTGGCAGCAGGCACCTATGAGTACAGCTACACTTTCCGCGCGACCCTCCCCGGCGATTACCACGTCATCCCCACGACCGCCGGCGAGTTCTACTTCCCCGAGGTCTTCGGGCGGAGTGACGGACGGCGACTGACGATCGCAGATCCCGGAACGGCGGGGCCATGAGGGCGAGCACGACAAACTGCGCACACTAAAGACCGTTTACTGAACATATCTGCATAAATTGGCCACTTCACGGTTCTTGGCTATACTGAGGGTAGATGACGAACGCAATCCGCATCTCGAGTTCCTCAAGGAGAGGACAATGACCGCGATCAAGGACATGGTGGAGTTCATCGCCAAGGGCCTCGCTGATCAGCCTGATGCCGTGGAGGTCACCGAATCGGTCGGCGAGACGACCGTGATGATCGAAATGCATGTGGCGTCAGAGGATATGGGCAGGATGATCGGGCGCAAGGGGCGGACCATCAATGCGATCCGCTCCCTTGCCCGGATTCTGGGTGCCAAGATGGAGAAGAAGGTCAACGTCGAAATCGGCTGAACGGTTGACCTATGAACCCTGGTGGTCCGTTAAGTCAGCGGGCACACCTGTCATCCTGAGCGGAGCGAGGGATCTATGCCGACAGGTCGGAGATCCTTCGCCTGCGGCTCAGGATGACAGACTTCACGAATCAGCTTAACAGAGCACTACAGCACAGTGCGAGGCTGGTATTCACCCCAGACGCGACGCAGCACGCCGCAGATCTCGCCCAGGGTGCAGCCGACCTCCACGGCTTCGATGAACCGCGGCATCAGGGGTGCCGATGGCTCCCGTGCTGCCGCTTCGATATGGCCCAGCAAGGCCGAGACGCGGGCGCTATCCCGCTGAGCCCGCAACGCAGCCAGGCGCTGCCGCTGAAGCTGCTCCACGGCAGGATCCACCTTGAGCTGCTCGATGTCCAGCGTCTCGTCTTCATCCCTGAAGTCATTGACCCCCACGATCGTCTGATCGCCACGCTCGACCGCCATCTGCGCGCGGTAAGCGGCTTCGGCAATCTCGGCCTGCATATAGCCCTGCTCGACGGCTTCCGGCGCGCCCCCCAACTCATCGATCGTGCGGATATAGCGCAGTGCACGGCGCTCGATCTCGTCGGTCAACGCCTCGACCTGATAGGCACCCGCCAGCGGATCCACGACGTCGGCGACCCCCGATTCGTGCGCGATGATCTGTTGGGTGCGCAGGGCCAGACGCACGCTCTCCTCGGTGGGCAGCCACAGCGCCTCGTCCATCGAATTAGTGTGCAGCGACTGGGTCCCACCCAGGACGGCGGCGAGCGCCTGCAAGGTCACACGGATGATGTTGTTCATCGGCTGTTGCGCGGTCAGGGTCGAGCCGGCGGTCTGGGTATGGAAGCGCAGTCGCCACGACGACGGCTCCTGGGCTCCAAAGCGCTCCCGCATCAGGCGCGCCCACATACGCCGAGCCGCACGGAACTTGGCGACCTCCTCGAGGAAATCGTTATGAGCGCTGAAGAAGAACGACAACCGCGGGGCAAAGTCGTCGATATCCAGACCGACGTCGAGGGCAGCTTGCACGTAAGCGATACCGTTGGCCAGGGTAAAGGCGATCTCCTGGACCGCCGTGCTCCCCGCCTCGCGGATATGATAGCCGCTGATGCTGATCGGGTTCCACTTGGGGACCGCATCTGCCCCGTAGCGAAAGGTATCGGTGATCAGGCGCATCGAGGGACGCGGCGGGAAGATATAGGTACCCCGCGCCACGTACTCCTTCAGAATATCGTTCTGGATGGTGCCGCGAAGGCGCTCCGGCGCCACACCCTGGGACCTGGCGACCGCCACGTACATCGCCCACAGCACAGCGGCGGGAGCGTTGATCGTCATCGACGTGCTGACTTTGTCGAGCGGGATGGCGTCGAAGAGCCGCCGCATGTCGTCCAGACAGCTGATGGAGACACCCACTCGCCCGACCTCGCCTGCGACCAGGTCATCATCTGCGTCGTATCCGAGTTGGGTCGGTAGATCAAACGCCACCGAGAGTCCGGTCTGTCCCTGCTCCAGCAGATAGCGGTAGCGCTCGTTCGATTCCTCAGCTGAGGCGTAACCCGCATACTGGCGCATCGTCCAGAAGCGCGCCCGGTACATGGTCGGCTGCACGCCGCGGGTATAGGGGTACTCCCCCGGAAACCCCAGATCGGCCAGGTAGTCGACAGTCACGTCGGCGGGCGTCTGCAGCGCCTCCAGCGGGATGCCGGAGGCGCTTTCAAAACGCTCTCTGCGCTCCGGGAAGCGATCCACCACCCGCTGATAGGTCGCCTCGCGCCACCGTGCCTGCTGTTGCCGGATGTCCTCAAGGTCTTGGTCGGTCATCGTCATCACCTCCACACACCATCGGATCGCCTGTTTCCGCACCCCAACAAGCCGGTCAAACTATAGCTATGAGAGGCCCTCCAACTCACGGAGCATCTCAGACAGCAGATCGAAGCCGCTCTGCCAGAAGTCGGCTGACGCCATATCGAAGCCCGCCTCGCGGATGATGTGATCAGGGCCGGCCGATCCCCCATAGGCGAGAATGCGCAGATAGTCAGACTCGAAGTCACGCCCGAGTTCCTTGTACTTACGGTAAAGGGCCAGGACCAACAGGTTGCCGAAGGCGTAAGCATAGCAGTAGAAGGGGGTGTGATAGACGTGGGGGATCGCGGTCCACTCCACAGCGAAGTCGTCGCTCAGCGCCATCGACTCACCGAATTGCTCACGGAGGTTGTCAAGATAGGCCGCCTGCAGCTCATCCGCCGTCGCCCCTTCCAGGATCATACGATGCGCGGTCCGCTCAAAAAGGACGAAGTAGCCCTGGCGCATGATCGTCGCATAGGCATCGTCGAGTAGCGTGCCCAGTAGCGTCTTGCGCACGCCGGGATCGGGCTCCTCAGCCAGCAGCTTATCCGTCAGGAGCATCTCGCCGAAGACCGAGGCGGTCTCAGCCATCGGCAGCGCCGAGTGGAAGGTCAATGCCGAGTGATCCGCCGCCATCATCGCGTGGACGGCGTGCCCCAACTCGTGGGCCAACGTCGAGACGTCGCGGACCTTGCCTGCATAGTTAGTCAGCACCCAGGGCGTCACACCGGGCAGCACGCCGTAGCAGTAGGCACCGTCCATCTTCCGCGGACGGATTTGAGCGTCCAGATGGCGTTCCTCCAGCACACGCATCGCCTGATCGGCCAGCGTGGGCGAGAAAGCCCGATAGCTCTCGTCGACCAGGCGCACCGCCTCATCAAACGTGTAGGCCTTCTCCGATTCGGAGAGCGGCGCGTAGAGGTCATAGCGGCGCAAGCGTTCCACGCCCAGCGCGCGCGCCTTGAAGGTGAAGAAGCGTTGAAAGATCGCGGTGTTCTGACGGATCACGTCGAGTAAGGTCTCCACCACCGCATCGGGAAGGTCGTTGGACACATTCCGGACGCTGAGGGGACTCGCGAAGCGACGCACCTTGACCTGTTCCTCGGTCCAGTCGCGTACGCGCGCCGCGTAGATCTCAGAGAGCACCCCGGTCTCGCCACCATAGGCGCGGAACAGCTCCTGATAGGCCGCTGCGCGGATCTCGGGGTCGGGATCGGAGACATAGGACATCAGCTGCCCGCGCGTCAGCACCTGGTCCTCTCCCACCACCGTCAGGTGGAACTCCAAGCCGGTCGTGATCATATCGTAGATCGTCATCAGGCTGCTGACGCCGTTGACGTCCTTGATATTGATGATCCGCTCCTCGGCCTCGCTCAGCGTATAGGGCTTCAGCAGTCGCAGGCTATGCAGGAAGTAGGTGGCATCACCGGCATCCGGCATCAAACGATCCACCACCCCATCCTCCAGCTGGCGCCACCAGAGCGTGAAGAAGAGCGTGCGGTTCTCGATGTCGGCGACGAGCTGGTTCATCCGCGCCCGGAAAGCGAGCCGCGTCTGTCCACCCGTGTCCTCGGAGAACCACAGATAGGCGTAAGCGCTCAGCGCGGAAGCGTCGCGATAGATGCGCTCATAGAGCGCTAGGGTCTCCCGGAACGCATCCGTGGTGATGTCGTCAGAGAGCACATCGCGCCGTTGCTCGAACACGTCGAGGCGAGCGGCGACATCTCCCAAGTAGGCGTCCATCTCCGAGGTTTCGGGAGCAGGTAGGAGATCGGATAGATCCCACCTCTCCGGTTGTCGGTCCTCTGTCATAGGTTAGCCTCCCATAGCGTTACCGGCGTCCTCGTCGCTGCCCGGCGGGCGGCGACCGTGTCGCCGCAACCCACCCCAGCAACGAGACGCCCCCGATGAAGATGAAGGTCAGAAGCAGCTCTCTGAGCCACAGACTGCGAGCATACGAAGCGCGCTCCGCTATAAGTTTAATCGCCCACAGCGTTGCCTGATACGCCGTACCGATCCCCAACACGGGCCATAGCGCGAAGGATACCTTCCTGACCAGGTAGACCGCGCAGACGCCCAGGAAGACGATACCCCAGGCGACGTAGATCCCACTGAGCCAGGGGAAATAGGGGACGTCCCCAGCGATCACGGGTCCTACCACAAATCCCAGCACACCTCGGGCGACATTGGTGACACCAACACCCGCATACAGGATCAGGAGAAGCCATTGCGCCCACACGGTTCGATTCTACCTCAGGATGGACGAAGCGCGAAAGACAGCCTAGGGGCCCACATCGGACATCGGTTTGCGCGCGGAGAAGAAGAGGTAGGCACCGCGATCGGAGAGCGGCGCTTCGTAGAACCGGCTCAGCACTCTCTCTGTCAGCCACAAGTTCCAGCGCGTCGGCACCAAGAGCCACCGCCCTGTCAACTTCTTGACCAGGACACAAGGTAGGCCAAGCGGATGCCCCCACTCCAGCGCTGTCAGGGCACCCTGCGTGAAGTAGGGCCACCAGCGCTCAATCGTCAGACCCACGCTCGCCAGCCGCCGGCCCCACGCGTCAGGTGACAGATAATCGTGATGCCGGGAGATCCGGTCGAACGCCCTACGATAGGCCTCAGCCGGCCCGCGCAGGCCCACGGCGTCGAGTCCCCGAGCCACCGAGAGGAACCGGCGGAAGTCCGGGCCCGGCACGCAGAAGTGAAACCAGCCCCCGGGAGCCAGGACGCGTTCGACCTGACGCAAAACCGGATCAACGTCCGGTATGTGTTCCAGAACCGAGTTGCTGACAACGGTGCGGTAGTAGGCGTCAGGAAAGGGCATCGCTGCGCCATCGGCGTGCGTGAGACAGCTGTAACGGCGCCGCCCGCGAGCCTCCTGCAGAGGTCCCCACCATGGATCCAACCCCACGTCGAGCGGGGCGTCGAAGGCCACCTCCGCGAAGTGCCCATCGCCGCAGCCGAGATCCAGAATCGGCCTCGGCATAGGAAGCGCGGCGTAGAAGTCAGCCTCGACCGCGCGCAACAGCGCACGAAAAGCCGGCAGTTCTCTCAACTGCCGGCGAAATCGCTCGTGATCCTTACGCACCGTGGGAAGGGAGGGTTCCAGCGACACGCGAGGCTCCACCTGCGTTCGGCTCACTCGCCCACGAAGTCGAGCACCGGGCACAGATCCGAGTGCTCATAGATCGGGTTGGCGTAGCCAAAGCTATTAAGGAAGTCCAGGACAGCCTCCGATTCCAGGGCATTGATCGCAAAGGCGCACGCCGATGCGGCGTCCGACCCCTCCTGATAAGCCTGCCAGAAGCGCTGCGCCAGAACCAACACCGGCACCCCCGGATCCTGCTCCCCAAGCGCTACGTCCAGCGCCTCATAGGCCGCCTGCGCCTCGACCGGGCGCTCGGTCATCACGGCCAGGATGACCTTCCGCCACTGCGCCAGGATCTCCAGCCACGCTCGTTCCTCCTCAGCGCCGTAGAAGGCACCCCACGGCTCCAGCGAAGCGTCCTCGATGACGCGTGCGTAGGCGCTCTCAGCCTCGTCATAGGCGCCGGTGCTCAACGCGCGCTCCCCATCCAGGAAAGCGTGATAGCGGTAAGTCGGCTCGTCGAGCGTCTCCTCGATCACCGCGATCGCTTCACCCGTCCAGGCAAGGGTCGTCGTCGAAGGACGCTGTGGGCCTGCACCGACTGACCCCACCCCCACACTCATAACGACAAGCTCGTTATCCCTCAGCTCATAGGTGGGGAACGGGTATTGGAACTCCTCAGCCATCCGATTCTCGAAGTCGTTCATACCCCAGGACCACACAAGAGGCGTATGCCAGCACGTGTGAGCCCCACAGGTGAACTCCGAGAAGACAAGGTCCGCGACACCGTCCTGCGTCAAGTCCTCCACGCCGATCAGCTCCAGGCTGTAGCCATCCATCGGCACGTAGTGATACAGCACCGTCATCTCCTGGGCGCGGCACGCAAAGACGACGAGGTGCACAGCGGGGACGAGCTGCTGAGCCTGCAGGTCGATAAAGGCATAGATGGTCTCTTGGCTACCCTCTCCGGTCAGGTCACCTCGGTGCAGGGCCTCATAGTCCAGGAGCGGGACATCCGCCGGATCACCGCCTGCGGAGAGGTAGGTCCGCACCTCGTCGATCCAGGCCTCCACATCCTGCGCTTCCCCGCCTGCGTCCTCCCGTTGAGGGGGAGAGAGCGCACTTGGTTCCGGACATATGTCGCCCGGCGACGTGACCGCCGGCGTCTCCGTAGGCGCCGCCGTCGCGGTCGGCGACGACGTTGCCGTCGGCAACGAGACGGTGGCAGGTGGTGTAACAGAGAAAAGACTACAGCCCAACAACAGGCTGAGGAGCACCAGCAGGCCTCCCCAGTGCCACAAACGCGACCGATCCATGAACTGCTCGACCTCCTTATGACTCGATGCAGCATCTCAGTATAGTCGTCTCCGGTGAATCGACAATCCCCCGCTACCCGCGCCGCATTGCGCGTCTGCGAAACACGCCTATAATAGGAGTTAGAAGATCACATCCAGGAGAATCACAAGTTATGGAAAGCTCGCCTCACGTGTTTGACACTGACTCGAATCCTATGGGTAGCCTGCTCGACGAGTATATGGAAACCCGACGATGGCGCCGGGGAGAAATCGTGGATGGCGTCATCGCCTCCGTCAACCCCAGGTCCATCCTCATCGACATCGGCGGGAAGTCCGACGCCGTCGTGCATCCGCGCGAAGTCGAGCGTATGTCCGATCAGGATCTGGAATCCCTCAAGCCCGGACAAGATGTCAGTGTCTATGTGATTGAGAATGATAGTGACGGCACGATGCTTGTGTCGCTTGCCAGGGCGGCCCAGCAGAGCGATTGGGAACAGGCCCAGGAGCTGATGGAGAGCGGCGAGGCCGTCGATCTCACCGTCGTGGACACCAACAAGGGCGGAGTCATCGTACGCTTGGGTGAGCTCCGTGGGTTCGTGCCCGGTTCACAGTTGATGCCCACGTGGCGCCGCTTCCAGGACACCGCCAACCCCGATCGGCGATGGCGCGCCCTGATGGGCAAGGGCCTCAAGCTTACCGTGATTGAGGTTACCTCAGAACGAAATCGCCTCATCTTCTCGGAGCGTGGTGCCTACCAGCGTCGCGCGACCAAGAGTAAGATCCTCGAGTCGTTGGAGATCGGTTCGGTGCAGAAGGGCATCGTCAGCAATATCGTCCCCTTTGGCGCCTTCGTCAATGTGAACGGTGTTGATGGGCTCCTTCACGTCTCCGAGCTCTCCTGGAAGCGTGTCAACGATCCCCAGGAAGTCGTCCAGGCAGGGCAGACGATTGATGTCTACATCCTGGACATTGACCTCGAGAAAGAGCGCCTGGGACTTAGCCTGAAGAGGCTGGCCCCTGACCCGTGGACCACGGTCGACGAGGTCTGCAGCGTGGGTGACATCGTGGACGTGAACATCGTGAACATCACCTCGTTCGGCGCTTTCGCAGCCATCGTCGAGCGACCCGAACTCGAGGGCCTGATCCACATCTCGGAACTCAGCGACGATCCCGTCAATCATCCGGACGAGGTCCTGTCTGTGGGCGACCACTGTCAAGTCAGGGTCATCTCCGTTAAGTCCGATCAACGACGTATCGCCTTTAGCCTCAAGTCCGCCGATGGAACACCGTTGGCCCGCAACTGAGGTCTCATCCGGTCCATATCGTTGAGCACGGTCGAAGGCATGTCCGGCGCTGACAGGTGGACTGCCGATTCGTCGACCTTGACTATCTCCTTGAAGACCTCGGCCCCGGTGTGATCACACCGGGGCCTTGTTGCCCCACAGAGGAGGAGAAGATGTCTGAGATTCGATCACCAGCGGTCGCGGGAATGTTCTACCCGGCACAGGCGTCCACGCTACGACAGAACATCGCCGACTACCTCAAACAGGCGACGCCGTCCGACCTCACATCGGTGCGAGCCATCATAGCGCCGCACGCCGGCTACGTCTACTCCGGTCCCGTCGCGGCCTATGCCTACCATCTGCTGGCGGAGCAGTCCCCGCAACCTGCCCGGGTCCTCATTATGGGCCCCTCCCACCGATCGTGGTTTCCCGGCGTGGCCATCGCTGACAGCGACGGCTTCGCCACCCCCTTGGGAACCCAACCGGTGGATCGTGACTTTGCAGCCGAGCTCTCGCAGCGATGGAGCATCTTCAGTGCGATCAACACGCCGCACGGCCCGGAACACTGCCTTGAAGTCCAGGTGCCCTTCATCCAGGCCGTTCTGCCCAACGTGCCTATCGTTCCGATGCTCTTCGGCGATGTCGATCCCATCGAGGTTGGACACGCCCTTGACGAGGTCCTGACAGACAACGATCTGATCATCGTCAGCTCCGACCTGAGCCACTACCATCCCAACGACAGGGCCCACAAGCTGGATCGCCGATTGCTGGACAGCATGCTCAACGACGACAGGAAGGGTGTGACCACCGGCGAGGCTTGCGGGCAGGCGCCGATCCTCGCCCTCATGGTGGTGGCCGCGTCACGAGGATGGCGCCCACACCTGCTGGACTATCGTACGTCCGGCGACATCACGGGGGAGCGCCGGCAGGTCGTAGGCTATGCCGCAGTAGCCTATGTGGATGCAGGTTCCTAGCATGGCCCTGGTGGACCGGGGAGGTGTCACGTGAGCCAAGGTTTTCTTAGCGACGTAGAGGGACGCTACCTGCTCGACCTAGCGCGCCACACGATCGAGGCAGCCCTGGACATCGCCGGGACGCCGCCGCCTGAACCACCTTCTGAGGCACTTCAGGGACCGGGGGCATCCTTCGTCACGCTGACGATGCGCGATGATATCCTGCGCGGTTGCATCGGGACGTTGACCGCACGGCGTCCCTTGATCGACGATGTCCGCGCCAATGCCTTAGCAGCCGCCTTCGAGGATCCCCGTTTCTCACCGCTCACCCGAGAGGAGCTCCCCGGCATCCGCGTGGAGGTCTCGGTGCTGACCAAGCCGCACCCCCTGGACTACGACGGGCCACAGGACCTCGTTCGGAGGCTGCGCCCCGATGTAGATGGCGTCGTCATCGAACAGGGATGGCATCGAGCGACCTTCTTACCGCAGGTGTGGGAGCAACTGCCTACGCCTGAGGAGTTCCTGAGCCATCTATGCTATAAGGCCGGTCTCCCTGCCCGTGCCTGGCAAGAAGGCCGACTGAAGGTATCCATCTACCAGGTCCGGAAGTTCAGGGAAGAGAGCCCCTGATCCATGGCCCCATTGGGCCCTGCAACCTCCGTCCCGAACCTGCGTACTAGTAGAAGCGGGTGATGCAACGGCACACCCGAAACAGCAACGCAGACTATGTCATAAAGACATCAGGGAGGTAGGATGAACGAAGAGAACGAAGTCACAATGCAGGAGCGACCTAAGGCCCCAGGGGCACCCACCCCTTCCGCGGCTAACCGTGTCCCGACACGTACAGCACCCGATCCGCTTTCGGCCAGTGATGAGCGATCGTGGGCTATGCTGGCGCATTTGAGCGTGCTGCTTAACCTGGTCACAGGCTTTCTGGGCGTTGGCGCGGCGCTGGTGATCTATCTGGTCTACAAGGATCGCTCACGCTACGTCGCCTACCAGGCGATGCAGTCCTTTATCTTCCAGCTCATCTTCTGGGCGGGCGGCGGTCTGTTGATCGGGATGATGTGGGCTGTCGTCGGGGCATTGACCGCGGTCCTGGTCGGGATTCTGCTGATTCCCTTTGCCGTGATCCTCACACTGCTGTTCCTGCTGATGCCGCTCCTCGCGTTGGTCTACGGCGTCATCGGCGGCATCCAGTGCTCCAACGGCGAGGACTTCCGCTACTGGCTCGTCGGCGACTGGGCGCTCAACCTCGTCTGACCCGAGCCGACTCACACGCGTGACGGGGGACCTGCACCTGGACACCGGAGCAGAGCTGGAGAAGCCAAGCGTCGCCCTTGAGTTAATGGGCGTCCCTATTCACGACGTCACGATGCAGGAGACCGTGCGCTGGGTGATCCAATGGATCACCCAGCGTGGTGTTCATCAGATTGCCACCGTCAACCCCGAATTCCTCATCCGCGCCAGAGATGATGCGGCGTTCCGCAAGGTGTTGCGCCACGCCGCCCTGTGCATCCCCGATGGTATCGGCATCGTGTGGGCAGCGCGACTCCGGCGCGCCTCGCTGCGCGAGCGTGTCGCAGGGTCCGACCTGGTTCCTCGACTCGCCGAGGAAGCAGCCGGTCGAGGATGGCGCGTTTTCTTCCTCGGTGCAGCGGCCGGCGTCGCCGAGACCACAGCGCGGATGCTGGCGGAGCGTTATCCCGGTCTGCAGATCGCAGGATGCTATGCCGGCTCTCCCGCACCGGACGAGGAGTTTGAGATCAGCGAGCGTGTACGCCGCTCTCAAGCGGACCTGCTCTTCGTCGCCTACGGCGCCCCGCGACAGGATCTCTGGCTGAGTCGCAACCTGGCCCGGACGGGTGCCGCTGTCGGCATCGGCGTGGGTGGGTCATTCGACTTCATCGCTGGTGTCTCAAAGCGTGCACCCCGCTGGGTCCAGCGCCTTGGGCTGGAGTGGCTCGACCGGCTGATCCGCGAGCCCCGACGATGGCGCCGGCAGCTGGCACTTCCCAGATTCGCCGCTCTGGTCCTCTTGAGGCACGATCAACCCGAGCCCTAGCCCGCTTGTGCAAACGGGTGCCCCGAGTATGGTAAACTAACTGAAGGACAGATCCATAACGTTGACCAAGGAGTTGTCATGACAGCCCGTCAGCATACCGACGAATCGCCCATCTCAACCGAGGAACTCCTGGCGGCAGCAAGGCCGCTGATCGAACTGGCGATCGCCGAGGACATCGGTCCGGGCGATGCCACCAGCCTCGCCACCCTCGCGCCAGGCGCAACGCTCGTCGGGCGACTGATCGCGAAGGCACCCGGGGTGATTGCCGGACTTCCCGTGGCCGAAGCCGTCTTCTGCCACGTCGATCCCGAGCTTTCTTTCACCTCCCACGTACGAGAAGGGCAGGCGGTCGTCGCCGGCGAGCTCATCGCCGAAGTCAGGGGAGAGGGCCGTAGCCTGCTTGCGGCGGAACGTACGGCGCTCAATTTCCTGCAACGACTGTCAGGCATAGCAACCCGGACGCGTCAGGCGGTGGGCGTCGTCGGCACGACCGACGCCACCCTTCTCGACACACGCAAGACCCTGCCCGGCTACCGGCTACTCGATAAGTATGCCGTCCGGATGGGCGGCGGCACCAATCATCGTGCCTCGCTCTACGATATGATGCTCGTCAAGGACAACCATATCGATGCCGCAGGCAACATCACCTCCGCGGTCCAGCGTGCCCGGGAGGCCTATCCCGAGCTACCGATTGAGGTCGAGGTGCGCACGATGCAGGAGCTGCGGGAAGCGCTGAGCCTGGAACCACCCCTCGATCGTATCCTGCTCGACAACATGACCCTGGCCGACATGCAGGAGGCCGTAAGGATTGCAGCGGGCCGTGTCCCCCTCGAGGCCTCAGGCAACGTCACCGTGGACCGCCTCGGCGAGATCGCGGCGACAGGCGTGGACTTCATCTCGATGGGCAGCCTGACCCACTCCGTGAAGGCGCTCGACATCAGTATGAAGATCGGCCCTGCTGCAGCGCCCGACGAGGCTATCCTGACCTCCAGGATTCGCGAGATCAAAGCGGCGTTCGGCGAACGCCTCGTCATTCTGGGCCACCACTATCAGCGCGATGAGATCATCTCCCTCGCGGACTTCCGCGGTGACTCGCTGCAGCTCTCACGCGAGGCCACCCAGACGGACGCTGAGTTCATCGTCTTCTGCGGCGTGCACTTCATGGCCGAGGTCGCCGCCACCCTCGCCAAGCCCGGGCAACACGTGCTCATCCCGGACATGACGGCGGGCTGCTACCTCGCCGATACGGCGACGCCTGAAGGCGTCGATGCGGCGTGGTCAGCGCTCGACGCGGCCCTGGGCAACGCCGACGAAGAGATCACGCCCATCACCTACGTCAACTCCTCGGCTGCGCTCAAAGCCTTCTGCGGCAGGCACGGGGGCATTGTCTGCACCTCGGGCAATGCGGACCGTGTGATACGCTGGGCCCTGGAGCAGCGCCCGCGCATCTTCTTCTTCCCGGACCAACACCTGGGACGCAACACGGCCCTGGGCATGGGGATCCCCAACAGCGAGATGCTTCTCTGGACGCCCAGACGCCCGCCCGGCAAGGAGGTCATCCGGGACAGCCGCGTCATCCTTTGGCCCGGAGCCTGCAACGTCCACCAGCGCTTCCGCCCCGAGCACGTCCACGCAGTCCGCGAGCGCTACCCGGGCATTCGCGTCGTCGCTCACCCTGAGTGCAAGGCCGAGGTCGTGGCCCTAGCCGATGAGAGCGGCTCGACGGCGCGCATCATCCAACTCGTCGAGGGTGCGACGCCCGACACCCATTGGGCCATCGCCACCGAGAGCCGTCTGGTCTACCGTCTGCAGGCTGAGCACCCCGACCAGGTCATCCTACCGCTTGCTGATGTGCCCCCCTTCTGCAAGACAATGAGTCAGATCACGCTCACCAACCTTGCGGCGACACTAGAAGCACTCCAGACAGGAGAGTTGGCCAATGAGGTGACCGTTGAGCCCGAGACGGCGCACTGGGGTCGCGTGGCGCTCGAACGGATGTTGAAGCTGCCGGCCCAGATGGCCGGCTGATCCGGCGCGAGGTCACGATGTCCATGGAGACCGACGTACTGATCATCGGGTGTGGGATTGCAGGAGCAACCGCAGCACTGAAGCTGGCTCAGGACCGCCAACGCCAGATCACGGTGATCACACGGGACTATGATCCCGAGGAGACCAACACACGCTATGCGCAGGGCGGCATCGTCGCTGCAGGCGAGGGCGACAGCCCTGACCTCCTGACCGAGGATATCCTGCGGGCCGGTGCGGGGCTGAGCCTGCCCGGCGCGGCGCAGCTCCTGGCTTCACAGGGCCCCCAACTCGTACAGGATCTTCTGGTCAACGAGCTGGGCGTGCCCTTCGGGGTCGACGAAGCGGGCCGTCTGGCGTATACACGCGAGGGAGGGCACACGATCTCGCGCATCCTCCATGTGGGCGATGCCACCGGCCACGCGATCCAGAAGGCCCTGATCGCGCGACTGCTCTCACTCCCCAACGTGGATCTGCGTGTGGGCTTGACTGCGATCGACCTGATCACCTCATCCCATCACAGCAACAACCCGCTTGACATCTACGCGCCCATCACGTGTCACGGGGCCTACGTGCTGGATCGAGCCGCTAACAAGGCGGAGCGATTGCTGGCACGCGCGACGATCTTGGCCACCGGAGGCGTGGGCCGCATCTACCGGCACACAACGAATCCGGCCGGCGCACGTGGAGATGGGTTGGCCATGGCCTATCGAGCCGGGGCGCGTGTGATCAACGCTGAGTACATTCAGTTCCACCCCACCACCCTGGCCGTGCCCGGCATGGACAACTTCCTCATCTCAGAGGCTGTGCGCGGCGAAGGGGCGCGGCTCTACACCATCGACGGGCGTCACTTCATGGATGATGTCGCACCGGATTGGGGCGACCTGGCCCCACGCGACATCGTTGCGCGGGCCATCCACCATGAGATGCTCGAGCACGGCTACCCGCACGTCTTGCTCAACCTCGCGGAGGCTATGGATCGGACCAAGATCGCCGACCGCTTTCCAACCATCTACGAGACCTGCCAACGGGCCGGGATCGACATCACACAGGACCCGATCCCTGTCGTTCCGGCAGCCCACTACTTCTGTGGCGGCGTTCACGTCGATCTCGTGGGGCGCACATCGCTCAAGGGTCTCTACGCCGGCGGTGAGGTGAGCTGCACCGGCGTCCACGGTGCTAATCGGCTTGCCAGCACCTCCTTGCTGGAAGGCCTGGTCTGGGGTTACCGCGCCGGTGAGGACATTGCACACCGTGACGATCTAGCGCTGGTCAGTGAAGGGTGCATTCCCCCATGGCGGGACGTGAGCGAGGGGGCGGGAGCCGACCCGGTGTTAGCCTACCGTGACTCACGCACGATCCAGAACATTATGTGGCTCTATGTGGGCCTGGCCCGCAACACCCACCGGCTGGCCCGCGCGCTCAAAGACCTCAACCACCTTTGGGAGATCATCGACGGATTCTACCGCTCCACGCGCCTCAACGACCAACTGATCGGCCTCCGCAATATGGCGCAGACCGCGTGGATCGTCACCCTCGCCGCCTGGCACAACCGGCAATCGCGGGGCGCCCACTACCGGGAGGATGCCGAGTCCGCACACTTCGTCAGCCGCGACGATGTTGACGGTCCCTTCCCCGCTGTGGTCTCGGAGATGTAGGAGGCCCGTCGCACACTCAGGTAGCGCGCGATCGCCGGGGTCAAGCTCCCGTGACGGGCCAGAGCTAGCGGTGAGACGCCGGCGTCCAGACAAGCACGCACCGCGGTCGCCGAGATATCGGGCGTGGCGACCTCGTCCAGCCGGATCACACGCCTGCCGCCCCGGGCCAGAGCACTGAGGAAGCGCCGATTGGGCGTGTAGCCCGGCCTTGGACAGACGGCGATGTCCGCGACTCTGAGGATCGCGTCAGGGCGATGCCAGCGGCCCAGCTGGGGATCGGAGCCCGCCACCAGCTCGCTGCTGATGAGAAAGATCAGTCCCCTTCCCGGAGGACAGCGAAGCTTGAGCAGTGTCAGCGTCTCGACCGTGTAGTTGGGTCGCCGACGGTGACGAGCAAGCTCCGCCTCGATAGCACTGGCTCCGATCCGGGGCCTCGCGCACGCTGCCGGTAACCGCCGCTCCAGCCGATGGGCTACCTCACCTGCAGCCAGCGCGCACATCGTCAGACGGCTTGCGAAGGTATCAGGCAGCCCTCGTTTGACGGCGCCGACAGGGTTGCGGCGATAGACGGGCACCAGGAGTACCTCAACAAGCGGATATCCCCTCGCGACCAGACCCTGAGCCGATTGGGCCACCATCTCCACGTGACCCACGTGGACCGGGTCAGCTGAGAGGCCAAAGACGAGCTGATAGTCAGATCCCATCACCCTCTACCCGTTCAACCATATCGTCGTGCGTCAGGCCAATGCAGCCCTCACGCGCGCAGCCATCGCGCGCGCTCTCTCGGGCGCGTCCCCAATGTGCTCACGGACGTCGAAGAGGGCCGGAATCTCGTCCTCGGTGAGGTAGCGCTGCACCTGGTCATCCCGGGCGAGCATCTCCGGCAAGGGGTTCTCCACCGCGCCCTCCTGCACCGCACGCCAGGCAGCCATCGCGTGACCCCGGATGACCTCGTGCATCACCTGGCGGTCGGCGCCCGCCGTCGCCAACGCCATCAACAGCCGCTCGGTCGCGGCGAAGTCGCCGTAGAGCGCCAGATTGCGAGCGATGGCACCATCGTAGATCCGCAGGTCATCCACGATCCGGCGGGCCGTACTCAGGATCTCGTCGATGGCCAGGAAGGCGGAGGGGAGCACCTCGCGCCGATTCCCGGAGTCGTCCAGCGTACGCTCCAACAACGAGTGGGCTGCATTGTCCCAGGCGACGCGAGGAAGAGTCGCCACATAACGCGCTAACGAGTCGATGTTCTCGGCGCGGACGGGATTGCGTTTGAAGGGCATGGCGGAGGAGCCCACCTGCCGCTCACCAAACGGCTCACTCCACTCTCCGAAGGAAGGTGATTGCAGCAGCCGCAGATCAAAGGCAAACTTGTACAGCGAACCCGCCAGACCCGTCAGCGCGTTGAGCACCAACCAGTCCTGCTTGCGCGGGTAAACCTGGGTCGCCACCGGAAAGACCGGGAGATCCAGGGCTGCCATCGCCAGCGCTTCCATCTCCTCGGGCGACATCCCAGCATCGGTCAATAGCGCCGCATAGGAAGCCGAGGTTCCCACCGCGCCTTTCAGCCCCTTGCCCTTCAGGTTCGATCGTACCCGCGATGTCTCCTCGTAATCCATGAGCAGGTCCTGAGCATACTGCGCTAACCGGTAGCCGACCGTCGTGGGTTCAGCGGGTTGGAGATGGGTATAGGCCATGCAGACCTGATCGGCACGCGCCTCAACCAGATCCACGATCGATCCCAGCAGATCGCGCAGATCCGAGAGCACCAGGTCCAACGACTCACGTATTCGCAGGACCTCCACATTGTCGGAGATATCCATACTGGTCGCGCCCAGATGCAGGATACCACCACCAACGGGACACTGCTCGGCATAGGTCCTCAGCTCCGCCATCAGATCGTGATGGATCTCAGCGTCGATCTCCGTCGCACGGGCGATATCCACATCGTCCTCGTGGGCGCGCAGATCGGCCAGTTCCGCCTCGCTGACCAGACCCGCTCCATGCTGGGCCGTCGCCAGCGCGACCCAGACACGACGCAGCAGGTGTCGCTTGCGTCTCTCGGACCAGATCGCGCGCATGGCATCGCTTCCGTACCGCCACGTGAAGGGGGAAAGATAGGTGTCGTGTGAGAACGTCAGCTTGGACACGGTAGGCTCCTTGGTCACGACATCACGATGATCTGATCACGTTCCGGCCCTACCGAGACGAAACGGATTGGGACGCCCGCCAGCTCGCCCAATCGCCGGATATAGGCCTGAGCCTTCTGGGGCAAATCCTCCCATACGCGTGCCTTACTGGTGTCGGCAAGCCACCCGGGCCACGTCTCGTAGACCGGTTCGACCTGTTCTTGGATGCTTGTATCGGGAACATAGTCAAGAAGCTGATCGCCCAAGCGATAGCCCACGCAGATCTTCAGGGTATCGAACGTATCGAGCACATCCACCTTCGTCACCGCAATGCCGGTGAACCCGTTCAGCCAGGCTGCATACCCCATCGCCACACCGTCGAACCACCCGCACCGGCGCGGACGTCCGGTCGTCGCACCGTACTCCTCGCCGGCCTCCCGCAGCCTCTCACCCACGTCGCAGATGAGTTCTGTGGGAAAAGGCCCCCCCCCCACGGAGGTCGAATAGGCCTTGACGATCCCCAACACATCATCAATCGCTCGCGGCGGGATCCCGGCACCGATACAAGCCCCACCCGCCGTGGGTGACGACGAGGTGGTGTAGGGATAGATGCCCCAGTCGAGATCGCGCATCACGCCGAGTTGCCCTTCCAGCAGCACCCGCTTGCCCGCTCTCACGGCGTCGCGCACCATGGGCAGCCCGTCGATGATCCGATCTCCAAAGGCATCGCGCCAACCCTTACACAGAGCCATCAACTCGTCGACGGTGACCTCGGCGAGGCCAAAGAAGGCGAGCTCACGATTCTTGGGCGGGATAAGCATCTCCAACCGTACCCGTAACCGCTCGGGATCCATGAGATCTCCCACACGGATGCTCTGTCGCGCCGCCTTGTCGGCGTAGACGGGACCGATCCCACGCTGCGTCGTTCCGACCTCCCAGCCTGCTTTTCGGGAAGCCTCTTCAGCGCCATCCAGTTGACGATGAAAGGGCAAGATCACGTGGGCACGCCGGTCAATGAAGAGATTCCTAACATCGACGCCGGCCTTGCGGAGGGCATCAAGCTCAGCCGCCAGGGTGTCGAAGTTGACCACTGCCCCCGTTCCGATCAGGCATTGCGTCGCCGGATTGAAGATACCCGACGGCACAAGATGCAGCGCGAACTTTCCATACTCGTTGATCACCGTATGACCGGCGTTGTCCCCGCCCTGGAACCGGATGACCAGATCCGCACGCTGTCCCAGGTAGTCGATGATACGGCCCTTTCCCTCGTCGCCCCACTGCGCCCCAACCACAGCCGTAACTGACATAAAACACCTCCCCCTCTCGAACCGGGACGGTCGGCGTTCAGCCGTGCCGTCGTCTCCTTGACACAACAGACGAGGGCATCAGCAAGCCGCTGACGTGCCGCCTGCGATGCCCCACCCCGCTCTCATTATAGTCCATTCCGAACCACGCCCAAGCGTCCGGCCGGAAGAGCGACCGCGCGTCAGCGTGGGGACAACCTTCCGGGAAGCCGGAGGAGCCCCACACAGCAGACGTCTCCCCACCCACCCGCCCCCAGAGTCCGCCATCGGCCCCCATCTACCCCACCCAAAGACAGTCACAAGCATCCGAATCGCCACCCCCGCCCACCATTCCCCACCAGGACTCGGGCAGGTCCCCGGCCGGCCGTTACCCGGATGGGGTAGATGCAGTCA
>CAZYYC010000014.1:0-34323 GCA_964650935.1 uncultured Anaerolineales bacterium
CGCGATGCAGCAGATAGAGGTCGATGCTCTGCACCCCCAGACGCGCCAGCGAATCGTGGAGATCCGCGGTGATGTCATAGGGCGTCACCCGGCGACGATCCTGATTGTGATGCGCGCCCTTCGTGATGATCACGACATCGTCGCGGAGGCCGCGCTCGCGAACCCAGCGCCCGAAAGTACGTTCGACATCGCCGCCGCCGTAGACGTGGGCCAGATCGAAGGCGGTACAACCAAGGGCGTAGACACCATCCAGCAGCACAAAGCTGCTCTCGAGTTCTCGGGAGCTGAGCATCATCGAGCCCTGCACGAGCCGCGAGATCGGTTTATCGATACCGGGTACGTAACCGTATTTCATGGATATCCTTTGCGCTAGAAGAACGTGCGATAGGCCTCGAGGGCGGTGAAGATCGCCGCGATGTTCTCAAGCGGCACGTCTTCACCGATCTCCGCCTTGAGCCACAGACCGCCCTCCGGCGCCCCCAGGACCTCCACGGCTTTCCGGACATGGTCATCGATCTGTTGTGGGGTCGCGAAGGGAAAGAGCTGCCGGTCGAGGTCGAGGTCGACACAGACCTTGCCCTTGCAGGTCTCAGCCAGCGCCTCCAGCCCGTTGGCGCGCACCTGTGGGTTCACCACGTTCACACCACAGTCGACGAGATCCGGGATGATCTCGATGATGTGCCCGTCGGTGTGCATGTAGACATAGTAGCCGGCCGCGCGGAAGGGGCGGTAGATCTCGGCGAAGCAGGGTTTCAGGTATCGGCGCCACGTCTTGGGGCTCATGGGCAGGCTCTGCTGCATGCCCAGGTCATCGCCGAAGCTCACGATCGTTCCGGTCTGGCCCCGGGCTTGCAGGGAGGCCAGCAGGCGCTCCCCCTGACGCAGGTTGTAGGCGAGGACCTTATCGATCAACATCTGCAGCTCAGGCGGCTCCTCCGCGAAGTCAATCATCAACTCCTCGAAACCACGCAGGTCCTGCAGTCGCAGATACATAAAGCCGTGGGGAAAGCCGGCATCCTCCGTAGGGATCTCCAGACGATGAACAGCTTCACGTGTAGGCACCGGATGGCCGGTCACAATCGCCTCCATCCCGGCCTTGACATTGCTCCACACGCAACCCCACACGTCCACATGCTCGCCCGCCTTGTAGGTTTCTGTGTGGATCGCATCGTAGTCGCGCGGCTCGCCTTGCTCGCCAAAGAGCGCGGCATGTCGCGCAACAAGGTCATCCAGGGCCTCGCGATACTTCATCCACGCCGCCGGCAGAATCCCCACCGAGACCGGGATCATCTCGGGCGTCTCGAAGTTCAGTGACTTGATACGATCTTGTTCCAGGGTCACAGTCTTTCACTCCTTGAGTGGTCTCGTCGGCTATTGTAGTGCATGTCATGATCCGGTCAACGACCCTGAGGTCATCGTCCACGGTTGACGAAGCGATAAGACCAAGTAGACTGGAGGTATGGGGGACGAGGATGAGCGGTGGATCAGTGGATAGACCGACTCCGTATCTTGAGGATCCCACAGGGCGCGAACATCACCTCAGACAGGACGCCGTCACCATCGGCAGGGCGACCGGCAATGACATCGTGATCACCAGCAAGCGTGTCTCGCGGGAGCACGCCCGTATCGATCGCGACGATTGGCGTTGGAGTCTTGAGGACTTGGGAAGCACCAATGGGACCTTCCTCAATGGGGAGCGCGTCATCGCGGCACGCGAGCTGCGCGATCGGGACCGCATCAAGATCGGTGACGTCGTCTTCATCTACCATGATCCGGATATCACCTATCACGACACCCCCCTGCCCGAACTCGAGATCGATCACGCTGCCGGGGTCGTGCGCGTGAGTCGCGAGGTGGTCGAGCTCTCGCCCAAGGAGTTCGCCCTCGCGGTCTACCTCCACGAACGAAGCAACGAGGTCTGCTCGAAGGACGAGATCGCACGCGCCGTGTGGCCCGAGTACCAAAGCGCCGTCTACGACTACCAGATCGAGAACCTCGTGCGCCGGCTGCGGGCCAAGATCGAGACCGATCCCTACAACCCACAGGTGCTGATCACGCTGCGCGGCCTTGGCTACAAGCTCATCGCACGCTAACGGCATAGCGCAGGATGTTATGATCAGATCCCCGCTCGAAGGACAGACTCTCGGGAGATATCGCATCCTCGAGCCCCTGGGGCGCGGCGGTATGGCTCGCGTCTACCGAGCCTACCACCCACAGCTGGATCGCTATGTGGCGCTCAAGCTGCTGCGCTTCGACCTGGCAGATGAGACGGCCTTCCTCTCACGGTTCCAGCGCGAGGCGCGCGCCGTCGCCAACCTGCGCCACCCTCACATCGTCCAGGTCTTTGACTTCGACGTGGAGGGAGACCTCACCTATATGGTGATGGAGTATCTCGAGGGAGACACGCTCAAGGCACGGCTCGACGACTATCGTCGACGCAACCAGCGCATGCCGCTTGGTGAGATCGTACGCATCATGCTGGATGTGCTGGACGGGGTGGCCTATGCCCACAGCGAGGGCGTCGTCCATCGCGATCTCAAGCCGGCGAACATCCTGCTGACCAAACGAGGACAAGCCGTCATCAGCGACTTCGGCATCGCGACCATGATCGGCGGGACCAAGCTCACCGCGACCGGCGCACTGATGGGCACACCTGAGTACATGGCACCCGAACAGGGGCTGCAGGGACAAAGCGACGCGCGAAGCGATCTCTATGCACTCGGCGTGATCCTCTTCGAGCTACTCACCCAACGCATTCCCTTCGAGGCCGAGACCCCGTTGGCCACGATGCTCAGACACATCCAGGATCCACTCTCACCCCCACACGAACTCGACGAGGAGATCCCCCCGTCTCTTGAGCGCGTTGTGATCAAGGCGCTGGCCAAGTCCCCGGACGATCGCTATCCGGACGCCCTCGCGATGGCGGCCGACTTGAGACGGGGCGCCGACGAGGCCGGCACAACGCTCCCCGATCGCATTCCACCGGCCCTCTCTTTCCAGACCTCCGAGGCGCCGTCGGAGCCGATCGTGGTGGCATCCGACCCCACGGGCCGCGAGCTCATCGACCCATCGGTAGCGGAGGCTGATACCGACCCGACGCTCCCATCAGCCGATGCCGATCAGATGGCGCAAGAGGTCGACCCTGTGTCCCATCGTGTTGCCAAGGGCATCTTTATGACCATTGGTATCATCTCTCTGGGCAACCTCTTCGGTGTGACCCTCTCCTCGGTGCTGGAGAACTGGGCGATCTTCGAGCGGGGATGGCCGATGGAATTACTCCTCATCGGCGGCGCGCTCTTCCTGTTGATGGCAGTGACGCGCACGATCTGGCTCTCCATCCCGGCGGCGATCATCGCCGCCAATGGCGTCCTCTTCACTTACACGACCTTCTCGGGCAACTGGCACCATTGGGCCTATCTCTGGATCGTCGAGGTATGGGTTGTGTCGGCAACCGTGATCGTCTCCTCATTGCTCGCCCAACAACCCCGCAACGCCCGCAGGATCAGCCGCGTTCTGGGCTGGGCGCTCGGCACCTGTGTCTTGCTCGCCTCAATCACCGTGCAGGGCGCCGCGCTGGGTATGGACCTCCTCACACGCGTCGCCAACTGACCCCCGCAGAGCGCCTCTCGCCTAACGCTGCACCCCGGCTAGATGACGGGCCGGCGTATTGCCGGTTGTTAGCCGCCCGCTAGGTCGTAACGCCGAGATGTGGGTATCCTAAGCACACGCCGACCTCACATGGGAACACCCGGGCCAGCAACGTAACTTCTGCCAGACGGGCGTGTTAGATCTGTCAGAGCCACACACCCGGAAGTGTCGGAGAGACCATCGGAAGAGAGGACACACGACGTGCTTAGGCAATCCATCTACTGGCTATCACGACCTCTGACGAGCCTCTATGGGCGCATGCTGCAACTGAATGTTCACCGCCATAGGCCACTCCCCAAGGGAGCGAAGATCATCGCGGCAAATCACCCCAGCACGTCGGATCCCTTCCTCGTTGCTCATGTCATACGCGAGCCGTCACGGGTGCTCGTCATCCACCACGCGTTTGACGTACCGCTCTTCGGTCGCTACCTACGGATGTCCGGTCACATTCCGGTCCATCCCGACAACGGTCGTGCGGCCTTCGAAGCTGCCACACAGCACCTTCGCCAGGGCGGCACGCTGATCGTCTTCCCCGAGGGTCATCTTAGCCCCAAGGAGGGCGGCTTCTGTGCCCCGCACACAGGTGCAGCGCGCCTGGCCCTTTTGACCGGTGCCCCCGTGATCCCGTTGGGCATCAGCCTTTCACCGCGTGGACTATGGCACATCGAGAGCGATATGGGGGGCATGTGGATTGAGAGCCGCTACGCCCTTCGCGGCCCCTACGGTGTCACGGTGGGTGAGCCGCTACGCTTCGACGGGAGCATCGGCGACCGTGCCTACGTCCGGCAGGCCTCCCGCCGCATGATGCAACACATCACCGAGCTGGCGATGGAGAGCCAGAGGCGCCTGCAGGCGCCCCTACTCTGGCCCTCGATCCTCGACCCCTTTATCCCAGCTTAGGGAGGTCAACGTCTCGACCTGCGCCTAGCGGCGCCGCTTCGCAAGCTCACGCCGCACGTCATCCAGCGTCAGGTCGCGCGAGGCCAACAGCACCAGCAGATGGTAGAGCAGATCCGCCGACTCCTCGACGAGGCGCTGATCGCTCTGACCCTTGCCCGCCAGCAACACCTCCATCGCCTCCTCGCCCACCTTCTTCAGAACCTCGTCCCCGCCGGAGAACAACTTCGCCGTGTACGACCCCGGCGTCGGATTCGCCTTGCGGTCGAGGATCACGTCAAACAGCTCATCCAGCACATCGTTCATCGCATCCATCCCTTCCTGTCCCTGGCTTCGGTGTCCGACATCGCCACGCGCTCGTCGCGAGGCCAGAGCCGTCGGTAGAAGCAGCTTCGCTCGCCGGTGTGACACGCCGGGCCTGCCGGCTCCACCTTGAGTAGCAGCACATCCGCGTCGCAGTCGACCCAGATCTCGGTCACCCGCTGCACGTTCCCTGAGGTAGCCCCTTTGTGCCACAGCATCTGGCGGCTGCGGCTCCAGAAGTGCGCCTCCCGGGTCTCCAGGGTGAGCTGCAGCGCCTCCTCGTTCATCCACGCCATCATCAGGATCTCACCCGTCGTAGCGTCCTGAAGTACGGCAGGGATGAGACCGCGGTCATCATAGGTCAGCGGGATTGCGGTAGGCCCCATATCCCGGCCCGGCGTCCGGTTTTCGTTCATCGCGGCCTAGCGGCGCACGACGATGTCGTGCGCCTCCAGATAATCCTTGACCTCGGCGATGCTCAATACACGATCGTGAAAGAGCGAGGCAGCCAACGCGGCATCAGCCTTCCCCGCCGTCAGGACATCAGCAAAGTGTGCCAGCGTCCCTGCCCCGCCGCTGGCGATGACCGGCACAGAGACCGCCTCGGCGATGGTGCGAGTCAGCTCCAGATCGTAGCCCGCCAGCGTGCCGTCGCTGTCCATGCTCGTGAGCAGGATCTCACCGGCCCCCAGCGCCACACCCTGAATGCACCAATCCACCACTTCCAAACCGGTGGCAACGCGCCCCCCGCTCACGTAGACCTCCCACCGCGGTAACACCCCCGCGTCGTCCGGTTGCGGATCGACGCGCTTTGCGTCGACTGCCAGGACGATGCACTGGCTACCGAAGCGTTCGGCCCCCGCGGTGAGGATGTCCGGGGTATGCACCGCCGCGGAATTGATGCTCACCTTATCCGCACCCGCCAGCAGGAGGTTGCGGACATCCTCAATCGTCCGCACGCCACCCCCCACGGTGAAGGGCATGAAGACCTCCACCGCGACCCGGCGCACCACATCGAGCATCGTCTGACGCCCCTCGTGCGTCGCCGAGATATCGAGAAAGACCAGCTCATCGGCCCCCTGCGCGTCGTAGACGCGCGCCTGTTCCACAGGATCGCCAGCATCACGCAGGTTGACGAAGTTCACGCCCTTCACTACGCGTCCTTCCTTTACGTCAAGACACGGGATAATCCGTTTGGCTAACATATCACCTCCTCAGAGAGATGGATTGCGCAGCGGGCTGCTGCCGCAGAGACGCAGCGCATCCTCTAGATGTACCTGCTTCTCATAGAGCGCCCGACCGATGATCACGCCCGCGAGGCCGGCGTCACACACGCGTCGGACGTCATCCAGTGTGGCGACGCCACCCGAGGCGATCACGCTGAGCCCGGTCTCGCTCGCCAGTTCGGCAGTCGCTTGGACATTGATGCCGCTGCCCATACCGTCCCGCGAGATGTCCGTGAAGATCAACCAGCGCCCCCCCAGCTCAGCCCAACGTCGGGCCAGGTCGAGCGCCTGATAGGGCGCCGCCTCCTGCCATCCCCGGATCTGAACGATCCCGTCGCGGGCGTCAATCCCGACGGCCACGCGCTCCGGCCCATAGGTCTGGAGAGCTGTGCGCACGAACGCCGGATCTTCGGCGAAGGCAGTACCCACGACGACGCGTGAGACGCCCAGGTCCAGTGCCCGCCCGAGCGTCGTTGCATCCCGAATGCCGCCTCCGAACTGCACCCTGAGCGAGGTCTGGAGGATGTGCGTCAGCGCCAGCCGATTCTCTTGTCCCGCTTCGCCAAAGGCGCCGTCGAGGTTGACAACGTGCACCCAGCGCGCCCCTGAGGCCTCCCAACGACGGGCAACGCGCAGCGGGTCGTGCCCATAGTCCGTCTCGCGCTCAGGATCGCCTTGGGCCAAACGCACAACACGCCCCGCCCGCAGGTCGATCGCCGGGTAGATGTCGAATGCCGCCGGTATGGGTTGTCCTGTCATCGACGAGCCTCTCTCAGTGCGCCGGGCACACGCTCCACAAAGTTGCGCAACAGGTGCAGCCCCACGGCTTGGCTCTTCTCAGGATGAAACTGCACGCCGAACAAGAGCCCCCGCCCTACAACGGAGGCAAAGGCACCGCCGTAGTCCGTGATGGCCAACGTGTCCTCCGGGAGGGCATCACAGAGGAAGCCGTGATTGAAGTACGCCCATGCCCTCTGAGGGCTATCCACGAGCAGCGGCGTGTCGACGACGGCCTCGACCTGGTTCCAGCCGGTGTGTGGCACCTTCAGCGCCGCCGTCTGCGCCGGAAGGGGAAACGGGACGACCCGCCCGGATAGAAGCCCCAACCCCTCGTGGCCCCCAAGCTCCTCCCCATACTCGAACAGGACCTGCATGCCCACGCAGATACCCAGGAAGGGCGTGCCGGCGGCGATCACCTCATAGATCGGCGCGATCAGATCCAGCCGCATAAGGCTCTCCATACAATCGGCAAAGGCGCCAACGCCCGGCAGGACCACCTTCTCAGCCGCCAGGACCGTCGCGGCATCGTGAGCCGGCACGACCTCCGCGCCCACGGCCTCAAGAGCCTTGCGGACCGAGCGCACGTTCCCCGCCCCGTAGTCGATCAAGGCGATCATCACAGAGCGCCCTTGGTCGAGGGGATCGCGTCGCCACGGCGGGCGTCAAGCTGGGTAGCAGCGTCCAGAGCGCGTCCGAGTGCCTTGAAGAGCGCCTCGGCTTTGTGGTGGTCGTCACGACCATAGAGAACGCGAGCGTGGACGTTCGATCGCGAGGCGACCGCAAACGACGCGAAGAAGTGCTCCCAGAGCGTAACCGGCACGCCGCCGACCTCCAGACCGGTCCATGCTACATCCACCACGGCATAGGGACGACCGGAGAGGTCCACCGCTACGAATCCCAAAGCCTCATCCATCGGTACGTAAGCCGACCCCATCCGCACCAGGCCCTTCCGCGCACCCAGCGCCTGATCGAAGGCTGCGCCCAGCCCCAGGGCCACGTCCTCGACCGTGTGGTGGGTGTCCACCTCGAGATCACCCTCGGCCCGCACACGCAAGTCGAAGAGGCCGTGGACGGTGATATGGTGCAGCATATGGTCGAGAAAACCCACCCCGGTGGCGATGTCGCAGCTGCCGCTGCCATCCAGGTTCAGGGCGACCTCGATCCTGGTCTCGTTGGTCTCGCGCTTGAGCTCAGCCGTTCGCATAGGCCCCTCCATCCGCGGTTCGTCTTAGCGCCGCGATAACGACATCGGTCTGTTCAGGTCGTCCGACCGTGAAGCGCACGTGGTCCGCCAGCCGCGGTGTGCGGTAGTAGCGGATCAGGATCCCCTCACGCTCCAACATAAGCTTGAGCTCCTCGGCCCCACGCCCCACCACGCGGCAGAGGATGAAGTTCGACGCCGAAGGATAGGGCTCCAGATAGGGGATCGAGGCCAGGAGACCGGCAAAGCGCTCACGCTCCGCCCTAATTCGCTCGACCTTGTCCGTCAGCCAGTCCAGATCCTCCAGTGCCGCGAGGGCGGCCGTGGAGGCAGCCACCGAGACGTTGTAGGGCTGCTTGATCTTCCAGAGGTGCGGCATCAGCGCCTCGGGAAAGGCGCCATAGCCGACCCGCAGCCCCGCCAGCGCCGCGAGTTTGCTGAAGGTGCGCAGCACGATCAGATTGTCGCGCTCCGGCACCTGTCGTATACGACTACGCTCGGTCCCGGCGAACTCCACATAGGCCTCATCCAGCACGACCATCACCGGCAGCGCCAGCAGTCGCGCCAGCTCCTCATCGGACAGCCAGCTGCCGTCGGGGTTGTTGGGTGAGGTTACGAAGAGGAGCTTGGGACGCCGCTCAACGTCCGACCTGGAGATCGGCCCAAGCACCGCCGCCTCGACCGCCGCGACGTCGACGGAGAAGTCTGCGCGGCGCGGCACCGAGATCACACCCGCGCCGCTGATCGCAGCATCGAAAGGGTACATGCCGAACGTTGGCGGGCAGTTCACGATGGTATCGCCAGGCTCCAGGAAGAGGCGCATCACCAGGTCCAGGAGCTCATCCGCACCGGCGCCCGCCAACAAGAAGGCAGCAGGAACGCCCGTGAACGCTTCCAGGGCCGCACGCAGCGCCCGGCTCTCCGGGTCCGGATAGATATGGACGAAGGGCATATCCGCCAGGGCTGCCCGTACACGTGGCGAGGGCCCGTAGGGGTTCTCGTTGGCATCCAGCTTGATGATCTCGTCCGGTTCACGCCCCAGTCGTGCCGCCAACACCTCGAACGGGTAAATGGGCGTGTAGGGCTCCATCGTGGCGATGTCCGGACGGATTCGATCGACGCTCTTCATCGTCTCACTCCCGTGGCTGTGTGTCGCCTGTCGCCCGAAAGCGCGCTGCTTGGGCATGCGCCGTGAGCGACTCAGCCGTCGCAAGCAGGTCGGCATCGACTGCGAGGGCACGGGCCGTCTCAGCATCCAGACCGATCAGATTGACGACTTTGATGAAATCAAGCACGTTCACCGGCCCCTTGAAGCGTGCTGTACCGCCGGTCGGCATAATGTGACTCGGGCCTGCCACATAGTCACCCAGCACCTCGCATGAGTGTTCACCAAGGAAGACGCCTCCTGCGTTGTCGATCTTCTCGGCCCAGGCCATGGGATCCGCCACCGATAGACAGAGGTGCTCGGGGGCGAAATCGTCCGCTGCGCGCACCGCTGCCGCTAGATCCGGCGTCACCACGATGCCACCCTGACCGGCGAGTGAGGTCGCGATCACATCAGCGCGGCTGAGGGACGTCATCTGGCGGACGATCTCGTCCTGAACGGCCTCCGCCAGCGCCCGTGACGGCGTCAGCAGGATCGCCGTAGCGAGCACGTCATGCTCCGCCTGAGCCAGCAGATCCGCCGCAACCCACGCAGGATTCGCGGTGTCGTCCGCGACCACCACCGTCTCGGTCGGACCGTAAAGGCCGTCCAACCCCACGATGCCGTAGACCTGGCGTTTGGCAACCGTCGTAAAAAGCCCGCCGGCACCCACGACCTTGTCCACGCGCGGGACGCTCTCGGTCCCGAAGGCGAGGGCTGCCACCGCCAGCGCGCCGCCCAGTGTGAAAACCCGATCGACACCGGCAACGTAGGCTGCTGCCAAGATCAGAGGAGAGGCCTCGCCTGTCTCGCGGTCGGCAGGTGTGCAGACGATGATCTCGCCGACACCCGCCACCTGCGCCGGCACCGCCCCCATCAACAGCGACGAGGGCAGAGGCGCTGTTCCCCCCGGCACGTACAGCCCTACGCGCTCCAGCGGGACGAGGCGCTGCCCCAACATGCCGCCCATCTCGGCGGTAGTCCAGTTCGGGACCGGCTGGCGAGCGTGAAAGTCACGGATGCGCTCAGTGGAGCGCTGGAGTGCCGCCTGGAGCTCGAGCGCCAGGCCCTGGTAAGCAGCTTCCCACATCGCCCTGGGGACTTCAAGGGCATCGAGGGCAACCCCATCGATGCGCTGCGTCCACTCCCGTAGCGCGTCATCGCCACGCGAGCGGGCCTCGGAGAGCAGACGCGCGACAGCATCTTCGGGCGTCAGCCGATCACCGAAAACGCGCTCGATGCTCGCCAGGACCACCTCGGGCACATCCTCCACCGTCAGCATTGAGCGCCGCTTGAGGATGCAGGCGCCCTGTGCCAGGTCGTCATAGATCGTAATCATCACGCCACCTCCTGGACCGCCGCCATCATCGCGCGATAGCGATCCGGTTCCTCCTCAAAGATATAGGTCACCGGGGTGACCACCACACCGCTGCCGCCGATCGAGCGCAACTCGGCGATGGCCTCGATCAGCGCGTCGCGGCGCACCACAATCTGAACCGCATACCAGTTGGGATTCCCATCGGCGACCATCACCGGCGAGACGGTCGGCCCCTGAAGGCCACCGAGCATCGGTTGGTCGGACATACGATCCGCTATCGCCCGCGGCGATTCCCCCCGCATATTGGCGACGACGAGCAGGTGGTCCTGAGCCCGCAGATGTGCCTCGGTGAACTCGAGCAACGTCCGAGCGATGTCCAGCACCTCGGGTCGCGACTGCAGAGCAGCTCGATTGGCCACCAGCGCCGCCTGCGAGCGCAGGATCACGCCGCCCTCGAGGGCTCTCAACCGATTGTCCTGCAGCGTCTGTCCTGACGAGACCAGGTCCACGATGCAGTCGGCATGACCGATGGCAGGCGCGACCTCGAGCGTCCCCTCGGCATAGACAAGCTCAAAGGGCCCCATCCCCCTCTTGGCGAAAAAGGCCTCCGTCAGGCGGGTGAACTTCGTCGCCACCCGCAGGGGGCGTGGCATCTCATGCGTGGCAGTCACCAGATCGGAGAGCGACCGGACTTCCGACCAGGCCTCCGGCACGGCCACGGCAAGACGACACCCCCCGAATCCCAGGGCCTCGTGCAGCACCAGGACCTCGTCGGCGGCACCACCATACTCCAGCGTGACGTCCAACCCCGTCACACCGAAGTCGACGCTGCCGTCGCGCACGCTCACGACGATGTCGGTGGGGCGCTGAAAGATCACCGTCAGTCCGGGCAGAGCCGGAACCGACGCCGCATACTGTCGCGGATTGGGCTTGTGTACCTTCAACCCACAGGCCGCCAGGAACTCGATAGCCTCTTCGGCCAGACGTCCTTTGCTCGGCAAGGACAGCCGGATCTCCTCCCGTTGACTCATAGCTCCTCCTCATGTGAAAAGCCCCCCGGTCCAATCCGGGGGGCTTTTGTGGTCGATCTGTTCAACCGTGGCGGGCTCTCGCTAGATGAGCGAAGCCACACCTCCCGAATCGGGCGGTGTCATCCTCGCATGAGCGTGCAAGCGGCGAACCTCGTTAGGTTTCATCATCGTCACAAGAGTACCAGCGATCCCTCGGATGTCAAGCGCCAAATCCGACGTCGGGCACCATCAGGACCTTCTTGACGCCCTCCAGCCCCCGTTCGATCATCTCCACGCCACGCGCGAACTGCTCAAGCGGCAGCCGGTGCGAGATGAGATCGTCCACCCGGACACCGCCCGTGGCGAGCAACTCGATGGCCTGATAGGAGTTGCGGAGTGAGGTGAAGGACGAGCGGATTGTGAGGCCCTTTTCAAAGATCGCAAACGCATCCAGACTCAGCTCGCTCCCGCGCGGAGGCACGCCGAAGAGCAAAATGGTGCCCCCCTTACGCGCGAGCGCCACGCTGTGGGCCATCACCGAGGGCACGCCGGTTGCATCAACGACGACGTCATATGACGCCGGGTCAAGTTCGTTCAGATCCTGCGACCATGCATCAGCGCCCAGCTTCCCGGCCAGCTCGGCGCGCGCCGGCTGGCGCTCCAAAACGGTGACATGGGCCGCACCCCGAAGACGAGCGACCTGAAGCAGCAGCAGACCGATCGGCCCTGCACCCAGGAGAGCGACACGATCGGTCAGGCGAATCTCGGCTCGCTCGATCCCGTGGATGACGCAGCTCAGCGGTTCGACGAAGGCACCGGCTTCATACGACAGCGCTCCGATGTCGAAGACAACCCTCTCCGGTGCCGTCACATACTCGGCCATCCCCCCCGGCCGCGTGACCCCGACCGCCTGCCAGTTGAGGCAAAAGTTCTGGCGATTGTTGAGGCAGTTGACGCAGTTATCACAGGCGATATTGGGCTCGACGGCGACGCGATCCCCCACGCGAAACCGCGTGACCTGTGCACCGACGGCTGCCACCTCACCTGCAAACTCGTGACCGGGAGTGATCGGATAGTCACCCAGGTACTCACCTCGCAGGATATGGACGTCGGTGCCGCAGATGCCGCACGCGGCGACTCGCACCAGCACCTCATCGGGCCCCGGCGTGGGCGCCGGGACGTCAATCACACGAGCTTCGTGGGGACGATCAATCGTAAGCGCTTTCATAGCACTCCCTATGAGAATAACTACATCACCAATCGGTCGTAGAGTACTTCCGCGTTGAGGTCGGAGCAGACGGTCTCACGACAGGTGATCGTCTGGGTAGCTGCCGCCATCCCCAATCGAACCGCTTCCTCCGGCGAGACGCCTTCAAGCAACCCATAGGCCACAGCTGCCGTCAAGGCATCGCCTGCACCGGTGGGGTCAACGACATCCACTTTGAACGCCGGGACGCGCCCGCTCTCCTCGCCGGTCGCATAGTAGAGTCCCTCGGCGCCCAGGGTGATGATCGCCAGCTCTACACCGCCCTGTACCAGAGCCCGCGCCGCAGAGCTGATCTCGGTCTGATCATTCACGTCGCACCCCAGCATCGCGGCAGCCTCGGCGCAGTCGGGCGTGATCGCCGTGATAGCAGGGAGATGCGGACACAACCGGTGTGCCAATAATGCCGCGGTTGGGTCTGCACAAACCGGCACATCATACTGCGTAGTAAGCCGAAAGAGGGTCTGGAGAGCGCGGGGCGAGAGGTTCGCATCAATACAGACCATGTCAGAGCTCCGTATCAGGCGCCGCAGCCGATTCAGGTGGCCCGGCGTGATCTCCTGCATGATCGACATATCGTCATAGGCGACCTGCAGCCGCTTCTGACGATCATAGAGCGCGACGTAAGAAGCCGTCGGTCGCTCCGCCGACAGCACGGCATCCTCAGTGTTGATGCCGAGTTCACGCAACCGGCCCAGCATGGTCCGACCCCACCAATCATCACCGACAGCCGTGATGAAGTGCACGTCCGCTCCCAGGCGCGCGAGATTCTCAGCGATGTTACGTGCCACGCCACCCCAACCCCAACGGTTCTCACTGGGATTGGAGCGCGCAGGTTGTACGTTAGCCGAGCGGGGACGGACCTTGAGGTCAAGCCCGGCAGCGCCAATCACCAGCACGTGGTGTTCTCCGTACGTCATCTCTGCTCCCCCTCCCTGATCAACACACGAGGAATCCCGACGAAGGCACAACCCACAGGCCACAGGCTACGCCGAGCGCCCTGTAGGCCGACGCCTACGACGATCCTTCCATCACTTCGACGCTCAAAGGGCACGTCGGCAGTCAACGCCGCGTCCTCCGAAGCGTCAACTGCACCGGTCACCTCGATTATCAGCACATCTCCCTTTCTATCCTGATCCCATAGGCTCCCGTCGACCGGCGCGCGAACGGCGACGTAGGCACCGGACGGGTCCAAGTATGGAAACGGTAGCATAGCAGAGCGCAGCAGTAACACAAGCCGTCCTTCCTCCGCCGATGCGTCTGCGCGCTGCCGGGTCTCCAAGGAAAACGGGAGATAGGGAGCCAACGCCTCAGCAGGTATACTAAGCGAGCGTGTCGGCACAGCCAGAGCGTCCGTCCGGATCAGTAGCCGATCGACGAACTCATAGACCGGCAGAATCGCCGTGGTGGGATGAGGTCGAGAGGTCGCCCGAAGGTCCAACAGCTGCGCCATCCAGCGGACCAGATTCCGGCAGTCGGCAGCCCGTCCCGCGTGCCCCTCCACACTCCAGCTCTTCTCACTCTCCACGAGGAGATGCTGAGCGTAAGCGAAGGTCTGTTCGGCCCGCCCCCACGATTGAAGGGTGATATGAACCACGCCTTCCAGATAGACGGTGAGCGCCTCGTTGTAGCGACTCCACGGTGTAACCTGAAGCTCGAGCCACCGCAGAGCATGACGGATCGCATCGAGGCTCTCCTCCCAGCAGGCCAGGCGGCGGTGGGCCTCGGCCTCAAGCACCAGTGCGAGCGCCTGTCCGTAGCGATCGAAACCGCGCTTGGCCACTCCATAGCAGATGTCCGCCGAAGCTAACGCCCCCTCGGGGTCGTCCTGGTCGAACTGGGCCAGTAGGCCCTCGAAACGATCGCGCAGTGGTGCCGCAATGCCACGAAAGTCGAGCAAGTACGGCAGCGCTAGTTCCTTGGGGAGCGAGATCCAGGGCATATGTCAATCGCAGCCTAGCGTGAGCGTGTCTGCTGCTCATCCGGCAGCGACGGTGACGACGCGGGCCCCCGCACGTCGCCCTCCTGCAACGCCCCGACGACACGCATCAGGTTCGCAGCCTCTCGCATGAGCACCTGACGTGCTTCGGGCCACAGATTCCCCATGGAGTGGAGTACCTCCATGAAGCTGGCGATGACCAGCTGCGGTGGTACGGTCAGCCCCTCCTCATGATAGGACTGCATCTCCTCCAACATGCGGTTCACAAACGTGACCCGGGCCTCGAAACGCGCGTTAGCGGCGAGCTGCTCGTGTGAGGCCTGAGCCTCCATCGTATACCGATCTATGCCCTTCTGCAGCTTAGCCTGCCAGAACTCCAACCACTGCCGCGAGATCGCGTCCTCCGCAGGGCGCACGGTGCCCATTTCGACCCGATCGACGACCACGCCCCGTTCTCGAGCCTTGGCCCGCACCTCAGCCTCGATCTCGGATTCCAGATCGGTGATCAGCTTCGGGCTCGTCGCGATCCTGGGCGGGCCATCCTCGTCCTCGAGCCCGTACTGCGGGTTGAGGAACTCATCGAGACGGTGGAGCTCCAACCGGTCGCGCACCGTCTCCTCCAGCACGTCACTCACGATGCCGGTCACCCAGTCTACGACCCGATGACTACCCTCCACCTTACGCACGCATTTGGAGGTCGTCACACGAAGAATCGCCTCGACATCATAGCCGAAGGAGGGCGGCGCGTCCGTCTCACGCGAGTTCGACGCGCCATCGCCCGGCGGCGCGACACGGCAGACGATGCTGACCTGGCATGAAGCGGGCATCCCATCCCGGGTCACGAACTCCACCGTCAGCGTGCGCCGCTGGGGACGCAGGTCAACGACGTCCCAAACACGCTCAAAAGCCTCCAGATCGTGGAATCCGGGGCCCAGAATACGATACAACGTACCCATCCGGCTGGTGACCACGACGTTGTGGAGATCGACGCTGAGCTTGGCCGGGCCACCGACCTTATGGACAATCGGCGGGCCATCAAGATCGACCTGGCCCGCCTGTACGCGCAGCACGGGAGCGCGCACGACGTAGGGATCCGATCCAAGCACCATACGGTCAACCAGGCTTGCGGCGTCCTCAGCGCTCACGTCATGCAACGCCTGTGAATACTGTCGCAAGACCCGCATCATATGACCGGAAGCGGTCACCAGCGCGATACCGAAGCCGGCAACCAGTACCAGAAAGTCAATCTGATCCACAGGACGGATCGTGTAGCCGGCCTCACTCCACAACACGATCGGCAGCGAGGCCGCAAACGCTAGGAAGAGAGCCCCAATGATGACCGGGATCAGTACCTTGGAAAGGTTCATAACTCACCCTTCCGCTCAGGATCGACGCCAACCTGCTGCTGCAGCTGTTCCAACGCGGGCATCGCAGACTCAGGCAGGAGCTGCTGAACCTCAGGCACACCAGCCATCTTGATGAGGATACTCAGGATACAGTAAGCAACGAGATCCTGTGAGTTACTGCCACTGCCCGCCTGCAACCTGCGACTGGTTTCATCCACCATCTCCGCGAGCAACTTCTCACGCGCCTCCTGGCGAATCTTCTCCAGAGCCGCAAATCGCTTCCGCTCAACGCCGGCATGCCAGTCCATCACCTTGACGATAAACCGTGACTTCCACGCCTCGACACGCTGCTCCGTCACACCGTGGTTCGAGGGCACGATCGGACCGACGATGCGCCCGGCGTAGGCCTCCAAACCCCGCGGCAGCAGTGCCTCGCGAACAGCTCGCCACACCAGGTCGTCCACCGTCGAGCGCGTCAACCGATCGACCGGACGATCGCCCTCACGCCGACGATCGGAGGCAAGGAGCCCCAGCGCCGCCTCGAGACGCCGGTGCACCTTCAGCAGGGCTACCTGCGGATCATCCTCCGCTAAGGCGGAGAGGGGATCGACGATGCCTGCGTACAGCTGATCCAGCGTATAGAAAGAGAGAGCCTGCTCCAGCTTGTGGGCCGCAACCTGCGTTGGCAGGTCCTCCCACGGATGGGCGGTATGTGCGTCGAGGGGACTCCGCCCTGACGGATCGACCTCCTCCGTGAAGAGAACCTGCAGCACATCGCGCTGATTCCGGTAAGGCCAGGACTCGCCGAGGCGGACCTCAGCCTGGCCGCGACGCACCCTGAAGGAACAAGCGACCTGCGTGGTCACTTCGATGCCGTCTGAGGTAATGCTATCAACCCGTGCACTTCGGACCTGATTGCGCAGGTCAACGACGCGATAGGGAGCCTCGCCGCGCTCCAGGAACACAACGCCGGGCCCAGCGACGCGCCCGATCCTTGAACCCGACGTCAGCACCACCACGTTTTCGGGCTCAGTGATCAGAAGACCCGGGCCATATCCCATCCAGGGATTCCCGGCTATCCGCGTGTGAAGCTGGCCATCCTCGACGACCCACGTGCTCTTTGGCCTCCCGGTGAAATAGCCGAGTACCAGAAAGAGCGCCCTGCGCCAACGCGGGACCGTGCTGATGGGCCTGGACGGATCTTCACACGCACATCCCAGCGGGACGACCTGCGAGGCCCACACCGTCAGCAGCCAGATGGAGAAGAGAGCCGGCAGCACCAGCGAGACCGTGAAAAGCACGAACTTGGCGTGGGAAAGCCCAGGCGTCGTGACCGCCACCAACACGAACAGCAACGTCATCAAGAGGACGCCGCCTCCGACATAGCTGGGCAGCACCCTGCTGCGCCACAAGAACAGGGCATAGCAGGTCAAGGGGAGGGAGAGACTCAACAGCAACAACAGCAGCAACGGAAGGCCGAGAATGCCATACCAGAGCAGGCCGGGTACGAACCACAAGGTCGGACCCCAGATCCAGATCACCGCCGACCACGGCGAAGCGGTCATGGATCCGGCCATCGCACCCTTTGGGGCGTCTGAGACCGGAAGGCGGTCGCGCAAGGCCCGGTTCAGGACAACCATTCCCGCCAGGTACAGCGCTAACAAGCCGATACGCACGGTGACCCCAGGCATACCCTTCTCCTCCAGCCCACAGACCTGGCGCTCACTGTAGCATGCAATGCTCAAAAGGGGAAGTTATCTTGCCAGAGCCTCGAAAGAGAGTAGAATGCTCGACTGAGATACTATCCACGAAGAGAAACGGACCCGACATCCAGCCTATGAAATACCACGATGTCCTACGTTATCTGTACGGCCTAGTCGATTATGAGAAGCGTCGTGTCGATCGCTATTCTCCGCGAGAGTTCAAACTTGAGCGGGTCGAACGCCTCCTGGAGAAGCTCGGGAACCCACATCGTGCTTACCCAACCCTGCACATCGCGGGTACCAAAGGCAAGGGCTCGGTCTCATCGATGCTCGCCCACATCGCGGAGACAAGTGGGCTCAAGACCGCCCTCTACACGTCACCTCATCTCCACACCTATCGTGAGAGGATGCAGATCAACCAGACGCCGATCTCGCGAGCACGAATGGCCGACCTCGTCGAGGAGCTCATCCCGGTCGTTGAGACCGTGCCGGAGCTGACGACCTTCGAGGTGACCACCGCTCTGGCTTTTCTCTTCTTCCAGCGCGAAGACGTCGATCTAGCCGTCATGGAAGTCGGCCTCGGTGGGCGCCTGGACGCGACCAACGTCATCATCCCGGAGATCAGCGTCATTACCTCGCTCAGCCTGGATCACACCTACCTCCTCGGCAACACCCTGGGAGAGATCGCTTATGAGAAGGGCGGCATCATAAAGCCGGGGATACCGGTCGTTACAGCACCCCAGACATCAGAGGCGCTGGAGGTCCTGCGCCGCATCTCAGGCGACCGCAACGCCCCGTTCACCGCGGTCGGAGAGGACTGGACCTGGACACCGATTACGCGCTACCTGCAGGGGCAGAGGATCGAGGTCACAGCGGCTACCCCTTCGGCTTTCGAGGGCACCTACGATGTCGACCTGCTGGGCGATTTCCAGCAGGAGAATGCCACAGTAGCTATCGCGACCGCCGCGACGCTGCACGCCCACGGCCACACCTGGGTGTCCCCAGAAAGCGTCAGACGCGCCCTGAAGACCGTCACATGGCCCGGGCGAATGGAAATCCTGAGCCAGGACCCCCTGCTCCTGGTCGACTGTGCCCATAATCCCTACTCCGCTGAGGCATTGGCAACCTCGCTCAGGAGCTGGTTTCCCGATACGTCCTGGGTGCTCATCTTCGGAGCATCCACAGACAAGGATATCGAGGGTATGCTCAAGGTCCTGCTGCCGATAAGTGAGCACGTCATCGTGACACGCTCCTACCATCCGCGAGCCGCCACGCCTTACGCATTGGCGGATCTGTGCGCCGATCTGGGACACGGTGCAGAGATCGCGGTAAATCCTCAACGCGCGCTCGAAGAAGCGATCCGTCGAACCGGCCCCGGATGCGGCATCCTAGCCACCGGCTCGATCTTCGTCGCGGCAGAGATGCGCGAGGCCTGGGCTCATACGGGCCCGGATTCGCACAACGATCTGCAGCTCCCTATGGGCGACTGGGTTGATGAACCCTGGGAACCAGCATCGTGATGGATTGGGACAAACTACCGCTGTCGCCAGAGGATCTCTTCGGCGAGACCTTTGACAACGGCCCCGCCGAAAACGGGCCCTTTGAGGCCATCATCCTCCCCCTACGGGACCTCGTTGTCTATCCCCAGATGGTGACCCCCCTCTACATCGGTCGCGAGCGTTCTCTGCAGGCGATGTCGATCGCCATCCAGGAAGATTGGCCGGTCGTGGTGATCGCCCAACGTGATGGCGAACTGGAGGACTATCCAGCGCCGGCCGATCTTTACGAGGTGGGCACAGAAGTCGTGATCGCACGCTCGATTCGCTTGCCCGACGGCACGACCAGCGCCATTGCCCAGGGAGCAGGCCGCGTCAAGCTCGTCAACGTCGTCCAGGAACAACCCCACCTCGTCGGCACCTTCGAGCCCTTGCCGGAACCCGCAGACACCACGGCCCTCACCGAGGCCCTAACCCGGGCGGCATTGGCGATGTTCGAGAAGATTGTCCAGCTCAACCAGGCGCTGCCCGAGGAAGCCTATGTCTACGCAATGAACGTCGGCGCTCCAGGGCAGTTGGCCGATGTCATCGCACAGATCGTCAACCTGCCGACGGAAGCGCGACAGGATCTCCTGGAAACCGTCGGGATCACCGATCGTCTCCAGAAGATCAGCTCCTTGCTGGCACAAGAGCTCGATGTGCTGGAGCTGGAGAATCAGATCCACACCACCGTGCAAGAGGAAGTCGACAAGAGCCAGAGGGAGTATTTTCTACGCGAGCAGATGCGTGCCATCCAGGAGGAACTGGGCGAGGCGGATGCGTTCTCAAGAGACCTGCTGACGGTTCGAGAGCAACTATCCGATCCGGCTCTGCCCGACCACGTCCGCGAGCGAGCGGAGGAGGAGCTGCAACGGCTGTCGATGATGCCCGCTATGGCACCGGAGGTGGGCATCATCCGCACCTATCTGGATTGGCTGCTGAATCTTCCCTGGCACCAGGAGACGGAGGACCGCCTCGACATCCATCACGCCGAGCGCCTTCTCGCATCCCAGCATTACGGGCTCCCCAAGGCCAAGGAGCGCATCTTGGAGTACATAGCCGTACGCAAGATCGCGCCGGCCCGGCAGCAGAGCACCATTCTCTGCTTCGTCGGCCCTCCCGGAACCGGCAAGACCTCGCTGGGACGGTCGATCGCCGCAGCTCTCGGGAGAGAGTTCGTTCGCGTCTCGCTGGGCGGTGTGCGTGACGAAGCTGAGATCCGTGGCCATCGCCGCACCTATATCGGAGCGCTTCCCGGCAGGATCCTTCAGACGATGCGGCGTGCGGGAACGATCAATCCCGTCTTTATGCTGGACGAGGTCGACAAGATCGGGGCTGACTTCCGCGGTGATCCTTCGTCGGCGCTGCTTGAGGTCCTGGACCCCGAGCAGAACCACGCCTTTTCCGACCACTACCTTGAGATCCCTTACGATCTCTCGAAGGTCCTCTTCGTGGCGACCGCTAATGTGATGAGCACCCTACCGCCGGCCCTCGAGGACCGCATGGAGGTCATTGAGTTCCCCGGCTACACAGAGCTCGAGAAGATCGAAATCGCGAAGCGTTTCCTGATCCCCCGACAGATCGAGAGAAACGGTCTGGCGGAGGCGCCCCTGCGCTTCCCGACACCGACGCTGCGCACGCTCATCCAGGACTACACCTATGAGGCCGGTGTCCGCAATCTTGAGCGTGAGATCGGCAGCCTCTGCCGTAAAGCGACCCGGCGGCTCGCCGAGGAGAAGCGCTCGCTGCGCACCATCACGTCCAAGTCGCTGCAACGCTATCTCGGCCCGCCCCGTTACCAGCAGAACCCCATCGAGGACAATCATGTCGTTGGACTCGCTACGGGCCTGGCGTGGACCGCTGACGGTGGTGACCTGTTACCCGTTGAGGTCGCGCTGATGCCCGGCAAAGGGCAGCTGACGCTGACGGGACAGCTGGGTGACGTCATGCGGGAATCCGCCCAGGCAGCACTTACCTACCTCCGGTCGCGGGCTGTCCATTGGGAGCTCGATGCCGGCATCTTCGACAAGACCGATATTCACATCCACTTCCCGGAAGGTGGTATCCCCAAAGACGGCCCTTCCGGAGGGATCACCATCGCCACCGCTTTGTGCTCCGCATTCACCGAGCATCCGGTGCGTCGCGATGTTGCGATGACGGGCGAGATCACCTTACGAGGGCGTGTCCTTGAGGTCGGAGGCCTGAAGGAGAAACTTCTGGCCGCCCACCGCGCCGGCATCGCCAAGGTGCTCCTGCCCAAGCGCAACCAAAAGGACCTGCCCGAGATCCCAAAGGAGATCCGTAAGCAGGTCACGCTGACCCTCGTCGAGACGATGGATGAGGTGCTGCGCGAGGCACTGATCATCGAGCGTGCCGCCGACCCGACCCCCTAGGACGACCCACCTATCAAGCATCAGAAAGCCATCGAGGCGCACCCCGGGGTGCGCCTCGATGCTGTGTGCTCGGGGATCAAATCAGTACAGCGGCTTCAGAATCCCGTAGTCACCATCATCTCGACGATACACAACGCTGATGCGCCCATCAGCTGCGTCCACAAAGATGAAGAAATGGTGCCCCAACAGCTCCATCTGCTCGATCGCCTCGTCTGCCAGAATCGAGCTGACCTCAAACTCCTTCACACGGGCGATGCTGGGCTCCTCCTCCAGCTCGGCCTCGGCTGTTGACTCGGGCGAGATCACAGTGGCCGGTGCGCGACGGCTGGTGCGCTGACGCCCCTTGTAGCGTTCAACACGACGGGACATCTTGTCCATCACCGAATCCACTGCGGCGAAGATATCGCCTGCCCGCTCCTCTGCCCGCAGGATCGCCTTGGGTACATAGATCGTGATCTGAGCAACCATACGCCGTGTGTTGTCCCTGGCATTGCTCTCCGAGAGATCAACCCGAATGCTGTCCAGATTGGGCAGATACCGCTGAAGCTTGGAGACTTTCGCCTCTACGTAATCACGTAATCGGTCCGTCAACTCCAGGTTCCGGGTATAAATCTGCAGCGTCTCCATGTGTGAACCCTCCTTATCACTAAGATTGGCGCTCATACGGCGTGCGACAACGTATATGCGTTCACCCGTCTTGCGCCTTGGGCGAGCAATGCCACGGCACAAGCCTCCAGTGTGGCTCCCGTGGTGACCACATCATCCACCAACGTAATCACAAGCCCCGTGAGATCACGGTCCTCGGGACACAGGAACGCATCCCTGACATTGTGCCAACGTTGATGGCGCTCAAGCTTCGCCTGCGACGGCGTGCGCCGAGTGCGGAAAAGCAGGCACTCGTCCGATGCAACGCCGACCCGGCGCGCCAGCTCACGCGCTAACAATGTAGACTGATTATAGCCACGTTTTGCTTCACGATCAACATGAAGCGGCACCGGCACCAGCAGATCGGTCGTCAAGTGTCGCTCTACCCAAATCTCTGCCATGCGTACCCCCAGAGGCGTAGCGACATCACGTCCGCCCCGATACTTGAGCGCATGGATGGCATCCCGAACAGGTCCCTCGAAGAGGAATAGCGAACGAATCGGGGCAACGTGCAGAGGATGTGCACGGCACCGCATACACACACCCGGCCCTTCCCAATGATCGCCGCAACGAGGACAGACGGGGCGATCGGTCGGCGTGAGTTGATCCGCGCAGCTCTCGCACAACCACGTCTCGAGGTGCCCGCACACCACACAACTCGGCGGAAGGACCAGATCCAGCACCCACCGCCCGAGTCCTCGGGCAGAGCGAGTCGTGAAGTTCAGAACGTTTTCGTGCGTCACACGCACGCTCCAGGTGATCGATGGTCGGAACGCTCGACAGCGGCGCTGTCGAGCGTCAGGACTGCCTAGAAGCCCCCCAACACACCAGAATCCCTGATCTGGATCATCGCCGGCCCCAGCAGCACGATCAGGATCGTGGGGAAGATGAAGAAGACCAGCGGGATCATCATCTTGACGGGTGCTTGCCGGGCCTTCTCCTCAGCCCGCTGACGGCGCTTCATCCGCATCGTATCGGACTGAATACGCATCACCTTGGCCATACTTACACCCAGCTGGTCAGCCTGGATGATTGCCGCGGTGAAACTCGTCACATCAGCCACGTCCATACTGCCGGCCATATCACGCAATGCCTCACGCCGCAGTTTGCCCAGCTGCATCTCCTGGACGGTCCGCATGAAGGCGCGGCTGAGTTCGTTGTCCCACTTCTCTGCCACTTTCTGCATGGACGCATCAAAGCCCAATCCGGCCTCCACGCAGATCGTCAGCAGGTCGAGGGCATCCGGCATGGCTTTGGTGATCTCCTCCTGCCGCTTCGAGATCTTCGACCCGAGCCAGATGCCCGGCAAGAGGTAACCCATCACGAAGGCGACGAGGATGATCAACAGCCGCTGTCCTAGGGGTACAGTGGAGGCAAAGACCATCAAGAGCGACAGGGTGCCCAGGACCAGGGCACCACCGATCCGATAGCCGAGGAAGTGGGACGCCTTGATCTTGTGGCCCAGTCCAGCGAGCTCCAGTTGGTGCCGGATCGTCTCGAGCGTGTTCTGAGGCGTGAAGCGCTGGGCCAAGCGGCTGAGCGCCTCGATCGCGGGTACCATCACACGCTGATAGAAGGGCTGAGAGAGCTCCAACTCCTCGAGGGTCACCGACTGTCCCAGCGCAGAGAGCTCGTTGAGGCGCTCCTCGATGCTCTGAGAGGAGCCGCGCCCACGCAACACCAGCACGACCAGGAGCGCGACCATCAACGCAAGGGCACCGATTATAACCAACGGCTCCATCGTCCCTCCTCAGACCTCGATGCTCACGATCTTGTTGATCGAGATGTACCCGATGACGATCAGCACCAAAGAGATCCCCATCATCATCCAGCCACAAGGGTCGGTGAACAGAGGGCTCATAAACCCGGGGTTGATCAGATAGATCACCATGCCGAGCACAAACGGCAATGCTGTGATCAGGTATCCCGTATACCGTCCCTGAGAGGTCAGTGTCCTGATCTCTCCCTTGATGCGCACGCGCTCACGAATAGTGAAGCTAATCGCATCCAAAACCTCGGCAAGGTTACCACCTACCTCACGCTGTACGCTCATCGCGGTGATGATGAGGTCCATATCGGCGCTGGGCATACGACGCATCAGGTTAGCCATGGCCGTGTCGAACGGTACACCGAGCTGGAGCTCAAGCACCACCCGCCCAAACTCATCGGATATGGGCGAAGGCATCTCATTCGAGATCACCTCAAGGGCCTGAGTCGTGCTATAGCCGGCGCGTAGCGAGTTGACGATGAGGTTGAGCGCGTCACCGAGCTGCCCATTGAACTCACTCAGCCGTTTGCTCTTGCGCATCCCCAGATAGATCCGGGGGAGGAAGAAGCCGGCCACGATGCCAACTGGGATGAGCACAAAGCGCCCCATAGCATAGAAGAGGAGTCCCAGCGACAACGCGACGAGCACCGTCAGGACAAGAAACTCGCCCACGGTCCATTTGAGGTCCGCTTGGGCCAGCTGAGTCGCCAGGTTCTGGGCGAAACTGCGCCCCTCGACGGCTCGATCGACCGCTGAGCTAACGAAACTATCCTTGCGTGCCGCCTTACCGGCGGCACGATCCGCCTTCCGACCGCCACGCTCGGCACGCCCCAGCCTCTCCTCAAGCAGAGCGTCCCCTGATGAACCGCGGGATAGCCCGACGACCAGGAGGATCACCGCGAGAAGGGCAACGCCGCCAACCACGTATAGGATTTCCATAGTCGGTCAACCTCTCCGCATAGGGCAGGCTTGATGCCCGCCGGGCAAAACCATGCCGAATCGGCGATTCAGTATCTCAAGCGCTGGGCGACACCGAAGATAGAGGGCGGCAAGTGGATCCCAGCTTGTTCAATGCGATCGATGAACTTCGGACGAATGCCGGTGGGACGGAGCTTGCCGATAACCCGTCCATTCTCATAGCCTGTCTGCTCGAACTTGAAGATGTCCGCCGTCGTGATGACATCGCCCTCCATCCCCTGCACCTCAGTGATGGACACCACTCGGCGCGAGCCATCGCGCAAACGCTCCAGCTGCACGATCATATCGATCGCGGCAGCTACCTGCTCGCGGATCGCTCGGTGGGGCAACTCCATACCCGCCATCAACACCATCGTCTCCAACCGGGACAGCGCATCACGCGTGTTATTAGCATGGATAGTCGTCATGCTGCCCTCGTGACCCGTATTCATTGCCTGGAGCATATCCAGGGCCTCACCTCCACGACACTCACCCACGACGATGCGATCGGGACGCATTCGTAGGGAGTTGATCACCAGATCACGGATCGCGATCTCACCCCGTCCCTCCACATTCGGAGGGCGAGACTCCAACGTGACCACGTGCTCCTGACGCAACTGCAGCTCCGCGGCGTTCTCAATTGTGATGATGCGATCCTCAGCGGGAATGTAGCTTGAGAGCACGTTGAGGAAGGTTGTCTTTCCCGTGCCCGTACCGCCCGACACAATGACGTTTACGGCAGCGACCACGGCTGCGCGCAGGAACTCAACGGACTCCTCCGTCACCGTCCCGAAGCGAATCAGGTCCTCCACCGTCAGCGGTTGTTTGAAGAACTTACGGATCGTCAGGATAGGGCCCTGCAGCGAGATGGGAGGGATCACGGCGTTGACACGAGACCCATCCTTGAGGCGGGCATCGACGGTAGGGCTGCTCTCGTCGATACGGCGTCCAAGCGGAGCAACGATGCGCTCGATAATCCGCATGAGGTGCTCGTCGGATTCGAAGGCAACGTTGGCACGTTGGATCCTGCCGTTACGTTCCACAAAGATCTTCTTCGAACCATTGACCATGATCTCACTGATGGACTCATCGGCGAGCAAGGGCTCCAACGGTCCGAGGCCCAGAATCTCGGCGACGATGACCTCGAAGAGCGCATCGCGCTCGCGCCGCCCGAGGATGATGCTTTCCTCTTGGAGGATCTCATCGTACATCGTCTTGATCGTCTGGCGGACATCATCGGTCCGCGAGACATCCATCGCCGGATCCATTTCGGCGATCAGCCGGTTCTGTACTCGGTTCTTGAGATCCATATAAGCATCGCGAGCTTGCGGCACCGGACGCCGCTGCACACCACGCTCTGCCGATGCGTTCGGTCGCACCCCGGACTCCGCGGGTCGGTTCTCCCGATCCGTCGTATCCGTCGGTTTCTTCTCCATCCTACGTAAGAGCGACATCATCCACCTCGCAAGTCAGCCCAACGACGACTTGGGCTACAGTAACCGTCCCAGACCCGCACGGCGCGGGGACTCAGCCGTGGGCTGCTCCTCGTCCACAGTTCTATGAACCACCTCGTGGACCTTCTCCGCCAGAGCGATGATGCCTTGACCCAGCGGAGTTCGGGCGCCCTTCATCATCAACGGCTCGCCAAGATTGGCCGAGCGGAGCGCCGTTCGTTCATCGAGGGGGATATGCGCTAGAGCGGGCATCATCGCGCGCTCAATTGCCTCCGGCTGAATGCCCATGCGCTTGCTGTCCACACCATTAATGACCAGTCCTAGTTTGGCGAAGTCGAAGTTCAGCTTGCGCAGGAGTTCGACGAACAACCGCGCTCCACGGATCTCGGGAATAATGGGACGCGTCACCACCAAGACTAGGTCACTCACATCCAGTGCTGCCAGCAGGACGTCATCCACTTGATGCGCTGTGTCGACCAGAATGTAGTCAAACTGCGGTCGCAGAAAGTCGAGAATCGTGTGGAAATGGCTGTTCGCGCCGGACTCCTCCACACCACCCTCACGGAAGATCTCTGCCTCTTCGGGTGAGGTCGGGGCACACAGGACCCTGACCCCGGAATCGTGCGTGACCAAGATGCTATCCAGCAAATGCGGATCCAGATCACCCGCGTGGGGCGCCAGGTCGGCGAGCGTCCGAGAAGGCTGAAGCTTCATAAAGACCGAGACATCCCCGAACTGCAGATTGCCGTCGACGAGACAGATCTTCGCCTCCTGTCCCAGCATGTTCTGCAAGGCGATGGCCAGGTTCACGGTCAGCGTAGTGCATCCGGTGCCCCCTTTGGGGCTGTAGATCGTGATCACCTCGGCCTCTAGGGCCGGGGCAGCTTGGACAGCGGCACGACCCGTTGCGGGCCCTCCGGACGGGACAGGACCCAGCGGTCCCGTGTGCATCTTCTGCTTGAGCACATGGGCGCGATGAATAGCATCCAGCAATTCATCGGCACCCGGCGGCTTGGTCAGGTAATCCCGTGCGCCGGCCATCATCGCACGGCGCAGATAGTCGGTCTCTCCCTGGACCGACAGCATGATCACCTGCACGGTCGGGAGCACCTCGATCACCTTCGCCGTGGCTGCGATGCCATCTATCCCCGGAAGGTTGATGTCCATCAGGATGACATCGGGCATCGCCTGGGACACGGTCTCGACGGCTTCTTCACCGGTTGAGGCCATCGCCACGACCTCGACATCAGGATCGAACGAGAGCAGCTTGCGCAGCTGCTCTCGCGTCTCCGCGATGTCATCAACGATCATGACCTTGATGCGGTCAGCCATCGACGCTCCTATTCCTCAGGGACCGGCGTAGGCTCGGGCAATGCCTCCAGCGGGTCTCGAATGGGAACCGGCCCAATGGGATCATCAGGCATGGTCTCGGGCAGTTGATAGCGGTCGACGATGTATCGGAACCAGATCGGCTGGGTCTGCAACATCGGACCGGTCACATTGGCGGGACGGAGCACCAGATCCAGGTCGGCACCGACCTCGTGGAGATACTTCAGGACCAGTGCATCCTCGCGTGTCACCAAGAGCGTCACAAGCTCGACCTCTTTCGTCTCCACCAAGGGAATCGGCGTGGGTGCAGGCTGGGCCTGCGGAGCGACCTCTCCCAGAGGTCCGGCGCCTTCAGCAACCGGCTCCTGAGCCCCGGGCGCCGGTGCAGACGTCGCCGCGTCCCACGTACCAACGTGCCAGACGACGGCATCCTGAACCGTCATCTGCGTCAGGAGCATCGGCTCAATCGCCGCCTGAAGCTCAGAGGGATAGATCGCGGCCCACTGCCCGTTCGGCAGCAACTCAAAACCGCCAAAGGGACTCGACTGCACCACCTCATCCTCTGCGCCACTCTGAAGATAGGTGAACTGCTTGACGCCGCTCTCGAGGAAGTCCGTGTAAATCGGTGCGATCTTCAACGCCGCTAACACGTCCACCCGATCGCCCGGCTCAATCGCCCAGCCGACCGCGCCCTGCGTGTCGAACGGGATGGCATAGGCAACGCGGTCTTCCGGTTCAAAGAGGGCAGCGGACGATCCACTCACAGAGAGCATCCCTCCCGGACGACCGACCATATCCGGAAGCACGGGCATGCCACGCGGTATCTCCATACGTGCGAACCTGCCGTCGACCTCGTCGAGGGACGTGTAATACTCATAGGGCAGATTATCCGTCGGCCAGGCCTGGAGCGCGATCGCGTTGTCCTCAACACTGATCTGCATACCTCGCGGCACGTTCTGCAGCGCCACGACGATGTCCACAGTCTGGAGGGGGGCAATCTCCGGGGTCGCCTCTGCCACTTCGTCCGTCGGCGTGCCTGAACGCTGCAGATAGAGATAAACCGCTCCAGCGGCAACAGCCAAGATAATCAGAATCAATGCGAAGACGACCAGACCTCTGTTCCCGCGCATCAGGACCTCCTTAAAACCAAGGCTATTCCACTTTCAATCATGGACGAGTTGTTAGAATATGCAAACTGAAACCGGCTGTCATGCGGATAGCTCACCAGATTATAACCCAATTATAACATATATGACCAGGGAGTCATAGAGCTTCCGCCAATCACAAATCATTGTATCACAGCTGAAAAGCCAACACAACCACAAGGCATGACGACTGTGTTGCAGTATGGCGACATTCTCGCCAATATCTGACCTTTTGGGGTCGGAAGTTGGTTCATGTCGCCAACGGCACGATAGCCATCCAACAACCACGTCACCCCATCGCGCAGTTGCCTATCCGTGGAACTCCACTATCATACATGTGCTTTGGAATCTGAAGAGCCTATGCACGCGATAGCACCTGAACGATCGCAGCCGACCCCATCGGTTCTGCGCAGGTGTGCGTGGCTGGTCACCTCAACGCGCGGCGTCTCCCCTCCGTATGCGTGGAGCACAGATGTGCTCGCGATGAGGCGGCTCAACGGCTCGGAGCCGATCACCACGGGCATCACTCCACGATAACAAGAAAAGGAGCATCATGGGCAGGATTAGAAGGTTGGTCTTGGATACGTTGAAACCGCACGACCCGAGTATCATCGAGCTAGCCGATCAGCTCACCGATCTTGAGGGGGTCTCGGCGGTCAACATCAGCATCTATGAGATGGATCGCAAGGTCGAGAACGCGAAAATCACGATTGAGGGCGAGTCCCTCAGCTTCGAGATGGTGGCCCAACTGATCGACGAGATGGGCGGTGCCATTCACTCCGTCGACGAAGTCGCTGCAGGCCGACACATCATCGACGATGCACAGACACTACAGGACTGATCCTGCAGGCCGCTCATCATCGTTGACTTAGCTTTGAACGATGCTATCATCGGCGCCACGGGCCTCGTCGCATAGGGCCTGCAGACAGCAGTGCCTATGAGCTCGTAAAGCAGGCTGGGCAGCACTGACCTGAGTGGGGTTGGAGATCTATGGAGAAGCTGCGCACCCAGAAACCGATCTACACCATTCTCGTCGCGATGATCATCGCGACGATTCCGTGTTATTGCCTCGGATTCGTCGCCCTCGCGATTCGCCCTCCCTCGACGACGCCCGAGGCGACGCCAACGCCGACGATCACGGCGACGCCCGAAGCCACACTCACACCCTTTGAAGTAGGTCCCGAAGACGGAACGCCCGATCGAACGCTGCAAGCAACGCCCACGCAGTGGTTCCCGCCCACACGTACCCCGACACCTGAACCAACGGAAACACCGCTGCCTACCGAGACGCCCACCGATACGCCTACACCGACGCCCACCGAGACCGAGCAGCCGACGGAGGAACCGACGGCAACGGGTACGGCAACCCTCACACCGACCCTCACGCCCGAACCGGAGACACCTACTCCCACGCCATCGGCAACACCGACCGCAACGCCCACCACATCCTTCACTCCGACCTTCACCCCGACTCCCACGTTGACGTGGACGCCTGAGCCGACAGCGACCTTCACCGCCACCGTCGAGCCTACAGCTACGACCGAAAACACACCCTGACCCATCGGGAGAAGGAGCCGTCTTGGAGACGTTCGAACTACTGAGATCCCTGTCCGAGGCTTCGGGCCCTGCGGGCTATGAAGGGGCAGTGAGCCGTCAGATCGAGGCACTGTGGCGGCCTTTTGTCGATGACCTTCGCGTTGACGCGATGGGCAACCTCATTGCCCGCCGGCAAGGCACAGGCCCGGCACCGCGACGCTCCCTGATGGCAGCCGCTCACATGGACGAAATCGGGCTGATCATCACGGGATTCGAGGGCGAGTTCCTGCGCTGCCATCAGCTCGGCGGCGTGGATCGACGCGTATTGTTAGGACTGCAGGTATGGGTTCACGGTCGCCACAGGTTGCCCGGTGTCATCGGGAGCCGCCCGCCCCATATCCTCCCCGCGGCACAGCGGCAGAGCATCCCTCCTTGGGAGGAGCTCTTCATCGACGTTGGTCTCGATGCCGATGTACTGCGGGACCAGGTCCGGGTAGGAGATCCCGTCACCCTGCAGCAGCCTTTGCTGGCCCTCAAAAATGGCCGCGCGGCCGGTAAGGCGCTGGACAATCGGGCCTCCGTTGCCGCACTGACGTTGGCCTTGGAAGCGCTTCAGCATCGTGAACACACCTGGGATTTCTATGCAGTGGCGACCGTTCAGGAAGAGGTCGGCATCAAGGGCGCCATCACCAGTGCCTACAGCCTCGCCCCCGATCTCGCCATTGCACTCGACGTGACCTTCGCTAAACAGAACGGCGACGGAGAGGCAGGGGTCTTCGAGCTGGGCAAAGGTCCCACCATCGGTGTTGGGCCCAACTTCCACCCTCAGATGGTCGAGAGGATGAGAGAAGCGGCCATGACAGAGGAGATCCCCTTTATCATCGAACCCCTGCCGGGCTCAAGCGGCACCGACGCCTGGGGGATCCAGCTGTCCAGAGAGGGCATTCCTTCCGGGCTGATCTCCATTCCGGTTCGCTACATGCACCAACCGGTCGAGACCGTGGCGATTCGCGACGTTGAACGAGCCGGACGGTTGCTGGCGAGCTTCGCCGTCAGGCTGACGCCCGAGTTCGCAATCCGCTGGGAGGATGAGGCATGAACGAACTGATCGACCACCTGGGCCTGCTCTCCAACGCACCGGGTATCTCGGGCCAGGAGATCGAGGTGCGCCGCGCCATCCGACCGCTGATCGAGACCTACGTCGACGACCTTCGCGTGGACGCCCTGGGCAATCTGATCGCCTATAAGGCGGGACAGAGGACCGAGGGACTTCGCGTGATGGTGTCGGCCCACATGGACGAGGTCGGGATGATGGTGATCGACCACACCGGAGAGGGCGACCTACGCGTCGCAACCGTCGGCGGTATCCCCGACAGGTTGCTGCCGGGGCTGACCGTGCGTGTGGGCCACCTGGCAATCCCGGGCGTCATCGGGTTGCAGGCCATCCACCGCACGGAAAGGGGCAGCCTCAACAAGGCACCGAGTATCGACAAACTCGTGGTCGACATTGGAGCAACGAGCAGGGATGAGGCCGAACGCCTCGCACCGGTGGGCACAGCGGTCGTCTTTGCGACGACCTTTGAGACGATGGGCAGCAGTTGTATGGGCAAAGCCTTTGACGACCGAGCCGGATGCACGGTCTTGGTCGATCTACTGCGTGGAGGCCCCTATCCCTTCGATCTTGTTGGCGTCTTCACCGTCCAAGAGGAAGTGGGGTTGCGTGGGGCTCAGGTAGCGGCCTACGCCGTCGCGCCCGACGTGGCCATCGCCCTGGAGGGCACGCTTGCGGATGATCTGCCCAAGGACGAGCCGGATGTCAGCCCGACCACGGCCCTGGGTCGAGGGCCGGCCATTACTGCGATGGACCGCTCCTATATTACCCCGCCGCGCCTGCTCAGTCACTTCATGCGCGTCGCCGACGCCGAAGGGATCACCTACCAGATCAAACAACCGGGCATCGGGGGAACCGACGCGGGGGGCATTCACAGGACGCGCGCGGGCGTGCCGTCCATCACCGTTGCCGTACCATGTCGTTATATCCACAGTCCCGTCTCCGTGCTGCGGGAGCACGATCTCGCGGCGTGTGCCCGTCTCGTCGCAGCCGCGGCTCAACAGCTCACATCCGAGTTAGTCCGCCCGACCACGGCGCCGGACGCTTAGCCGGGATCGAGAGCATTCGATACAGGACGATCAGCAGATAAGGAGAGAAGCTTGGATCTCAAACTGCTAGACAGACTGACCCAGACCTTTGGTCCATCGGGATACGAAGATGAGATTCGCGCCGTCATCGCCGAGGCCATCACACCTTACGCTGATGAGACGCGGGTAGACGCCCTCGGCAGCCTAATCGGCATCCGCCACGCCTCCGAAGGCGCGCCGGGCGCCAAGCGAGTCCTGCTCGCTGCGCATATGGATGAGATCGGCCTGATGGTCACCCATGTGGAGGACAAGGGCTTTGTGCGCTTCACGTCGATCGGCGGTGTTCGCGCCGTCAATGCCATCGGCGGGCGTGCACGGTTCGCCGGCGGCATCATAGCCCCCATCTATGTGGAACGGCGAGAGGATGCCTCCAAGGTGCCCGAACTGCAGCATCTTTACCTCGACGTGGGGGCCGTCGACCGTGACAGCTCTCCGGTCCGTGTCGGCGATACGGCCCACTTCGTAGGGCCGCTGGTCAGTCAGGGTACGCGCCTGGTCAGCAAGGCGCTCGATGATCGTATCGGCTGCTACGTACTCATCGAGGTTATGCGCCGGCTTGAGGCCCGTGCTCACGAGATCCATTTCGCCTTTACAACTCAGGAGGAGATCACGTTGTCGGGCGCCCGCACCTCGGCCTACCGCATCGATCCCGACCTCGCGATCTCAGTCGACGTCACAGGGACCGGCGATACGCCGAAGGCCCTGCCGATGGATGTCAGCCTCGGTCAGGGTCCGGCGATCAAGGTGAAGGACGGGGGGATGATCGCCCACCCTGCGGTTCGCGATGCCCTCATCGCTGCAGCGGAACGGGCAGGGGCACCCTATCAGATGGAAATCCTGCTCGGCGGCACGACCGATGCGGCGGTGATGCAGTTGGTACGGGCCGGCGTGCCCAGCGGATGTCTCAGCATTCCGTGTCGCTACGTTCACTCCCCCTCGGAGATGGTCGACACCGCGGATGTCGAGAACGCCGTTGAGATCCTGCTGACGTTCTTGGAATCGTCTCTCTAGACATCGCTCGATTTAGACTGGCGTGCGAGCTCCATTTATGATATCATGCATCTGACATATTTTCACCACAAGAGGAGAGGGAGGTTGGGTGGAGAGTAGAGAACTGGCAAACCGGATCACCGAGATCATCGTCGACAAACAGGGTGAGGACATCCTCATCCTTGATCTGACTGAAGTCACGACGTTCACCGACTATTTCATCCTCTGTACGGCAGGCAGCTTTCGGCAGTTGGATGCTCTGCAGAGCGCGGTGCAGGAAGAGCTGAAACGATCGAATGTACAACGGCTGGCAGTCGGTGCCGAGGCTGGTGCCGAATCCGGATGGGTGCTGCTCGACTACAATAGCGTGATCGTGCATCTCTTCACCCAGGAGATGCGTGAGTTCTACCGCTTGGAAGAGCTTTGGAACAACGCCCGCATCGTCACCCATATCCAGTGATCGACCATCCGCCTATCAAGAGAGGCCTGGGATACACCGCCCAGGCCTCTCTTGATAGGGGCGCTACGCCATAGGCTATAGGCTAGCACTCTGTTGACACGTCTGATAATCTAGGTATAATTCTTACGATGAA
>CAZYYC010000015.1:0-2235 GCA_964650935.1 uncultured Anaerolineales bacterium
ACCCGGTCAGCAGACCACCGGCACCGGTGATCGAGCAGCCGATCAGCGTCGAGATCGCCGCCTGTGCCGGCAGCCAGCCGAAGGCTATGCTCAATGGAATGAGCATCAGCGGGCCTAGCAGCAAGACCGCAACCCACAGAAGTGAAGGGGCGCGCCGCGGCGGCATGGCGACGATGGCCTCACTCATCCCGCGCCGTGGATGCTTGATCCCGCCGCAGGGTCTGCACTGCGTGCACGATGACGACGATGCCCATGATGATCCATATCAGGCGTGCCCACCAGCGATCCTCTGTCGCGGCCATTCCCGCCACGAAGAGCACAAGCCCACCATCGAGCGCCGCGGCGAATCGCGGCTCATCGAGCTTGATCTTCGTCTTGACGCCTGCCTGATAGGCCGCATAGCGTGCCCACGACCAGACGGCTAACAACACCGAGAGTCCGATGACCCACAGACCGTTGCGAACCACACCCCACACATCGATCACGTACTTCCTCCTATTCTGCCGGGACCCAGAGCTCGAAGTTGTCAAAGATAAAGACCGCCAAGCCATCCGTCGCCGCAGTCGAGATGGAGAGCCCCATCTCACCTGCAGCTAGCTGATCGTCCTCCGCTGTGGCGACCGTCGTGTTGTTGATGTAGAGGTCGAACGTGCTCCCGTCGCCCAGGACGCCCAGTCGATTGACCTCGCCTGCGACCACGCTCGTCGTCTGCGTCCAGTCGATGATCGGCTCCCAGCCGAAACCGGCCCAGAGACTGAACTGATAGTAGCCGTCATCACGAACGCTGAAGAGGTAGTAGCTCCCCGCGGTGTGGCGCAGAACCAGCCCATAGGCGGCGCTCTGCGGACCCCTGACCCGCTGGGCGTCGACCGCCAGGTAGAAGTCAGCCGCGCTATCCTGGCCCTCCTCAGGATCGGGTGTACACCAACGGCTCACGGCCTGGGCAGCATTGATCTCCCAGCGGTAGACGGCATCCGTCACTTGGCGGCTCACGCTGCCCCAATCATCCTCAAAGTCGCTGACGATCCATTGGTTGGTGTTGTCGTCGAATCCGTCGCGCAGGGCGAGTTGCCAACCCGCGGGTGGTCCTGGTGCTGCGTCAACCAGGGCCGTCGTCGGCAAGGGCGCCACGGTCGCCGTAGGCGTCGGTTGCGCCTCCACATCTGTGGGAAGCGGGGTACGCACCTCCGTGTCACGTCCCGGCGTCGTCGATGCGGTGACGGGCGTCGTTAAGCCCGTGGTGACCGGGTCTGTGACCTCGACGATGTCCTCCGCTTGGGCGCGAAAGGGGAGATTCACACCGATCGCCGCAAGATCCAGCTTCTGATTAAGCCAGAAGCCAAACAGGGCAGCGGCGATGATGACGACGGTCGAGGCAGCCCAACCGGCGAATCGTGGCCAAAGAATCTGTTGCCGCATGGGCAGAAAGGGCGCCGGCTCAGGGTCCCTGTAGGCATCGGGTTGTGCTTTCATCTCGACCGCACGAAGCATCTCCGCCGCGCTCGCATAGCGCCGGTCGGGGGGCAGCTCCATCGCCTTGAGGATCACAGCCCGCAACTGCGTACCCACCCGCGAGGTTAGCGCCTTGACCTGCAGAAAACGGTAGGGGTTGGAGGTGCGCTCCCCTGCCGTCAGCGGTCGTTCACCGGTGAGTGCATGGTAGAGCGTGGCGCCAAGGCTGTAGAGGTCACTGCGCGCGTCGATCTGGCTGGTCTTCATCTCCCAACGCTCGGGTGGGGCGTAGTCGGGAACGCCCATGACGCGCTTGGCCGTCCACGTGCGTGGGTCGCTGGGGTTCCAGAGCGCGATGACCTCGAAGTTGGTCAGTAGAGCGCGATCATCAGGCGTGATGATGATGTTGTCGGGTTTGATATCCCGGTGGAGGATGCCGTGCCGGTGTGCGTGCTCGAGGGCCTCGAGGAGCTGTCGCGTCCAGTTCGCCACTCGGCGCTCCTTGAGCGTACCTTCCCGCGCGATCAATTCGGCGAGCGTCTGTCCGGGCACGGCCCCAAGGACGAGATAGGCGGCGATGGTCGAGGTGTCGGGGAGGTGCTGCCCGTTCTCGTCTCCGGTGCTGCAGAAATGACCCACGACAGGAACGATGTGTGGATGATCCAGTTCCATCAGTGCGGTCGCTGTTTCCCCAAACCTATGTTGCAGGGTTTGGAGCATCTCGATATCGAGGTCGGGCTGCGCGGACATCTCTCTGATGAGCACCGCTGCACCCGCGACGAG
>CAZYYC010000015.1:2335-14704 GCA_964650935.1 uncultured Anaerolineales bacterium
TGCAGCAGATAGGGTTCCACAACATCCATGATCGTGTCGGCTGCCTCGCCGATGGAGGCGGCGATCGTGTCGAGCCCCACAGGGCCTCCGTCAAACTTGCGAATGATCGCGTCGAGCACCCGGCGATCGAGGTCGTCCAGGCCGCAGTGGTCGATCTCGAGGAGTGACAAGGCTTCGCCGGCAATCTTGCCGGTGATCACACCGTTTGCCCGCACTTGTGCGTAGTCGCGTACGCGCCGCAAGACGCGAAGCGCGACACGCGGTGTGCCCCGTCCGCGGCGTGCGATTTCTGCGCGACCTTCCGGCTCCAGCGGGACATTCAGGGTCGTGGCTGCCCGCGAGACGATGTCCTCAAGGGCGGCTTGATCGTAGAAGTCGAGTCGATAGACGGCGCCGAAACGGGTTCGCAACGGGGCTGAGAGCAGGGCAAGTCGCGTCGTCGCTCCGACGACGGTGAAGCGCGGAAGGTTGAGGCGCACGGTGCGCGCACCCGGACCCTGTCCGATGACGAGGTCAAGCGCGAAGTCCTCCATCGCCGGATAGAGGATCTCCTCAACGACCTTGCCCAGACGATGGCATTCGTCGATGAAGAGGACCTCCCGTTCGTGCAGGTTACTGAGGATCGCGGCAAGGTCGCCGGCCCGCTCGATCGATGGCCCGGCGGTCATGCGGATATCGGCCTCCATTTCGCGCGCGATGATGTGGGCTAAGGTGGTCTTGCCCAATCCGGGCGGACCATAGAAGAGGACGTGCTCGACGGGCTCCGAGCGTGCGCGAGCAGCCTCGATCAGAATTCGCAGGTTCTCACGCACACGGTCCTGGCCGATGAGGTCGTCCAGCCGACGCGGCCTGAGGGCGCGATCGAGGACCAGCTCTTCCGGTTCGGCCTCCGGTGACAGTGTTTGACGGTTATCCATACGAGTTCGTGGCCCTTCTCCCGATAGGCATCATTCCCTTTATGCCATACTTCGATGATTTGGCAATGCGTTACGGTTCCAGCATCGCGGGTTGTCCGTTGATGGTGATGACGACGTCGTCGACCGTGGAGAACTGCAGGAGCGTCGCCTCGATCTGCTGTCGTATCAGGGTGACCTGCAGCGCACCGCCTGAGTGTGCTCTCAGTTCGAGCGAGAAATCGGCGTACGCGACGTGGTCCACAATCGTCAGACTGCGCAGGGTGACCCACTCACCCCAGCCGGCGTCGCGACCCGGATAGCTGAGCACATCCTGGGGGGAGGGCAGCGCGGATGCATACCCGGCGCTGTTGCCGGGGACCGGACCCCAGAGCAGGGCCTCAAGCGAGGCCCTCCCGATGCCCAGGGTCCGCGGAATGTAAATCGCCTGAGGTACGAGTTCCTCTTCTACGACCCAGAAGACCTGGGTGCGCATGGTTCCGGCTTCTCCAGGCGCGAGAACGCGTACCTGCTGCCACGCCAGCGGGCTGCCCTGCAGCGTGCGAATCTCCACTTCAGCGCGCTGCGTGGGTGGATGTCCGGCACTAACGTCGGTGCGGCCTAGCGACCCCATGACGAGTCCATGTCCGTCCAGGCCCGCGAGCACGGGGAAAGTGCGCGTGAACTCTACGCCATCGTCCCACCTTACCACGACGCTGACCTCTTCCCCGGGCGTCCCGGCGCGGGCGAGAAGCTTCATGGGCAGGGTCACATCGGATCTGAAGGCCGGTTGCTCGATGACGCCGCCGCCCGGGAAACCGCTCAATGTGACGCTCTGGGTTGCCTGCGCCACGACGGCGCCGTCCATCGCGCTGAAGTCGAGGAGCTCCACCCGTCCCGGTCCGGGGACACCGCCGTAGGTCACGGGCACGTCGAACGTGGCAGGCCCGCCGTACTCACCCTCGGCAATGATCGGTACCTCTGCAGCCAGCCGGTCGTGGGCATCGTAGATGCGGATCACGAGCGTGCCCTCGAAAGGGAAGAGGCTCGCGCGCCCGCGCACGAGCACGGGATTCCCCACCTCCTGACCGGGCTGGGGAGCACTCAGGGTGATGGCCTGCCCGGAGACCGTGGGTGAGGGCTCGGGCGACGGGGTTGCGGTCGGTGGCGGCGGCGTTGCGGTTGCCGGTTCCGAGGTCGTCGTGGGCGTGGGCGTGGACGGCGCCGGTGTGGGTGACGGTGTGGCCGGGACCAGCGTTGGCGTAGGCTCAATTTGCTGCTGCTCGCCTGTCGGTACGGTGGTCTCCGTAGGCAGCCAGGGCAGCGGGGTGGGCGTCTCACGCACGAGGGCACAGCCGGCTAGAAAGGGGAGGACGATCGCCAGCCTCAGCCATCGGTTCGGGTTGCGCACGGGATCTCCTTTCTCACGTAAAGTCCTTAGGTGCTGGTCCAGGGGCGAGCCGCCATCGGTCGCCGGCTAACGACCTGCTGCCTTCGCCGCGTTGATGGCCAGAGCGATGCCGCCTAAGACGCCGGCTTGATTGCCAAGGACGGGCGGTACGATGTAGGTGTCGATCTGGTCCTCCAGGTGCGGCGACTGAATGTAGCCATTGAGGATCGTCCGGACCTCTTGCCGGATCATGGGGAAGAGGTGCAGCTGCTCCATCACGCCGCCGCCCATGATGATGCGCTGGGGCGAGATGGTGACAATGGTGTTGGCGAGGCCCAAGGCGAGATAGTGGGCCTCGAGCGCCCATGCGGGATGATCGGGCGGCAGCGTCTCCGCTCTCTGACCCCAACGCCCCTCGATCGCGGGGCCACATGCCAGGCCCTCCAGGCAGTCGCCGTGATAGGGGCAACAGCCGGGGTAGGGATCGGCCTCTCGATCATGCGGGATCCGCAGGTGGCCCATCTCCGGGTGCATCAGACCGTGGATCATCTGCCCCTCGACGACGGCACCACCACCGATGCCTGTGCCCACGGTGAGGTAGAGACAGGAATCGAGTCCCTGAGCCGCCCCCCAACGGTACTCCGCCAGAGCCGCGGCGTTCACGTCCGTATCGAAGCCGACCGGCACACCGAGCTCGCGCGCGACCGTGCCGGCGAACTCGGTGTGCGCCCAGCCCGGTTTGGGGGTGGTGGTGACGTACCCAAAGGTGGGAGACTTCGGATTGGCGTCCAGAGGACCGAAGCAGGCGATGCCTACCGACTCCAGGTCGTCGAACGTGCGGAAGAAAGCCACGGCTCTGCCGATGGCGTCCTCCGGGTCGCCGGTTGGGAAACGGATCTCGTCACGGATGTCTTTCGGTCCGGTGCCGACAGCACAGACGAATTTCGTGCCGCCGCCCTCGATGCCGCCATAAAGAGTCATGGAAGGTCCTTTCACTTTCTTGCTGGATTTCGTGGCTGATTCTAGCACCGGACGTGATGAGGGCAACGTCACCCTGCCTTCGGGTCGCACCTCAGTTGCGGTTGCCCTCTAGCGGGCTGGGCCTATACTAGAGCCAATCTGTGAAGTTGATGGTAGGGGGTGGTCGATGTCAATCCGTCGAGGGCTGGATGAAGAGTTGAACCGGATGCGCGAGATGCTCTTCCACATGGAGGAGTTGGTCAATACGTCGCTGCACCGAGCGATGGAGTCGCTGAAGACACGAGATGCAGATCTGGCGCTCGCCGTGATCCGCGACGACGATGTCGTCAATGAGCTGCGCTATGAGGTTGAGCAGTACTGCGTCAACGTTATCGCCACACAGCAACCGGTTGCCCGCGATCTGCGCACCATCATGGCGGCCGTCCACGTGGCGGTGGAGATGGAGCGCATGGGCGATCATGCCGCCGGCGTGGCGAAGATCACGTTGAAGGTGTGCGAGGAGCCGCTCCTCAAGCCCCTTATCGATCTTCCGCGGATGGCGTCGATCGCCACGGAGATGCTCCACGATGGCGTTCGGGCCTTCGTCAACAACGACGTGGACAAGGCACGTGAGATCATCGGGCGTGATGATGAGGTCGATGGGTTGCACGATCAGATCTTCCGCGAGCTCCTGACCTATATGCTCGAGGATCCCACCACGATCCGGCGGGCGACGCACCTCATCTGGGCCTCGCACGCGGTCGAACGCTATGCCGATCGAGCTACGAACGTGGCAGAACGCACGCTTTTCGTCGCCACCGGCAAGCTCGCCGATCTGACGTCGGAGGCATCGGAGGCCGAGGGCGTGCCATTTTCCTGATGATGGATCAGTCGGGCGCCTGGTAAGTCGTCCCGGCGGGTCGTCTGGCCCGCCGGGCTGTTTCAGTTGAGCTAGTCCTGCCGCCGTAGCCAGATCTGCATCGCGCCGGGCGCACGGTTTCCCCAGACGAAGTAGGGAACGGCGGTCAGCCTGAGCGGGTCGAAGGCAGGGGGCACGTTCTCCGCAGGTCGATAGAGCGTGTCCTGCCAGGCGGGCTCGGTCGGTGCGATGAAGCCCTCACCCTCGACGATCTGCACGCCGCCCAGGAGGTCCTTGCGGAAGGTGCTCGTGAGCTGGGCCCCTGAGGGGAGAACGATGTCGCGCAGGTCAACGTCGGGATGGTCTGTAGCCTCGAGGCAGTAGAGCAACGGTCCGCGCATCAGGGCTATGCGACCGGTATTCTCCAGGGTCCAAGGGTGAGCCTCGGTACGGTGGATGGGCATCGGCAGCTGGATGCAGAGGGCGTCGCCCACGGCCCAAGTGCGGCTGACGTGCACGTAGCTTCCTGGCATCACATCCCCCGGACACGTGGTGCCGTTCACACTGACCGTGGGCGGGGAGAGGTTGTCGCCGGCTGCGCACCACGCCGGAATGCGTACGGCGATGGCATAGTCCCCCGGCGTCAGTACCTCTACGGTGATCTGCCCACTCCACGGGTAGAGCGTGCGCTGGATGACCTTCACGACCTGACCACCCGGTAGGGCAATCTCAGCCTCGTTGGCGGCATAGGTGTGGAGCCAGAGGGTGTCATCGCTGACGCCATAGAGGTACCCCGGCATCTGCGCGAGCGTGCGGGCGATGTTGGGAGGACAACAGGCGCAACCGAACCACGGCTGCCGTTGAACCACCGTGCCGCCAGGATCCGACCGACCGTCGGATGCTAGCGGGTTGACGTAGAAGTAGGCTGTGCCGTCCAGCGAGATGCCTGGGAGCGCGGCGTTGTAGAGCGCTCGCTCCATCATCTCGGCATAGATCGGGTCGCCATCGAGCTGGAGCATGCGCCACGCCCACATCGCGTTAGCGATGCCGGCGCAGGTCTCGGCATAGGCCCGGGCGTTAGGCAGCTCGTAGTCGGCGCCTACGGCCTCGCCTTGATGGCGTGCGCCGAGTCCACCCGTAATATAGACCTGACGCGTGACCATCCGTTGCCAGAGCCGTTCCAAGGCGTTGCGCAGGTCGCCCTCCCCGGTCTCGGCGAGGATGTCGGTCGCACCCGCGCTGAGGTAGAGGGCGCGCACGGCGTGCCCTGTGAGCCGGTCAGCCTCTCGAAAGGGCGTATGGTCTTGATGATAGGCGCTGCCACCGATAACCCCATGGCCCCGGGTATCGAGGAAGAAGGCTGCCTGAGCCAGGTAGCGTTGCTCGCCGGTAGCGCGGGCTAGCTCCACAAGGCCCATTTCGATCTCGGGATGGCCCGGCGTGCCGCGTTTTTGATGATCGCCGGTCCCGAAGACCTCGCAGATCAGATCGGCGAAGCGGCACGCGACGTGGAGCAGGCGCGTGGTACCGGTGGCCCGGTAGTGGGCCACGGCTGCCTGGAAGAGGTGCCCGGCGCAATACAGCTCGTGGAGGTCGCGCAGGTTGGTCCAGCGCTCGCTCTCCCTTTCGTAGACGAAGTAGGTGTTGAGATAGCCGTCGGCTCCCTGCGCCTCTTCGATCGCCGTGATCGTGGTCTCCACATACCCCGCCAGCTCGGCGTCGTCGATACCGGCGAGTGCCCACGCTGCGGCCTCCAGCCACTTGTAGACGTCGCTATCGTTGAAGTAGATGCCCTGGAAGGGCACATCCAGCTTACCTGCGGCACGCCGGAAGTTGTCGATCCTTCCCGTGTCCTCCAGGTGTCGGTACTGTGTGCGCAGAGTGACGGTGCGCGTCGTCTCGCGCCGACGGCGCCAGAAGTTGTCGGTCAGGGTCACCGCCGTGATGGGGACCGGCTGTAGCATAGCATGGGGGCTGTTGGTCGTGTCGACGACCACGGCCCTCGGAGCATCAGGTCTGTCATTCATGTTGGTGTGTGTCTCCTCCTCGGATTGAATGTCGACCGTCGCGCTTCACGCTCAGGTCGTGGGTCTGTGATGTGTCCACAGCATTCTAGCGCTGACCCGTAGGCGCAGCAAGTTCTAGGACAGACGATAGCGGCGCTGAGCGGACTCGTTCAAGCACGCATTCGCAGCATGTCTGGGATCCTATGCTATAATGTACCGTCAAATGGACAGGTGGCGCCGATGACCTATACGCTGCGTTACAGGCTTTCTCTTTTGCTCGGCCTGCTTGCGATGATCATGCTGGTCGCCGTGAGCGTCCAGCCGGGAGCCGCGCTGTGCAGTCTCCCCCTCCTGCTGGCCTTCAGCCTCCTGATCGCGTTTGCCAGTGCCTACAGCGTGCCCGTCGGCGGAGGTGACGTCTCGCTGATGCCGATGACGGTGGCGTCTGCCTACCTCGTGATGGGCAAGGTCGCGACGGGGTGGGCTGTGCTGGTGGCCTCTCTGGCCTATGCGGTGGTTCGCTATCGGCGCGGACGCCTGCATCCCGAGTTGCAGGAGCCCAGAGGACCTGCTCTGGTCGAGGCGACAGCACTCAACTTCGCGATGCACAGCCTCGGTATCTTCGCTGCGGCGTTGGCCTTTGAGTCCTTGGGTGGCCAAGTCCCGCTACGTGACGTTGGGCCGCCGGTGGTCTGGTTGCTCGTGTTGAGTGCGGTCGTCTATCTAGCCGTCAACCATGCCCTGGTAGCGGGCTATTTCGCCGCGCGCAGCCGTGACGCGCTACAGACCTATCTACACTCCGTCCCGGTGGTGATTGCCTATGAGGGCGGGCCGATGATCTGGGCGCCGCTCGTCGCGATTGTCTACACGCGCTTGGGCTGGGGTTTCTTCACCCTCTTCGCTCTGGCTCTGGTGGTCACCTCCTGGATCACGCACACGCTCGGTGTCACTAGCCGGCGACTGCAACGTCGCATCCGCGAGCTCAGTGGCCTTCAGGCGGTCGGTCAGGCATTGAGCGCCAGTCTGGATGTGGAGCGTGTTGTGACAGCCGTCTACGAGCAGGTGCAGGACCTGATGCCTGCTGACTCTTTCTATGTCGCGCTCTACGACGCGGATACGGGTGAGGTCTCCTTCCCGATCACGGTTGAGGAGGGGGTCCGCCGGGTGGGTAGATCACGTCGAGCGCGTCGCGGTCTGACCGAATATATCGTTGAGACGGGCGAACCACTGCTGATCCCTCGCGACGTCGGACGTCACATTGAGGCGTTGGGTCTCGAACGCCACGGACGGGCGTCCGAGTCTTGGCTCGGCGTGCCGATTGTGGCAGGCGAAGACGTCCTGGGTGTCATCGCCGTTCAATCATACACGGCGCCTGCGCTCTTTGATCGCTCGCACCTGGACATCCTGAAGACGATCGGAGCGCAAGCCGCGATAGCCATCGAAAACGCGCGGCTGTATGAACGCACCGACGAAGCACTTGCCCGCAGGGTGCAGGAACTCGACTCCGTGCTGCGTACCACGCACGATGGTGTCATCCTGCTCGATCTTGCCCTGCGCTTGGTGACGATCAACCGTGCTATGGCCGACCTCATTGATGTGGCGCAGAGCGACGTCATGCGCCACCCCGTTGATGCCCTGCGCTTGGATGGTGAAGCCGTGGTTCGGCGCATCTGCTACACCATGGAGGAGCTGGAAGCGGACTGCGCACGATTGCGGCGGGGCGAAGCCGAACAGGCTGATGCCGTGGTCGTGCTGCAGCCCTCGGGTCGGCACGTCAGCAGAGCGCTCACGCCGGTGCGTGATACCCAGGGGCGGATCACGGGCTGGTTACTGATCTTCCGTGACCTAACCGAGGAACTTGAGTTGGCGCGTCTGCGCGATGACCTGACCGGTATGCTGGTCCACGACCTGCGGTCGCCCATGTCTCTGATCTCGGCGAGCCTCGCGATGATCGAGGAGCGTATAGAGTCCTTCGAGCCTCCAGGGGAGGGGGGCGCGTCCGCTGAAGAGGGTGGCTGGACGGATCAGATTGCGCGCCTTGTCGGCATCGCGCAGCGCAGCGGTGATCGAGTGATGACCTTGATCGATGATCTGCTTGACATCGGCCAGCTCGAGCGGGGGCAGTTGCCGATGAACTGCGAGGACATACAGCTGCCGGAGCTGCTCAGGGAGATTGCGGCGCGCTATCGACCGGCGGCGGCTGCGCATGGCATTGAGCTTCAGGTCGACAGTGCTCGGGAGCTCCCGACCCTGTCTGCAGATCGGTCCCTGATGACGCGCGTCTTGGCCAACCTCGTCGACAACGCCCTCAAGTTCACGCCCGACGGCGGTGAGATTGTACTGCGAGCCGAGCCGGACGGTAGCCGGGTGGGTGCCGGGCGCGTGGTGATCAGTGTGCGCGACACCGGTCCCGGGATCCCCGTCGAGGCCCGGGCCCAGCTCTTCGAGAAATTCCAGCAGATCCCCTCGATCCGTGGGCGTCGTCGGGGCACCGGGCTTGGCCTGCCCTTCTGCAAGTTGGTGGTGGAAGCTCACGGAGGTCAGATCTGGGTCGAGAGCGAGGTGGGGTGGGGCAGTACCTTCACCGTTGCTCTGCCGATTGACGGGCCTCGTGCGGTGCCACCAGCTGACACCGGCTAGCGTACTCTTCTCTTGAAGCGAGAGGAGGTGCCGTCTAGTACCTCATCACAGTGTCGTAGCTTTTCCTCACAAACGCCATCACGCGGTCGATGCGCTCAAGGTCATCAACCGTCACCTGCACCCAGCGTTCAATCTCCCGCTCCCCGGCCCTAAAGGGCTCGACTGTGTACTTGGCTTCCAGCTCCTCGCGGTCACGTTTGCGTACCTGTGTGATCACGATGCCGTGAGTGACCAGAAAGGCGAACAGCTTGCCGTCGGCTAGATAGGCAGGGCAACCGAACATGCGCCGCATGGTCACTTTCGGCCAGGCGAGCACCTGCCGTTCGACCAGCTGCCGCAATGCCTTGGCATCCGACTCTATGTAGTAGATCATAGCTCGCTCACTCGTTGTGCCCTGTTATGGGTGCGCTTCTTCGACTGCTGCCAATACATAGCTCACCGCGGCGTCATCCAGCCGCACAAGCGTGTGCGGCGCCTGCGCATCATACCAGGCTGTCTGCGACTGCGGGTCGCCGTTTGGAGCGTCCCATGTCAGGCGCACTTTCCATGTTATGTGGTTTCCGCTGGGAGTCCAGACGGGCTCCCCTCCTTGCACCTGGAGGAAACCGTCAGTCCGGTGTAGCACGCCCCGCGTGTCAGACTGGATCACCGCGACTCGCGCTCCATAGGGGAGTCGGAAGGGCAGGGCTTGAAGTCGCCAAGCCCACTCATGGCCGATCAGCGTGGGGGGGGCTCCAGGCTGCACGTCGTCCGGATCATCCTGACGGTCCGGGGAGGTGGGGAGATCCTCCGCACCGGGCGTCGGGAAGTGAAGCTCAGTGACCTGCAGGTTGCCTCGCTGCAGCTCCATGTGGAGCCTCTCCAAGGTCAACGCCGGTGAGGTCCACGTGGCGACCATGTGCCAGGACGTGGCGTCGGCATAGAGCACCTGGGTCAGGTTGTTCAAGCCAAAGGGAAGCTGCCGGAGGGTGTCGTAGGCGTCGTCTGACGCGCCATCGGCACGTCGGCCTCCCCACGTCGGCACTTGCGCCACCAAGTCGACGACCTCGTGAGCAGCGTCGCAGGCCAGCACGATGATCCCCAACGCCGGTTCGGTCGTACACATGGCCTCGCCGACGGGATGGCCCAGTCGATCGACAATGTCGTAGGTCCAGCGCATGTGAGACTGCCACTGAACGGGGACACTGAGGTCGATGCTGTCGTCGAGGACCGCTTCCGGAAAACGGTGGATCAGGACCTCAGTGGCGGAAGCATAAGCATAGATCGCCAGCAGTACGGCCAAGGGGATCGCCCACGCGTGACCTCGGCGCGTCTGAGGAGAAGAGATGGTCGCCGGCGCGGTGGTGGTGCATAGGAGCCAGAGCGCCGCGTAGGAAGCGGGAAGCGCTAACATACCGACGGAGACGAGGCCAAAGGTCAGGAGGCTGACGACTCTGGCCGACGCGAAACTCGTGGCGATCAGGAGCAGTGTGGCGATCGCGTTGAAGCCGGCGTGCAACGCTATGGCAGGAACGAGGGACTCTGTGCGCCAAGCGATGAGGCCCAGCGCGAGCGCGACCGGGAGCAGGCTGAAGAGGCCCTGGAAGCGAAGATGGTAAAGCGAGAAGATCAGACCACCGGTCACGACGCCGATCCATGGATGCCGTTGCTCGTAGGCTCGCTGGATGTAGCCGCGGAACATCACCTCTTCACAGAGCGGGGCTACGATGACGGTGGTGAGCGCGAGCGCCATGGCTTCGAGTCCCGTGCGCGGGAACTGCGCGGGCGTCACGGGTGTCGTGTAGCCGAAGACGGCCCTCGACAGCAGATTCAGTGAGATACCGGTCATCCAGAGTCCGGGGACGGCAACCAGGGCCAACACGACGGCGCGCGGTTCGGCACCTTGAAGGCGCGCCATCCGGCGAATCGGGAGCCGTTCACGCCATAGGCATAGCAGGGCGGCGCCCGCTAAGGCCAGCTCGACCAGAATACCGATGGCATAGCGGGCCAGGGCATCGGTCTCCGAGCGACCGGAGAAGATCAGCATTAGGATGCCGAAGACCAGATAGAGGTTAGCTAGCCGGCGAGAAGGGAGGCGTGACGCCGGGATGGCGGGGCGGAGTGGTCGCGCCGGCGTCAACTCGTCGGGACGATCCGTCAAGTGCGACCGCTTTCTACCTCGAGGCCGGGGATGTGCGCGCGGCGCTCAACGTGGTGCATGATCCATGTCATCAGGAGCACGATAATCAGGTAGATGACACCGACGAAGGGTAACATGACCATCTGGTTGTAGTGCCGGCTCATAATGCGTCGCGCCTGGCCAAAGAGGTCGGCGACCGCGATCAACGAGACGATGGAAGTGTACTTGACCATGTAGGCGACCTCGTTGGACCAGGGTGCCACTGCGATCCGAAGGGCCTGCGGCAGGATGACGTTGATGATCGCCTGGGAGCGTGTCATACCCAGCGCCCGCGCAGCCAGGGTCTGGCCCGACCCGATGGCCTGTATCGCGCCGCGAAAGTACTCGGCCTGGTAAGCGCCGCTGTTCAGCCCTAGTGCGATGTAGGCCGCGGTCATGGGCCGCAGCACAAGAAAGCCGCTGGGGAGACCCAGATTGATGACGATAGCGTTGAGTCCCGGATCGGCGAGCCCGTAGTAGACGAAAAAGAGCTGCACCAGGAGTGGCGTGCCGCGGATCAGATCCACGTAAGCCGTGGCGATGGCGCGCAGGGGGCGACTTCCGTAGACGCGCAGCAGCGCTGTGGGTAGTCCGAGCAGGAAACCGATGATCAACGCTCCGACACTCAGCCTGAGGGTCACAGCCAGGCCCTCGCCGAGGCTGGGCCAGATCATCGCCCAGAAATCGCTCAGGCTGCCCATAGGTCAGGCGTTCTCCTGTTCCTCGGACGACTCGTCACCATACAGCTCTGTGATCTTCCCCAAAAACTCCGCTGTGCGCGGGTGGTGCGGATTGTAGAACAGCTGTGCGGGAGGACCTTCCTCAACGATGCTGCCGCCCTCCATGAAGATGATGCGGTTGGATACTTCCTTGGCGAAGCCCATCTCATGAGTGACGACCAACATCGTCATGTGCTCCTCCGCGAGCTTCTTCATCACGGTCAGCACTTCGCCGATCAGCTCGGGATCCAGCGCAGATGTGGGTTCGTCAAAAAGCATCACCTTCGGCTTCATCGCCAGTGCCCTGGCGATCGCGACGCGTTGCTTCTGACCCCCTGAGAGCTGACCCGGATACGCATCTGCCTTATCGTCCAGCCCAACACGTGTCAACTCCGCTAGCGCTAGTTGGCGGGCTTCGTCCTTGGGGATGCGCTTGACCTTGATCGGACCGATGGCGACGTTGTTGACGGCTGTGAGGTGGTTGAACAGATTGAAGTCCTGGAAGACCATCCCAACCTCGGCTCGACAGCGGTTGATGTCGCACTCGGGTGAGGTGACTTCGATGTCGTCCAGCCATACCTGGCCCGAGTCCGGAACGGTAAGCTGGTTGATACAGCGCAGCAGGGTGCTCTTGCCGGTGCCGCTTGGGCCGATGATAACAGCCACCTCTCCACGTGCGATCTCCAGGGAAACCCCCTTGAGGACCTCGAGATCACCATAGCGCTTATGCAGATCGACGATTCG
>CAZYYC010000015.1:14714-21471 GCA_964650935.1 uncultured Anaerolineales bacterium
GGACGATCGGTCGGGTCGGCGTGGTCATCGTAATGGATCTTATTCCTTTGCCTTCATGAATGGGCCGAGCCTTGGTTGCGCTACAGCTCTACCCAGCTGAGATCGCCGTGGATCAGATCCAGGATGGCAAAGCACGGCGGATCCCATCGTGTGTTGCCGAGAGCGCCAGGGTTGATGATCCTGGTGCTCTCGACCTGCTCATCACGTCGACGGTGTGTGTGCCCGACCACCATAATCTGGGTTGCGCGGGTAAGCACCAATTGTCGTGCCTGTACCGCGTCGACATCGTGGATGATGGCGATCGACGTCCCCTCAAGTGCCAACGTGTGCACTCTTCGAAATCGTCCGGGTCCGAAGAGCTCAAGCGCGGTGTGCGTCAGACCGGGGTCGTGGTCCATATTGCCCTGCGCGATCCAGACATCAAATCCATCAAAGAGCCGCAAGGTGACGGCGCTCGTGACGTCACCGGCGTGAAAGACGCGCGTAATCCCCTCGGTCCTTAGTCGCGCAAGGGCTCGCCTGACGCTGCTCTGGTCATTGTGTGTGTCGGAGACGAGGCCTATGCGCATGTCTGTTAGGTCACGGCTGCTTGAATGGCCGAGTCCATCGAGTCAGGTCAGCCGAACGTCGAGGACTTCGGCGCCAATGTTGCGCATCGCCTCCACCAGCGCATCGGTGGGTACGCCGAGGACCTTCACCACCAACAGCCCATGACGATGCTCATCGCTATAGAACGTGCCCAAGGAGACGATGTCGCCTCCGGCTGCCGCAATCGAACCGGCGATCCGGCTCAGTGTGCCCGGCTCATCACGGACAAGGATCGTCAGCCGAATGCCCTCATCGCGAGCCCCCATCATCTCCAGCAGGGTCTTGAAGATGTCCGTCTCGGTAATGATGCCTACAACCGTTCTGTCCCGAACCACCGGCAGACCCCCGACGCCGCTATCGACCATAATCCGCGCGGCTTCCTCCAGGGGAACGTCCTCGGTGACGGTGACCACGGTCTTGGCCATGATCTCCTTGACCTTGAGTTTGGACAAGAGGTACCCGATCTCATAGACGTTGAGGCTGGTAGCAGGTGAAGGCGAGGCGTAAAGCAGGTCCTTCTCGGCAACGATGCCTACGAGGTGTCCCTGTTTGTCGACGACGGGCATACGGCGTACTTTGTGCTGCCGCATGATGTTGAGTGCTTCGGACACGGACGTGTCGGGTGTGACCGTCACCGGATTCTGGGTCATCCTATCTTTGACGAACATCACTCTCTCCTTGGGATATCGACCTTGATTGTGCTATTATGTCATAGCTCACGTGTTTGGCAAATGCGCCCGGTGAGATTCGCCCATTCTGCACAAGGAGAAGCGCATGGATATCACGACGGTCAGAGTCGAACGGCAGGCCCTTTTGGCGTTCTGCGCGCGGGTCTTTGAGTCACTCTCGTTGCCCCGGGACGATGCGTGGGTGGCGGCTGACGTGCTGGTCGCCGCGGATGCACGGGGCATTCCTTCTCACGGGGTCGCGCGTCTCCCGAGATACGTGCATGGCCTGGAGATCGGCCTAATGCGTGCGGACGCAGCGCCGGACACGATCCGTGAGACGCCGTCCTCGCTGTTGATCGACGCGCGCGGAGCGATGGGTGCGCCGGTGAGCGCGCGGACGATGCGCAGCGTGATGGCCAAGGCCGCCGACGCTGGGGCTGCGTTCGGCTGCGTTCGAGACTCCAACCACTTTGGGATCGCGGGCTACTACGCGATGATGGCGCTTGAGGCGGACATGATCGGCTTCGCGATGACGAACACTGCGGCGCTGGGGGTGCCGACTTTCGGTCGCGACCTGGCTTTCGGCACCAATCCTTTAGCGTTCGCTGCGCCCGCCGGTACGGCAGGCGCCTTTGTGCTCGATATGGCCACGACGGTGGTGACGCGCGGCAAAGTAGAGGTCTACGATCGATCGGGCAAGGCGCTACCTGACGGATGGGCCGTAGATGATCAGGGTCGTTCGGCCATCGATCCCGCCCGGATCCTGCACAACCTCACCTATCAACTGGGTGGCGGCATCTTGCCGCTGGGGGGGATCGGTGAGCTCTCTGGGGGTCACAAGGGATTTGGCTTGGCGGTGATGGTAGATATCCTCTGTGGCGTGCTGTCGGGTGGCGGCTTCGGGCCCGAAATCGCCGACACCCCGGGATCGAGCGCGCGCGTTAGCCACTTTTTCGGCGCGATTCGCATCGACACCTTCCGTGATCCGCACGCCTTTCGGGCGGATATGGACCGGCTGTTGACCTCGTTGCGGACCCAGCAACCCGCGGAGGGTGCGGATCGCGTCTACTTCGCCGGGCTGAAGGAGGCGGAGTCTGAGGCTGAATGCGAGCGCCTGGGCGTGCCGCTACCCCTGAGTGTCTATGAGCGGCTGATGGAGACGGGTCGGCACTGCGGGGTTGAACCACCTGCCCGACGCGAATGACGCCCTGAGTGGGGAGACGACACAACCCGAGAGGCCGACGTCCAAGGGCCTCTCGGGTTGTCAGGTGTGATGCGGAGCAGGTTGCGACTACTTGTCCTGCACGGCGCGTGAGGCGGCCTTCAAGGTGTTCTGAAGCAGCATCGCGATAGTCATCGGTCCGACACCACCGGGCACCGGCGTGATCCAACCTGCCACCTCTTTGACCTCGTCGAACGCCACATCACCTACCAGACGGTAGCCACGCTTCGCGGAGGCGTCATCCACGCGGTTGATGCCTACGTCGATCACCACAGCGCCGGGCTTAACCCAGTCGCGCTTAACCATCTCGGCGCGACCCACCGCCGCAATCAGGATATCGGCGCGTCTGACCACTGCGGGAAGATCCTGCGTGCGCGAGTGGCAGATAGTGAGGGTCGCGTTGCGCTTCAGCAGCAGCATCGAGACGGGCAAGCCCACGATGTTGCTGCGCCCTAAGACGACAGCCTCTTTGCCCTCGATCGGCACAGCGATGCGATCCAGCAGCTCGATGATGCCCGCCGGCGTCGCTGGTGCGAATAGAGGGTCGCGTCCCTTCATGGCCAGCCGTCCGATATTGATGGGGTGGAATCCGTCGACATCCTTCGCGAGGTCGATGGCGCTCAGAATCCGCTCCTCGTCCAGGTGGTTGGGCAGCGGGAGCTGCACGAGGATGCCGTGGATCGTCGCATCGGCATTGAGCTCCGCCACGATGGTCTCTACCTCGCCCTGAGAAGCATCACCGGGGAGGTCAACGCCCACGGAGTGGATACCGACCTCACCACAGCGGCGCTGCTTCATGCGCACGTAGGTCTGTGACGCAGGATTGTCGCCCACGAGAACCGTGGCGAGTCCCGGTACGAGGTCGTGCTCGGCCTTAAGTCGCGTGACCTCGGTCGCGACTTCCTCTTGAATGGTCTTGGCAATTGCGCTTCCGTCAATCAGGTTAGCACTCATAGTCTCTCCTTGCTCTGAGACGCCCCGAGTCCGATCGGGACGTCCCGGTCCTCATCGACCGTCACGACAGGCCGACGATCTTGCCGTCCTTGATGTCGATGTTGATGAAGTTCGGATAGCTTGGCAGCCCGGGCATCGTTCGCATCTCTCCAGCCAACGGATAGAGGAAACCGGCGCCGACGCTGGCCCGGATATCGCGGATGGGGAAGGTATAGCCCTTGGGCACGCCTTTCCAGGAGGGCTCGTGGCTCAACGAAAGGTGGGTCTTGGCCATACAGATGGGAACCTTGTCGTAGCCCAGATCGGTGTAGAGCTTGATCTTGGCCTCGGCTTCAGAGCTGTAGTCAACGCCATCGGCGCCATAGATCTCGGTGGCAAGCGTCTCGATCTTCTTCTTGATGGGCAGCTCGACATCGTACAGGAAGCGGAAGTCCGAAGGGGCTTCTGTAGCCCGGACCACCGCTTCTGCGAGGTCGGCGGCACCTTCGCCCCCTTCTGCCCAGTGCTGCGTCACGACGGCATCGAAGGCTCCCGCCTCCAGTGCCGCTTCGCGGACGACGTCCCACTCTGCAGGTGAATCCGTCGGGAAGGCGTTGATGGCGACCACGACGGGGATGCCGAACCTGCGGGCGATGGCGATGTTGGCCTTCAGATTGTCGGCGCCGGCTCTGAGCAGCTCAAGGTTTTCCTCAATATAGGCCTTGTCCAGGTCGCGGCCCGGAACGACGCGCGGGCCGCCTCCGTGCATCTTGAGCGCACGTACGGTCGCCACCAGAACGACAGCACTGGGGACGAGCCCCGATGCGCGGCACTTGATGTCGAAGAACTTCTCCATCCCGATGTCGGCGCCGAAGCCGGACTCGGTGACGAGGAAATCGGCCATCTTGATGCCCAGTTGATCGGCGATGACGGAGGAGTTGCCGTGGGCGATGTTCGCGAAGGGGCCGGCGTGGACGAAGGCGGGCTGCTCCTCCAGGGTCTGCAGCAGGTTCGGCATGATCGCCTCCATCATCAGCACCGTCATCGCGCCCGCCACGCCCAGATCCTCCGCCGTGATGGGCTGGGGGTTCCTGACGGCGTCGTCGGTGCCGATCACGATGCGACCGATCCGCTCGCGCATGTCCTCAAGGCTGGTGGTGAGGGCCAGAATCGCCATCAGCTCGCTCGCGACGCTGATATCGAAGCCGCTCTGCCGGACGGGGCCGTCGCCCTTGGCGCCCAGTCCGAGAATGACGTTGCGCACGGCACGATCGTTCATGTCGATCACGCGATTCCACGTGATGGAGTAGGGATCGATGTGCAGCTTGCGCAAGCCCTGGCGCTCGAAGAAGGCGTCGCTCCAGCGGCTCTCATGGTAGATGCGCGCATCGATGGCTGCGGCGCACAGATTGTGAGCAGCACTGATCGCGTGAATGTCGCCGGTTAGATGCAGGTTGAAGTCCTGCATCGGCACGATCTGGCTGTAGCCGCCACCTGCCGCCCCGCCTTTGATGCCGAAGGTGGGGCCCATAGAGGGCTGCCGGATCGCAGCGATGGCTTTGTGACCGAGATGACCAAGTGCCTGGGTCAGCCCGATGGTCGTCGTTGTCTTGCCCTCTCCCAAGGGAGTCGGGGTGATGGCGGTCACATCTATGTACTTGGCGTTGGGGCGTGCGTCTAGTTTCTCTCGCACGTCGAGGTGGACCTTGGCTTTGTAGTTGCCATAGAGCTCGAGGTCGGATTCACTGAGCCCCACATCGGCTGCGATCTCGTAGATGGGGCGGACGTCTGCAGCCTGGGCGATGTCGATATCAGCGGGTACGGGTTTGATCTTCTTCACGGCCATACGGTTTCCTCCTCAGGGTCGTGATGCTACACTAGAACGCGGTCCAAGGGTGCTGCCGGCAGGAGGCCGGCAGCGCAGGCAAACGGAGGGCATAGGCTTCCCTCTCGATGCTCAAAAAGCCCCAAGTTGACAGGCAGTGATCTTGACGCCCTGCTTCTCTGCTACCCATCCGACCTGCATGCGTGGCATCCTGAAGGTCCGGGCGAGGTTCCAGGCGTCACGGCACGTCAGGCTGCCTCTCTGCTTGGACAGGGCGGTGATCGTCTCTTGCAGACCGTCAGGAACGTCCAGGTCCGTCACGCCGCTTGCTTGCCATCCCTGTTTGTTGGGATAGCCAAACAGGCCAAGTTGGCAGCGGTAGAGCCGGCACTGCAGATGGTCCGCGGCCTCTCCGACGACAGATGGAGAGCACGCATATTCCTCGGCGACGGCAAAGGCGTCTGTGCAACTCAGCCTGCCGTCGCAGAGTCGGACGTGGATGGCGGAAACGATGTCGGCGTCAGGCTGCTCGGTCACTGTGGGATCTTTGTCCTCTAGTGCCATGGATGACCTCCGATCGGTAAGCTAGTTTGTTAACCAGATAGCGTACCCAAAGGATATATCGAAGTGGTCATGCGGGCAAGTTGCCGCTGGTGTAGGCTTGGTGGTGATTGACGGGCTGGAGGATCCCCCTATACTGAGGTCAGTGTGAGACGCTGCAGACTGCCGACAGTTGATCCGTGCCGGGCAGGTTGAGACCGCAGTTTCGACGTGACCTGCGAACTGACCTGATGAGGCCGTGCCTGGCTTGTCTGCGTGGGTCCCTATTGTTCCGCAACCAACGCTTAGCTCAAGGAGGTCGGTGGGATGCTAAAAGAGTTCAAGAAGTTCATCGCTCGCGGCAATGTGATCGATCTGGCGATTGGTGTGATCATCGGTGGGGCTTTTAACAGCATCGTGCAATCACTGGTCAACGACGTGATCATGCCGCCGATAGGCCTGATCGCCGGCAAGGTCGACTTCGCACAGCTCTACATCAATCTGTCCAATGTGAGCTACCCTACGCTCACGGCAGCCCAAGAGGCGGGTGCCCCAACGATCAACTATGGCCTCTTCATCAACAACATCATCAACTTCCTGATTGTCGCCTTCGTGATCTTCCTACTGGTCCGCCAGATCAACAAGCTTAAGCCTGAGGCCGAGCCTCCCGCGCCGAAGACGAAGAAGTGCCCGTTCTGCCTCTCGGAGATCCCGCTTGCCGCTACGCGCTGCCCGAACTGCACATCGACGCTGGAGGTATCCGAGACAGCGGCCTAGGGAGGTAAGTGATGCGACCGCAGATTGACCAGGCCGGCTTTGGATGGATCGTGATCGCCGGCGTCCGGTACGAGTACGATGTCGTGATCCAGCTCGATGGCCGGATCCGCAGGCGTAAGAAGAGGTTGTCCAAAGAGCGCTACGGCACATCGCACATCATCTCTCTGGAGGAAGCGAGCGACGTCTACGAGGAAGGGTGCGAGA